>JALYYC010000083.1 GCA_030946755.1 Candidatus Dormiibacterota bacterium
GCAGCGTCGAGGCTTTCTCCCCGAAGGCGTCCGCCCCGAGGGTATCCGCCTGCAAATCTTCGTAGTTGAATTCGAGCGTCAGGCCCACCCGCAACGGTTCGAGCAGGCTGCGCGCCGCTCGATCGACAAGGTAGCCTTCGGTGCCGTGGATCAGCGTGATCACGCGCGTTTCTCGATGGCCCCGAGCTTGCTGATGATCGGCTGCTCGGCGGCATCCGGCTCGGCCGCGAGCCAGGCGTCACAGATCTCGCGCGCGACCGAATCGGATGTCGAGCGGAGGCTCATCACCAGCACGTTGGCATCGTTCCATTTGCGCGCGCCGCGGGCCGTCTCCGCATCGTGGCAGAGCGCCGCGCGGACGCCCGCGACTTTGTTGGCGGCGATCGAGACGCCGGTGCCTGTCCAGCAAAACAGCACGCCCTGGTCGACGATCCCCGCGGCCACCCGCTCGCCGACCGCACGGCCGACGTCCGCCCAATCCATCGCGTTGCTGCCCAGCGGTCCGAAGCGTTCGACCTCGATGCCCTTGTTCTGGAGGTATTCGGCGACGACATCGGTCACGCGGGTCCGCTCGTCAGTCCCAATCGCGATTTTCACTGGAACAAATTGTAGGTCCGCTCGTCTAAGGTCTAAGCGATGGCGACGTCACGTCGGGGTTTCTGGCGGGTGGTCTCGGTCTCCCGGATGCAGATTCCAACCCGGGTGCTGCTCCTTGCCGTCGTGGTCCTGGCGGTGCTGCTGGCCGCCGCGCTGGTGGTGGAGGGCCGATCATCGGCGGTGCGCGACCTGCCACCGGCCACGCTCTCGATTCCACCCCAGGCCCTCGCAAACGGCCAGTATCGCTTCGTTCCGCACTCGGCACACGTCACGCCCGGCGTGCACTATCGCTTCCCGCTGTACACCCATTGCGGCCTGGACTACCCGGTCGCGGTCGACTTCGACGGCAGCTACTGGGATCCGACCGGGAAGGCGTCAGGCGGCAACGGCAATCCGCCGCCCGGCTATGGCAATGCCATCGACAACGGCATCATGACGCTGATCTCTCCGACCAGCGCCCGCTACCAGAGTCAGAACGGCATGGTGATGAATTTCACCCGGCATCCAGGATCGCGGGTCAGCGGGCTTTGCTTCTAGCCGCCAATCTGGCTCATCGTCTTGGCCGGCCGAACGAAATCAGCCTGGCCGATCTTGTGCCCCTCTTCTTTTTGCCAGACCGCGGCCCTGACGAACTCGCGAATCGAATCGTCTGACGCACCGGTCCGCAGCAACGCCCTGACATCATGCTCCCGCAGGGAAAACAGGCAGGTCCGCAGATGGCCTTCCGCGGTGAGACGAATCCGGTTGCAGACCTTGCAGAAGGCGTCGCTCACCGAGGGGATCACGCCGATGCCACCGGGCGCGCCGTCGCTGAAGCGAAACCGGTTCGCCGGTGCCGGCCGCTCGTTGGACACCGGCTCGATGGGAAACTCGCGATCGATGGTCTCGATGATCTCGCGACTCGCCACCACCGTCTCCGGCGTCCAGATGCCGTCGGCATCGAGCGGCATGAACTCGATGAATCGGACTTCATAGCCGTCGCGGCGGGCCAGTCGCGCGAAGTCCAGAACCTCGTCATCGTTGCGGCCCCGCATGACGACGACATTGAGCTTGATGCGGGTGAAGCCCGCCTCCCGCGCCGCGCGAATCCCCGCCAGCACCCGGTCGAGCGCGTCGCGCCGCGCCAGGTTCCGAAACCGTTCTCGCTGGAGGGTGTCGAGACTGATATTCAGCCGGGAGAGGCCGGCCTCCTTCAACGCCTTCGCTTTCTCCTCGAGAAGGATGCCGTTCGTCGTCATCGCGATGTCGAGCCCGTCATCCAGGGCGGCAATCATGCCGGTGAGGTCTTCAATGCCTTTGCGGACCAGGGGTTCGCCGCCGGTGAGGCGGATGGTCCTGACGCCGCAATCCCGGACCAGGATGCGCGTGACCCGGGTGATCTCCTCGAAGGACAGGACCTCGTCGCGCGCGATCCAGGGGAGGCCCGCCGCCGGCATGCAATAGATGCATCGGAAGTTGCAGCGGTCCGTCACCGAGATCCGCAGGTCGTCGGCGACGCGCCCGAAGGTGTCCTTCAGCACGACGACAGGTTTGGCCAGCAGGGGCATGAATTTAGTATATGACTCATGCCCCTGGGCGTCATGCCACCGTTCAGTCCCATGGAAGCGAAGGTCCAGTCGGAGCTTCCCAGGGGCGACGCCTGGCAGTACGAACCGAAGTGGGATGGCTTCCGCGCGGTCGCCTTCCGCGACGGTGACGAGGTGATCGTGCACAGCCGCAACCAGAAAGTCCTGACCCGGTACTTTCCGGAACTCGTCCCGGCGATTCAATCGATCAAACCGAAACGAGTCGTCCTCGACGGCGAGATCGTGGTCTTCACCGGGGCCGGGACGGATTTCGATGCGATGACGAACCGGATCCATCCGGCCGCCTCACGCGTCAAGATGCTCTCGGAGACGCAGCCGGCCTCGTACATCGCCTTCGACCTGCTGGCCGACGGGGACGAGAGCCTGCTCGAGGTCCCCCTCCGGGAGCGCCGCCGCCGGCTGGAGACGCTGCTGGGGCCACGGCCGGGGTCGATCTTGCTCAGTCCGGCCACAACCGATCGCGAGGTGGCGCTGAACTGGCTCAAGGAGTACCGCGGCACCGGGCTCGACGGCATCGTGGCCAAGCGACTCGATGATGTCTACCACCCGGACAAGCGGGCCATGATCAAGGTGAAAGAACAGCGGACGGCGGACTGCGTCGTCGGAGGCTTCCGCTGGGGCAACGACGGCAAGCGGGTTGGCTCGCTGTTGCTCGGGGTCTATCGCGGCAAGACGCTGGAGTACGTCGGGCACACGTCCGGCTTCGACGATGCGCAACGCCGCGAGCTGGTCAGCATGCTGGAGCCGCTCCGCGGCGGGTCCAGCTTCGAGGGCGGGCGCGCCCCCGGCGGGCCGAGCCGCTGGTCGGGGGACCGCGACCTGGGCTGGGAACCGCTGCGGCCGGAACTGGTCTGCGAGGTGGCCTTCGACCGGCTGGAGAACGATCGGTTTCGCCATGGGGTCGGTTTCGTTCGCTGGCGGCCGGACAAGCCACCGAAGTCCTGCACCCTGGCCCTGCTCAAGGCGGAGGCTGCCGCCGAGCTGAAGTCGCTGTTCGCCTGAGGGTCCGTGCCGGATGACGGGCCCGGGCTGCCGGCACCGGTTACGGGGTGGCCTCGCGCTCCTGCTTGGCCTCGTACTCGCCCGAGACCTCTCGATCGAGCTCCGTCAGGACGCCCTTGGCCTTCTGCGGTAGCGGCTTGTCCTCGGTGTCCTTCGCCACTTTCTCCGCCACATCCTCCGGCTCGAGCGGGGGATCGGGCGTGGGTCCGCCGGCGATCGACGACGCTTCAGGCTCAGCCATATCGGTCTCCTCCTGGGTACTTGTTAGCGCAAATATCAATTTATAGTATACTCGACGACTTACAAATAATCCTCAAAGCAGTTCCAGGAGGTGGAGCACGTGAAAGTAAGGGAAGCGATGGCCAAGACCATCGTCTCGGGGTCGAAGAGCGACCGGCTGATCGACGTCGCGCGCAAGATGAAGGACCAGAACGCCGGGTTCCTTCCGATCGTCGAGGGCAACAAGCTCATCGGCGTGGTGACGGACCGGGATATCGTGGTTCGCTGCGTCGCGGAAGGTCATGACCTGCGCAACGAGACCGCGGAGCACGTCATGAGCAAGGGCGTGACCACCGTGGCGCCGGACGATGACCTGGCGGAGGCCGGGCGCAAGATGGAGAAGGAGGAGATCCGCCGGCTGGCCGTGGTCGAAAACGGCTCGCTGGTCGGCGTTCTCAGCCATGGAAATATCGTGCAAGCCGGTAGCGATCGGCTTGGCGAGCAAGTAACCAAGGGGGTCACCAAGGGTGCCTAAAGTTCAAACGCCTGAAATCAAGCTGCCGGACGTCAAGCTGCCGAAATTGCCGGACAAGATCGGGGACGTGAAGATGCCAGACCTGAAGCTGGGCAACCTGAAGCTGCCGCGTCTCTCGTTCGAGTCGAGCAACGCGATCAAGCAGGCGAAGAAGCGCCTCCCCGGGCAGCAAAACCGGCCCAGCCTCGTGTCGATCGTCGCCGGCGCCATCGGCGGCGCGGCGCTCTTCTACTTCCTGGATCCGGAGCGCGGCGCGACCCGCCGCGCGCAGGCGGCCGCCCAGATCTCGGCGACGGTTCGCCGCCTCAGCGGCAACCTGAGCCAGATCGGAAACCGCGCCAGCTCCAATGCCAATGGCTTCTCGCAAAAAATGATCCACCTCCGGTCAGGGAGCGCGCCCGTCGACGACCTGACGCTTCGCGACCGGGTCGAGAGCGAGGTCTTCCGCGACTCGAGCCTGCCCAAGGGCCGGCTCAACCTGGATGTCGAATCCGGGGTCGTCACGATTCGCGGCCAGGTGGAGAACGCCTATGAGATCGCCTCGATCGAGAAGGCGGTGCTCAAGGTCCGCGGCGTCAACGGCGTCGAGAACCTGATGCATGTCCAGGGCTCGGCGGCCCCCAACAAGGTGGAGGCGCGCGAGACCGCCCGCTAAGTTCGAATTCATCGACGTTGGGACGCGGCCGGAGCGATCCGGCCGCGTTTTTTGTGCCCGCACCAGCCACAGCTGGTCGGTGCTACGGGAACAGGCCGCACCGAGTGGCTTGCGTAACTGCCTGTTGCAATTGTGGTCGACTTCTTATAGGCTGGCCCGTGGGAAAGGTCGGGTCGATGGTTCGAGCGCCGAAGGCTGGCGCTCACGAGGAGGCAATCGATGGGGCTCAAGAAAAGGTCCGTCTTTGGCGTGCTTGCGCTGGCGGTGGGGGTGCTGTTGCCCAGTCCCGCGCTGGCGGTGGCAGCGCCGGTGCCGGTGGCATCCGGCTTCGACAGTCCGCGCGGGGTCGCGTTCTTCCACGGCAAGCTGGTGGTCGGGGAGGCCGGTACCGGCGGGCCCCGGTGTATTCCGGCGTCGGAATCGAACCCGCTCACCTGTTTCGGCCGGACCAGCCGGATCTCATGGGTCAACACCACGACGGGGACGCACACCCCGCTCGTCGACCATCTGTTCTCGGTCGCCGAATTTCACGCGCCCAATCAGCCGCCGGACACCCTGGGCGTGGGCGGGCTCTCCGCACGCGGTGGCACCCTGATGGCAATCATGGGCGTGTTTCCGCAGGCGTTCGAGAACTACCCGTGTGCCGCGAACGATTCAGCCTGCCAGGCGGATGTCGCGGCCGCGCGGCAGCAGGCCGGCGCGCTGCTCTCCGTGAAAGGCAACGGCTCCTGGCGCAAGGTCGCCGGGGTTGGCGCCTATGACTATGACTACACGGCGACCATCCCCGGCCAGGAACACGATGCCAACCCGAACGGCGTGCTGGCCGCCAACGGCGGAACCTATGTCGCGGACGCGGGGTCGAACACGCTCGACTTCGTCAGCAATGGCGGAAGGATCACCGTCCTCCATTACTTCCCGGGACGGTACCCGAATTTTCCGAGCGACGAAGTCCCGACCTGCATCGCCAGGGCGGGGGACAGTCTCTGGGTCGCCACGCTGGCCGGCAACCTCTTCAGGGTGCATGGGCGCTCGGCCACCCAGGTCGCCAACCCGATGCTGGCGCACGTGACCGGCTGTACGTCCGACGGTGAAAACGTCTACTTCGTCAACATGTGGAGCACGCCGGGCTTCCCGAACCCGTTCTCCGGCAACATCGTGCAGTTCAACGCCGAGACTCACACCTCCTCGGTGATCGCCGCGGGGCTCAACTTCCCGAACATGGACACGGTTGGACCTGACGGCAACCTGTACTTCAGCGCGGACAGCGTCTGCCCGCACGACGGCATTGCCAACTTCTGCCCGAACGGCGGGACCGTCTGGAAGCTGGCGCTGGCGCATGACGGCGACGAACACGGGGACGGTGGCGACGGCGGCGACAACAACCAGAACAACTGATCAGCCCGTACTGAGAGCACACAGATAGCGGTGAGCGGCGGCCGGGCATAGGTCCGGTCGCCGCATTCACCCGGTCCCGGCCAAAACGAACCCCCGCGGTCCCGGGATCAGCTCGACGATCCCGCGAAGGTCGGCGCGGAGCACCTGGCAGGCCTTGAGGCTGTTGAGCAGGGGCCGCGCCGGAAGTGCGTCTCGGCTGGGACTCGCGACCTGGATCACGGCGAGGCAGGGTGGCGCGCTCGCGTCCCAGTCCGGCGGCCCGCCGGCCGTGAAGATCGCCGCCGGGAGCGCGGCAGAAAACGCATGCCACGGACTGTCCGGCGGGATTACGGCGAGACTGGCATTCGCGGCCTGAATCGCCCAAGCGCGCCCGTCGCCGAGCGGACTGAGCCGGACGTCGCGCAGGCTGAGTGTTGGCGTGCCGCTCCTGATGGGGATGCCGGCCGCGGTCGCTTGCTGGATGACATTTCGGAGGGTCGGCGTCCACGGGTCGGGATCGGCGACGATGATCTGCGCGATTCGGAAGCGGGCGACGACGGCCGCCGCCGCGCCTACATGAAGGCGGCGGCCTCCGGTGATGATCCAGGCGCGAAGCTCGCGGGCCGTCGGCGGGAGCGCGCGGCCGATCGACTGGGCGAACTTGTCGCCGTCGGGTCCGCCATCGATCAGCACCTGCTCGCCTCCTCCGCTGCGCACCAGGACCGCCGATCCGGTACCCACATCGAGGGCATAGACATGGACGCGGCCGTCCGGGCTGATCAGCACCACCGCCGCGGCCAGCAGCGCCGTGATGCCCAGCGCTGCCCAGACCTTCCGCTGCCAGAGGAAGGTTCGCAGCCTGATGCCGGCCAGGGCGCCGCCATTGAGGATGCCGGCGGCAGCCAGCCAGCGGGCCGGGAAGTACGGCATCACGATCGCGGCGGCCGGCAGCGCCCCGCATGCCTGAACGACCCCGCGGAACCAGGCCGCCACGCCACCCGCGACTTGCAACGCGGGCCAGCCGGCCGGGGCAAGGATGGCGCCAAGGATGGCCCCTCCGCCACCGATCACCATCATCAATGGCAGCAGCGGAAGAACCAGCGCGTTGGCCAGCGGGGCCACGATCGACAACTGGTGGAAGTTCGCCAGCATCAGCGGCCAGGTGGCCGCCTCGGCCGCGACGGTCGCCGCGAATGGGTCCCGCAGCACCGCGGGAATCCACCCGAGCCGCGCCGCGATCCCATCGGTGAAGGTGGCGATCCCGACCGTCCCGCTGAACGACAGCAGGAAGCTCACGTCGCGGGCGAGGTCGGGCTTCAGCGCGAGCATGATCGCGGCCGTCAGCGCCAGGGAGACGTAGACGTGCGTGTCCCGCCGCAACCGGCCGGCGATGACGACCAGCGCGCCCATCGCGGCGGCCCGTAGCGCGGCGGCGGACGCGCCGGCGAGCAGCGCATAGATGACGATCACGGTGAGGGCGATGGCCGGTGCGGCTCGAGGCAGAACCCGTCCGACGGAGCCGGTGATGATGCGCGCGAGCAGGGAGACCTTCAGGCCGGATATCACGACGATGTGGATCAGCCCGCTGGCGATCATGGCCTGCTCGAGTGTCGGCGGGAGCGCAGCCCGATACCCGAAGACGACACCCAGCACGAGGGCAGCCTGCGGTTCAGGCAAGGCGCGGTCGACCGACCCGACCACGGCGTGCCTGACGGCGAAGAGCGCCGTGTGAAACGGGTCGCCCGAATGCGCCGTGTTTCGCACCAGGCGGGCGGATGGCATGACCCCGGCGATCCCCTGTTCGGCCAGGTAGGCCTGGTAGTCGAACTGGTCGAATCTGGGCGGCGGCTCGAGCGGTCCCGCCAGCAGCACGAGGTCCCCGTAGTGGATCGGCACGCCACCGTAGACGATCGCCTGGATGCGGAGAGTCCGCGCGGCGGCCAGGGACACCCCGAGGATGCGATCGACCCGAACGCTTATCCGGGTTGCGTTGTGTCGCGGCTGCGGATCGTCGTCCACCATGCCGGCTACCGACTGCGGAGCGCTCGACAGCCCGGGAGGCAATGCCACCGTCGGCGCCACCTGGGCACGGCCGGCACCGAGCACGAACACAATCGACGTCAACAACACGACCAGCGTCAGCGGTGGCCGGGCGACCGCCACCGCGATCGCGGCCACGAGCAGGAGGACCGCGGCCGCCATCAGCACCGGCCTCAGCACCACGACGGCCATGATGCCCGCGCTCCAGGCGACCAGAAGCACCCCGAAGGTCCACCAGGGCAGCCGCCTCACGGGACGGTCAGGGATTTGGCGAGCTGTTTGTACAGCGCGGTATCCAGGCCCAGCCCACTCTTCAGCTCGGTCAGGGACTGGAAGCCACCGTTGGCCTCCCTGAAGCCGATGATCGCATCCGCGATCTCCGGGAGCATGCCCGGAACGCCGAGCAGCTGCTCACGGGTGCCGCTGTTGATATCGAGTTTTGCCTTCTTCGCCGCTTTGGCGCAGTGGCCGGCGAATGGCACCGTAATCTGCTTGGCATCCTTGAG
The DNA here is from genome assembly GCA_030946755.1 of Candidatus Dormiibacterota bacterium. Lineage (GTDB taxonomy): Bacteria > Chloroflexota > Dormibacteria > CF-121 > CF-121 > JALYYC01. Next base: position 8,515 of record JALYYC010000083.1, read on the forward strand.
GTGCGCGGCGAGGTTCGGCAGGCAACTCGGATCGGCGGCGCTGGAGATGCCACCCGCGGCGACGACCGCGTCCACGACTCGAAGCCCGGATGACAGCGGATAGAGGCCGGGATTCAGGACCGCGCCGTTGACGTACACGATGACGGTGCGGTCCTGCGCCATTTCCAGGTCGCCGGCGGAAATCGCCGCCGGCGCGATGGGGGCCGCGGTTGCCCCACGTGGCCAGAGCAAGTAGGCACCCGTGAGGACGATGCCGCCCGCAAGCAGCAGCGCCAGCATCCAGCTATGCCGGTAGAGGCCGGCGCGGAGCGCCCGTTTGGTCTGCCACCACAAGTCTGTCATGTTGCGAGCGCTAACCCACTGGGCGCATCGGCAGGGTGGTTCGTGTCTCCGGTGCCCGCTAGGCCGTGACGAGATTGATCAGGCGATCGGCGACGAAGACGGCGCGGCTGACGGCACGCCCCTCCAGGGCACGCGCAACCTTGGCGCTTTGCAGCGCGCGCGCCCGGGCGTCGCCCTCGGCTGAGCCGGCCGGCAGCTCGATACGATCCCGGAGCCGGCCATCGACCTGCACGACCACCGTGACCATCGAGCGCTGCAGCTGCGCCGGGTCAGCCACCGGCCAGGGACTGAAGGCGCAGAGGGCTTCCCCGCCGAGCCGATGCCAGAGTTCTTCGGCCAGGTGGGGCGCGAAGGGGGCCAGCAGCCGGGCGACGTCTCGGCAGGAACCCTGCCAGACCTCGTCGCGCGGGCCACCGCCCTGGATGTAGTCCTGCATCAGGTTGGCCAGCTCCATCAGCGCCGACACGGCGGTGTTGAACCGGAACGCGTCGATGTCGCGCGTGACCTTGTCGATCGTTTCGTGCAGCTTTCGAGTCAATGCCGCCTGGGCGACCCCCGCTCCCACCGTCGCGCTGGCATCGTCCTCCTCGCCCACCAGCAGGCGCCAAACCCGGTTGAGAAAGCGCGCGACCCCATCGACGCCTCGGTCATTCCATTCGGCGTCGAGCTCGGGCGGGCCGATGAAGAGCTCGTACACGCGTGCGGTGTCGGCACCATAGCGGGCGACCATGTCATCCGGGGCGATCCCGTTGCCTTTGGACTTCGCCATGACCGCGCCGTTGCGCTGGATCATGCCCTGGGAGAAGAGGGCGGCGAACGGTTCGTCGACCGAGACCATGCCGGCGTCGAACAGGACTTTCACGAAAAACCGCGAGTAAAGCAGATGGAGGATGGCGTGCTCGATGCCGCCAATGTATTGATCGACCGGCATCCAGAAGTCCGCCTTCGCCTTGTCGAAGGGCTGAGTCGTATCGTGCGGACTCGTGTAGCGAAGGAAATACCACGACGAGTCCACGAAGGTGTCCATGGTGTCGGTCTCGCGCCGCGCCAGCTTGCCGCAGCGCGGACAGGTCGCGTTCACGAACTCGCTGGTATGCGCGAGGGGATTCTGGCCGTCTGAGCGAAACTCGACGTTGGCGGGCAGCACGACCGGGAGCTGTTCATGCGGGACCGGAACGAGACCATCATCCGGGCAGTAGATGATGGGAATCGGGACGCCCCAGTAGCGCTGTCGGGAGATCAACCAGTCGCGCAACCGGTAGGTGATCGTCCGCTTGCCGATCTGGCGGCGCTCGGCCTCGGCGATGATGGCGCCGATCGCTTCGCTGCTCCTCTGGCCGGTGTAGGGTCCGGAGTCGACCATGTAGCCATCGGCCAAGGGCAGCTCCATCGGGGTCGTGGGATGGCCCTGCGGCTCGGGTGTCGGGCTGACTACCTCGCGGATCGGGATCCCGAATTTTCGAGCAAATTCGAAATCGCGGCTGTCGTTGCCAGGCACGCCCATGATGGCACCGGTGCCGTAGGTCGCGAGGACGTAGTCGGCGACCCAGATCGGGACCTTGTCCCCATTAAACGGGTTGACGGCAAAGGCGCCGGTGAAGACGCCGGTCTTTTCATGCTCGGTCGAGAGGCGCTCGATCTCGGTCTCGGCCTTGGTTCGCTCCAGGTAGGCGTCGACTTGAGCTCGGTGGTCGCTGGTCACGATCCGCTCGACCAGCTGGTGTTCGGGAGCGATCACCATGAAGGTGACGCCGTAGACCGTGTCGGGGCGGGTGGTGAAGACGCGCAGCGGTTCCTCGCCCTCGATTGGAAACTCCAGCTCTGCACCCTCGCTCCGACCGATCCAGTTCGCCTGCATGACGCGAACGCGCTCCGGCCAGCGGTCTAGCTTCGCGAGGTCGTCGAGCAACCGCTGGGCGTACGCCGTGATTTTGAAGAACCATTGCTCGAGCTCTTTCTTGGTGGGCTTGGTCCCACAGCGCCAGCAGACGCCGTCGACGATCTGCTCGTTGGCCAGCACCGTGTTGTCCTTGGGACACCAGTTCACGGCTGCTTTCCGCTTGTAGGCGAGCCCCATCTCATAGAACTTGAGGAAGAGCCACTGGGTCCAGTGGTAGTAGTCGTCATTGCAGGTCGTGACCTCGCGATCCCAGGCATACATCACGCCCATGATCTCGAGCTCGTGCTTCGAGATGGCGATGTTTGCCTCGATCGACACCCGTGGCGGAATGCCGCTCTTGATCGCCGCGTTCTCGGCGGGCAGTCCGAACGCATCCCACCCGAATGGATTCAGCACATTGAAGCCACGCATCACCTTGTAGCGGGCGACCGCGTCGCCGATCACATAATTTCGAAAGTGGCCCATGTGCAACGGACCCGACGGGTAGGGAAACATGACCAGGTTGTAGAACTTCGGCTTGCCCGCGTCCTCGGTAACGCGGAAGAGCCCGGCCTGCTTCCACGCGCCACGCCACTTGGGCTCGATCAGCTGCGGATCGTAGACGGGGGCAACAGTTCTGGCCATGTTAGTGACGGAATGGTGGAGCCGACGAGATTCGAACTCGTGACCTATTGCATGCCATGCAATCGCGCTCCCAGCTGCGCCACGGCCCCACATGCGCGGGTCGAGCGTCAAGTGTAGCAACTGCCCCGGCACAGTTCGTTCCCGCCCTCAATGTCGTCAGTATACACGGTTTTGTATCACTGTCGTGGCAAAAATCCCCTGGCTCCGCCATATGATGGGTGGGCATGCGGCAGATGTGGGCGCCATGGCGCGGTGAGTTCATCACCGGGCCGAAACCCTCCGGTTGCTTCCTGTGCGAGGCGGCGGCCGAGCCGCCCGAGCGCGACGCCGAATTGCACATCCTGGCCCGGACGGCCTCGTCGCTGGCCCTCCTGAACCGGTACCCGTACAACAATGGCCACCTGATGGTCGCGCCCCGGGCACACCTCGCCCGACTCCAGGATCTACCGAGCGAGAGCGTCCTCGATCTGACCCTGCTGACCCAGCGGGCCCTCGCGGCGCTCACAGCGACCCTCAAACCGGAGGGCTTCAACATCGGGGTCAACCAGGGCAAGGTGGCGGGAGCCGGAGTTGCCGACCACATCCACCAACACGTCGTCCCGCGCTGGAGTGGGGATACGAACTTCATGCCGGTCCTCAGTGACGTCAAAGTCATGAACGAGCATCTCGACGCCACCTACGAGGCGATTCGACGGGGCTTCGAGCAGCTGCCGTAAGAGCCAACGTAAGATACGAAGCGCTCTAATGGTCCGAAGGACGGATGAGCCGAGCGAAACCCGGTGCTACCGTCTTTCGTAGAGATGCAATCATCCCGGCGGCACAGACGACACGAACGGGGCCAGGCCCTTGTCGAATATGCGTTTCTCATGGTCCTGCTGGCCACGATTGGCGTCGCCGTGATCATCCTGGCAGGAAATCAACTCAAGAGCACGTTCAACGACGTGACGTTCGAACTGAATCATCTGACCGACACGACGGTCGTCGGATCAACGACCTGTCCGAATGGGTCGCCGGCCATCTTAAGGGGGCATAAATACAAGTGCAACGGCCAGGACAACTGATCGTCAACCCGGAACCGGAGCGCGGCCGCCTCAATCGTGTGATGGCCAACCGCAAGGTCTGGAAGCGCGCGATCTATTCGATCGCCATGCTGAGCTACCTGTGCTCGTACCTCTTCTTCGGGCTCGCCGTCGCCGATGTCAGGCAGTCGGGCGGAGGCTTGACGGCCGTCATCGACCTGCTGGTCGCGCTCTACTTCCTTATCCAGGTGATCTTTCTGTTCGTACTATCGGGGGTCGTCGAACGCCGTCGCCAGAGCCAGCCGATCGGTTTTCCTGACCGCCGAGAAAGCTAGCTCAGTTCAGCCGTTCGATGATCGTCGCGATCCCCATGCCGTACCCGATACACATCGTGCTCAGGCCGTAGCGGGCATTCTGGCGCTCGAGCTCGTGCAACATCGTCGTCAGCAGCCGCGCCCCGCTCGCCCCGAGGGGATGACCGAGGGCGATCGCGCCACCGTTGTAGTTGACTTTCTCCATATCCGCGCCGGTCTCGTGTTGCCAGGCGAGGACAACCGGGGCAAACGCCTCGTTGACCTCGAACAGATCGATATCTTTGATCTGCAACCCGGCCTTCTTAAGCACCTTCGCCGTTGCCGGGATCGGGCCGGTCAGCATGATCGTCGGCTCCGAACCCACGATCGCCTGGGCCACGATGCGTGCGCGGGGCTTGAGGCCGAGCGCCTTTGCCTTCTCCGCGCTCATCACGAGCACCGCCGCCGCCCCGTCGCTGATCTGGCTCGAGTTGCCGGCGGTCACAACACCGCCGTCGTCCTGGAAGGCGGGCTTGAGCTGCGCCATCTTCTCCCGTGACGGTGGCATACGAACACCTTCGTCTACATCGAACCGGTAGCTGGAGCCGTTTTGCTTGACCTCAACCGGGAAGATCTCGCGCTTGAAGCGGCCGTCCTGGATCGCCTGCCCGGCCTTGACGTGACTCTGAAAGGCGAACTCGTCGAGCTGTTCCCGAGAAAAGCCCCACTTTTTGGCGATCATCTCGGCGGAGTTACCCTGCGGGATGATCTCGAACAGGTCCATCAGCTTGGGGCTGACCGGTCCCTCGCCGGGCCCGAAGGCATCCGAGCCCATCGGGACCCGGGTCATGTTCTCGACGCCCGCCCCGATGACGATGTCCTGGGAGCCAGACATGACGCCCTGGGCGGCAAAGTTCACCGCCTGTTGTCCTGAGCCACAAAACCTGTTGACGGTCGTTCCCGGAACTTCGACCGGGAAGCCGGCGATCAGCACGGCGGCGCGGCCGATATTCATCCCCTGCTCGCCTGTCTGCGTGACGCAACCCACGATGACATCGTCAACCTGGGCGGGATCGACGCCGGCGCGATTCACGACCTCACGGAGCGTCAGCGCCAGCAGATCGTCTGGCCGGACGGGGCCGAGCTTGCCGCCGCGGCGGCCGATCGCGGTGCGGACGGCGTCGACGATAACGGCTTCACTCATGGGTACACTCCTTGCCTGGAAGCGGCGAACACGCCTCCCTCACCATTGTAAACTCGGCTATCCCGTAGAATATGCCGCGGCATGGACGGCAACGAGTTGGCGCGCACGACGCGAAAGGACTAGTTTGGGTTCGGTTATCAAGAAGCGCCGCAAGAAAATGCGGAAGCACAAGCACAAGAAGATGCTGAAAGCCACCCGTTGGCAGCGCAGAACGAAGTAGTTAGCTAAGCAGCTTTTGGGTGATGAGCGCCCGGAGCTGCGCCGTGGAGGCCTCTCCTGGGTACCGACCGACGACGATACCCTTGCCGTTGACCAGGACGAACGATGGCGGCGCGTCCACCTCGTATCGGGCCGCGGAATTGCCGGCGTCGTCATACAGGCTCGGGTACGGAACCTTGAATTCGGCCGTAAAGGCTCGTGCCAGGGCTCGGTCGTGGTCCAGCATGTCAACGCCGACGAACTGAACGCCGGATTGCGCCATCTCGCCGGCCAGTGCGGTCAACCCGGGTTGCTCGTGGCGGCAGGGCCCGCACCAGGCAGCCCAGAAGACCAGGACGGTCTTGTGCTGCTGAAAATCGACGGTAAGCGTCCCGCTGTCGAGCTTGTTGCCGCTCAGCGCCGGCGCGACGTTCCCGACCCGCGCATTGGGCGCGACTGACGCGACGTTGGGCTGTAGCGTGCAGCCCGCCATCAGCAGCGCGAGCGCCGCGACCAGCGCATGGGCCACGTGATTCCTAATTCACGGTCCCGGGTTGGCTGTCGCCGAGTGGCCGCCGGAACCCCAGCCCCGGACCAGCGGTCCGGGGTGTCGCTGGCAGGAGCGCCTTTTCGAAGACTTCCCCGACATGCTTGACCATCACGAGGTCCATCGACTGCTTGACCTCGTCGGACACTTCGTGCAGATCTTTGCGATTCTTCTCCGGCAAGATAAATGTCGTGATCCCGGCCCGATGCGCGGCCAGAAGTTTCTCTTTGAGTCCCCCGATGGGCAGCACTCGCCCACGAAGGGTGATCTCGCCCGTCATCGCCACATCGCGGCGGACGGGCCTATCGGTCAGCACGGATACGATCGCCGTCGCCATGGTGATGCCCGCCGAGGGCCCGTCTTTCGGGATGGCGCCGGCCGGCACGTGAATATGGATGAAGTGATCGTCAAAGAAGCCGGGCTTGACGCCAAGCTCGACGGCATGCGCCCTGGCATAGCTGACCGCGGCGCGGGCCGACTCTTCCATGACTTTGCCGATCTGACCCGTTAACGAGAACTCGCCCCGGCCCTGCATCGCGATCGCCTCGACGGTCATCACGTCGCCACCGTATTCGCTGACGGCGACACCCGTGGCGGCGCCGATCTGATCCTCGAGCTCGGCGATGCCGAACTCGAACCGCGACGGTCCAAGAAAGCCAACAAGATCGTCGGGCGTGACCGTGACTTTTTCGACCTGGCCTTCGGCGATGCGGCGCGGGATCTTGCGACAGACATTCGCGATCTCCCGATCAAGATTTCGCACGCCCGCTTCGTGGGTGTATTCGCGGATCAGGAGCTTGAGCGCCGGAGCGCTGAACTCCAGGTTGTCCTCGGTCAGGCCATGCTCGCGCAGCTGGCGAGGGATCAGGAAGCGCGTCGCGATGTGGGTTTTCTCGTCCTCGGTGTAACCGGGAAGCCGGATGATCTCCATCCGGTCGCGCAGTGGCGGAATGATCGTGTCAACCACGTTTGCCGTCGTGATGAAGAGCACCTGCGAAAGGTCGTAGGGCACTTCCAGATAGTGATCCGAGAAGTCTTTGTTCTGCTCGGGGTCGAGGACCTCGAGCAGCGCCGAGGACGGATCGCCGCGCCAGTCCGCACCGACTTTATCGATTTCGTCGAGCATGAAGACGGGGTTTCTGGAGGCTGCGACCTTCATCTGTTGCAGGACGCGCCCGGGCATCGCGCCGATGTAGGTGCGCCGGTGTCCGCGGATCTCCGCCTCGTCATGGATGCCGCCCAGCGATAAGCGCACGAATTTGCGTCCGAGCGCGCGGGCGATCGACTTGCCAAGGCTCGTCTTTCCAACCCCGGGCGGACCGACAAAGCACAGGATCGGTGATCGCAGCGTCTGCGAGCGCTGGCGCACCGCCATGTATTCCAGGATGCGCTCCTTGATCTTTTCGACGCCGTAGTGGTCCTCATCGAGGACCGTAGCGGCGACCGCGATGTCCCAGGTCTCGGCCGGCGGCGGGCCCCAGGGCAGCGCCACCAACCAATCGACGTAGGTGCGGATGATCCCGACCTCCGGGGATGCGGCCGGAATGCTCTGCATCCGGTCGATCTCCTTGAGCGCCCGCTCTTTCACTGCGTCGGGCATCCCGGCCGACTCGACCTTCTCTTTGAGCTGCTGGAGATCCGCGCCTTCCTCGTCGTCGCCCAGCTCTTTCCGGATCGCTTTCAGCTGCTCGCGGAGGATCTGGTCACGCTGGAGCTTGCCGATCGTGCTCTGAACCTCGTTCTGGATCTTGGCCTTCAGCTCGAGGATCTCGACCTGCTTGCTAAGGAACAGCGACAGGAGGCGCAGGCGCTCGAGCACATTGGGCATCTCCAGCATGTGCTGCTTCTGCTCCAGCGTCTGATCCGGGGCGGCCGACACCAGGTCAGCCAGGTAGACGGGATCATCGGTCTTGGCGACGGTGGTCGCTACCTCGGGCGCGACCGTGGCGCCGGACTCCACGTATTTTTGATACAGGCTTTTCACCGAGCGCATATGCGCTTCCAGCTCGAGGCCCGCGCCGACTTCGTCCAGCACCGCTTCGACCTCGACTTCAATGAAAGGCGTGAACTGGATAAACCGGACGATCCGGGCCCGTTGCGATCCGGCAACCAGCATCTGCACGCCGGCCTGCGTCTGGCGCATCCCATTGATGTCGGCAATCGTTCCCATTCCGAACAGATCGGCTTCACCCGTCTCGTCCGTCTGCGGGTCCTTCTGAGCGACCAGCAGGACTTGCTTGTCTTTGTCCATGGCGGTCGTGATGGCGGCGATCGATGTGCGGCGCCCGACCGAGAGCGGCACGATCAGCCTGGGGAAGACGACATCGTCGCGAAGCGGCACCAGCGGAATCCGGCGAAGCGCGCCTGGCTGCTCCGCGTCAGTCACGGCGTCAGACCTGGGTGCCGGCGTCCGTGATGGCTCGGCGCCAGGCGTGCGGCGCCGCGGCGGCACCCCCCTCCAGCGCGCGGGGCCCGATCAGGCGGGCGATCTGGTCCTCATCGAGGACCTCTTCTTTGAGAAGCGCCGCAGCCAGCATGTCGAGTTTGGCTCGGTTCGTGGTCAGGATCGACTCGGCCGCCAGGTAGCCTTCGTTGAGAAGGCGGGTCACCTCTTCGTCGATGATCGCGGCGGTCCGCTGGCTGACGTGGGGGCTGCCGGCGAGCTCCCGGCCGAGGAAGACGGCACTCTGCGAGTCATCGAAGGAAAAGAGTCCCATCTTCTTGCTCATCCCCCAGCTGACGACCATCCGGCGCGCCAACTCGGTGGCGGTCTCGAGGTCGTTCTGGGCGCCGGTGGTGATACTGCCCAGGGCAATCTGCTCCGCCGCGCGGCCACCGAGCGCCATCGCGATGCGGCTCTCGAGATATTCCTCGGACAGGTTGTGCCGGTCATCCGTTGGAATCGACTGCGTCACGCCAAGCGCCATCCCGCGGGGGACAATCGTGATCTTGTGGACCGGATCAGACTGGGGTTGATACCAGGCGACCAGCGCATGGCCGGACTCGTGGTAGGCGATGACGCGCCGCTCGGCTTCACTCAAGTAGATCTTTCGTTCCGAGCCGAGCACGACCCGGTCAAAGGAGTCCTCGAAGTCATGCATCGTGACGGTCGTTCGGTTGGTGCGCGAGGCGTGCAGGGCCGCCTCGTTGACGAGGTTCGCCAGGTCCGCGCCGACGAGTCCGGGCGTGGAGCGGGCGATGATATCGAGATCGACGTCGGGGTCGACCGGGACCCCCCGGGTATGGACTTTGAGAATGGCCGCGCGCCCGCGCCGGTCGGGACGGTCGACCACCACGCGGCGATCGAAGCGGCCGGGCCGAAGCAGCGCCGGATCGAGCACGTCAGCCCGGTTGGAAGCAGCCAGGACCACCACGGCCTCGCGCTGGTCGAAGCCATCCATCTCGACAAGGAGCTGGTTCAGGGTCTGCTCGCGTTCATCATTGCCGCCACCGAGACCGGCGCCGCGCTGGCGGCCGACCGCGTCGAGCTCGTCGACGAAGATCACGGCCGGGCTGTGCTTCTTGGCATCCTCGAACAGGCTTCGGACCCGAGAGGCGCCGACCCCGACGAACATCTCGACAAACTCCGACGCGGAGATGCTGAAGAACGGCACGCCCGCCTCACCGGCCACTGCGCGCGCCAGCAGCGTCTTGCCGGTCCCGGGGGGGCCGATCAACAGGACGCCCTTGGGCATGTGGCCGCCGAGCTTTTGAAATTTCTGTGGGTCGCGGAGGAATTCGACAATCTCCTGGAGCTCAAACTGCGCCTGCTCGACACCCGCGACGTCGTGGAATGTCGTCTTGGGCGTCGCCGGGTCCTGGAGGCGCGCGCGGCTCTTACCGAAGGAAAAGATCCCCTGCGTGGCCTGTCCACTGCGCCGGATGAACCAGACCCAGAGACCGACCAGCACGAGGATTGGAAGGAAGCTGATCAGCAGGTTGCCGAGGCCGCCGGTATCGGCCTTGACCGTGGTCGTCACGTGGTTTTGACTCAGGGCCTGCCAGAACGCCGGGTCGACCTGGCTGACGCCGTTCGGCACGGTCGCGTGGAACTGCGTCCCGGCGATGCTGTTATAGCTCACGCTGGATTTGAAGTCTCCGTTGGCCTCCTCCCCCTGGACGGTGATGTCCTTGACGTTCCCGTTCGTGACCTGGGTCTGGAGCTCGGAGTACGGGATATCGACGCGCGGGGGGCCACCCAGGCGGCTGATCAACGGTGAAGCCAAAAAGAAGACATAAATTGCCAGCCCTGCGACCAGCAGGGAGAGCCGGAGACGGTTGTTGGGCCCCTTGGGCGGGGTCCCGGTGGGGTTCGGCTTCGGCGGGTTGGTCTGATCCGGACGGAGCGCCATGGTCCTAGTCTATGCGCCCACGCCTGAAAGGAAACATCTGTACAGGGAAACAGAAGGCGGATGGCAGCGGATCAGCCATTGGAACTCAGATTACCGGGCAAATCTAAGCAAGCGATGAGAGGACGCGGGCTTATAATTCCGCTCCGGGGCGATAGCTCAGCTGGCAGAGCGCTGCACTCGCATTGCAGAGGTCGAGAGTTCGAGTCTCTTTCGCTCCACAACTCGCGGTTCCACGCAAGGCCGTCGCGATCAGGCGGCGGCCGGCAAGGCCCGCGGATCGACCTCGGCAGCCGCCACGGCTTCCGCTGGCTCCGGCTGCGCGATTCGGGCAAAGGCCGCCCAGATGACCATCGGCGCGGCGCCCGACACGACGATCACGATCCGGGCGAGCAGCAGCTGGTCGATCGGTGCCGCGAGCAAGAGAAAGAACCCGATGCTGAGCACGCGACCGACCGCGAGGCATAGCTCCTGGTGCACGATGTATTCGTAGCGGAGCGACTTGGCCTGCGGGTCCCGGTCGATCACCTGCAGCGCGAGCGGCGCAAGCCCGTTGCCGTGCAGCGGGCCACCCAGGGCACGCAACAGCCCGAACGCCACCAGCGCCCACGCGGAGAGATAGAGCGGCAGGACGAGCGTCGAGGCGACCAGCAAGGAGGCGCCGATCAGGGCGCACGCGATGCGGTGGCGCGGACGCATGTAGGCGGCCAGGACGAGGCTGGTTCCGACGCCGAGGATTCCCATGATGCCGTTGAAGTTACCCAGCTGCTGCTCGTTGTCGAGCACCAGGTAGGCGAGCACCGTCAGGACGACACCGCTGAGCATGCCGGAGAAGCCGTCAGCAAGCCGCGCGCCCATCACGTTCAGCCACGGCCGGTTCCGAAGGTGCAGCGTCGCCATGGTGTGGATCGAGAACGCGGGCCGGTATCCGCACTTCAGCCGCCCGGCAAGCAGCATCGCGCTGACCATCAGGGCGGCGGCCAGCCCGAAGACCACCTGGTAGCCGCGCTCCATGCCTCCCCAGTTCGCGCCGAGCACGATGGCCGCGCCGGCCAGGGGTGGAAGGCCGCCACTGAGCAAGCAGTTCACCGCACCCATGGCGCCGAAATAGCGGTCGCGGTTGTCCTCGTTCGTTGAGTCGTAGGTGGTGAGATGAAAGCCTGCCCAATACCAGCCCTCACCCAGCCCGCGAAGCAGGCCGAGCGGGACGATCCAGTTGATGCTGCTGTTGCCGAGTCCGAGCACGGCGACGTACACGACGACAAGACAGCCGAGCCCGATGCGGATCGCCGTGCCGGCGCCGGCCCGCTTGAAGAGCACGCCGTTGGCGAGGAAGGCGATCGGGATGGTGACGGCGCTGATCCAGGTGAAAAGGGCCACGCGCGCCAGGTCATGGCTGGCCTTCCACAGAAAGATGGATAAGAAAGTCGCCGCGAGCAGGTTGGCGGCGGTGTAAGCAGCCGAGATCAACACCATGGTGGTCGCGGTTCGATCCAGCCCTCCCGACTTCGCCCTTACTGAAAACACGTCCCCTCTTTTCGCCGTGACCCCGGCCCGTATCGGACAACGTCAGCGCGGGAACCCGCTTTCCCGGGTCATAGGCCTGTGACCCGGACACGCGGATTCGTCACCGGGAAGGACCGAATCGCCGTGAAAACCACGCCCCAGGCGAGGCCGAAACGTTTGCCGCAACAGGCCGGCGGTAGCCTCCGCCTGAGCGCTGGGAAACGGCGTTCTCGAAAGGGAGCCAGAAACGGAACTCGCAGATCGTCACGTCCAGGAGCCGGGGCCGCGTCAACGCGGGTCCGACCTCCCATTCCCGGCCGCCAGCCGGGAAATCCTGGCATCCCTGGACCGGGGCGCGATCTCGGCCGCCGCCTACGACACGGCATTCGTGGCGCGGCTTCGTCACAAAGAACAGCCCGAGACCCTCGCCTACCCGAAGAGCCTGGCCGCCCTGCTGCGCGGCCAGAACCCCGATGGCAGCTTCGGGACCCGGCTCCCGATGCCCAAAGAGAAGCTGGTTTCCACCCTCAGCGCGCTGGTGGCGCTGGCCGACCTGCCCGTTTCGCTTCAGGACGGTGCCGCGCACCGCGCCCGGCTGGCTGCCCTCCGCTACCTCTACGAGGACACCGCCAACTGGCAGACCGGTCCCGACACGGCCGGCTTCGAATTGCTCTTGCCGGCCCTGCTCGACGAGGCCACGGCCCGTGAGCTGCCCCTGCCGATCGAGCGGTTTCGCGGCATCATCGCCCAGCGGGATGCCAAGATCGGCCATCTGCCGCCGCGCCTGATTTACAACGTCGACACGCCCCTCCTCCACAGCCTCGAATACCTCGGCAGCCGGATCGATGCGCAGGCGGCTCGGGGGCGTCTCTGCCGGAACGGATCGTTCGCGAACTCGCCCTCGGCGACCGCCTACTTCCTTCTGCACACCCGTGACGCCCGGGCGACCGCATACCTCGATGCGCTGATCGCCGCCCGCGGCGACGGCAGCGTGCCGACCGTCACCCCATTCGAGGTCTTCGAGCGCGCCTGGGTCCTCTACAACCTGGCTCGGGCCGGCTTCAGGCCCGCGGACGCCGCATCCCACGTGGCCTATCTCGCCCAGGCCCTGACCGATGACGGCGTCGGCGTCGCCAGCGAGGGGCTGCGGCCGGACTCGGACGACACGGCGCTCACCCTCAGCGTCCTGCACCGGTACGGGTATCCGATTTCGATGGGACCGTTGCGGCCCTTCGAGGGCATCAATTTCTTCTTCACCTTCCCCCTGGAACGTGACGCGTCTGTTACAGCCAATGCCCATGTGCTCGAGGTGCTGCGCGCGTGCGTTCCGTTCCCTCGCCAGCAGGTCATGGAACAAAAGGTCGTGAAGTTCCTGCGCGAGGCGCGGGTGGACCAGAACCACTGGCTCGACAAGTGGCACGTTTCGCCCTTCTACGCCACCGCCCATGCCACGTTCGCGCTTGCCGAAGCGGCGCCGGACGCTTGCCTACCGGCCTACACCTGGTTCAAGAACAGCCAGCGCGCCGACGGGTCGTGGGGCTGGTTTACGCAGGGAACGCCCGAGGAGACGGCCTACGCCGTCCAGGCGCTGATGGCCGCGCCGGCGTCGATCCGGGCCGACTTTGAGGCCAACTTGAGCCGGGCGGAGCAATACCTGAATGAAACCGAGGGTGAACTCGTCATCCCTATGTGGGTCGGTAAGACCCTCTACGCGCCGGATGAAGTCATTCGGTCGGCGGTCCTGTCGGCGCGGATTCTCCTGGCTCGGAGGGCGGCATGTTAGATCGGCGGATCGCCAAGCTCAAAGACAACCTGTTGCGGCAGGCGGACGAGGTCCGGGTCGTCCGGCACCTGGTCGATGACAACCCGCGCGGCGACGACATGCTGGGCGAGGTCTGCCGGGCCGCGGTCCTGCTGCACCCCGGGTCCACCTTCGAACAGGCGCTGACGCTGGCCCGGACGATGGCCTACATCGTCTATATCGATGACTTCCTCGAAGAGGAGCACCCGGAATACGACCTCGGCGACTACCGCCGGGTCTGCCAGAACTTCCTGATCTGGCACAACCGCGACCTGAGCCAGATGCCGCTCGTCAACGCGACGGTGTCGCGCAAGGTCGAGGAGCAGTTCCTGGAAGACGAGGTCCCCGAAGAGTGGACGGCGATGCGCCGGCTGGTCTGGGAAAAATCGATCTGGACGATGCTGCAGGAGAACCACTGGCTCAAGCACAAGGAGCGCGTGACGCTCGACGCCTACCTGGCCAATGGCATGTACAGCAGCTCCTTCCCGATCGTGCAGGTCAGCATCCTCGCCTTCTCCTATCAGGACGTCTCGCAGGAGCTGAAGAACCGGATCTTCGGCCACATCTGCCAGGCATCCCGTGTCGTCCGGCTCGCCAACGACCTCCGCACCCACGAGCGCGAAGCCGCCCAGGGCCGCTTCAACTCGGTCGACCTGATGCTGGCCGGCCAGCCCGACGGCACGCTCGATGCCGCGCGCGCCGCCGCCCGTCACCTGATGGACGAAGAGTTCGAGATGTTGCAGAAAGCCGTCGCGCGCGAACGGCGCACCGGGGTGACGCAGCAGTTCCTGACCCATCTGATCGACAGCACGCAGGTACTCCTGGACTTCTACGAGGTCCCTCGCGCCCGGCCGGGTCGCCCGGAGCGAGGCCTGAAGGCGAGCTGAGCTAAACCATGGGAACCTCCATCAACCTCAAGCTGTCGAAGCGCGCTGCGCCCGGCAAGCCAAAGAACGCCGATTCGTCGGCGGTAGAGATGGAGAAACGCATCATCACGATCCGCTGGCTGGCCATCCTGCTCGCCACCGGCGCGCTGCCGTTCCTCAACCTCAAGGGCCAGACCATTCCCCTGATGGCGTTGATCGGCGTGGGCGCCGTGTACAACCTGCTCTTCCAGGTGTTCATCGTGCCGCGCAAGCCCGCCTGGCTGGAGCGCGGCTATATCTCGACCGTCGGCGACGTCCTGCTCGTGACCGGCGGCGTGGCTGTGACCACCGTGACCAACGGGCTCGAATCGCCGTTCTTCCTGGCCTATTTCGTGGTGACGGTGACCTCGGCCGTGCGCTTCGGTGGGGTCGCCGCGATCACCGCGGTACTCACCATCATCCTGAGCTACAGCACGGTGGTCTTATGGTTCGACAGCGTCAAGGGCACCCCGCTGATCGCGGCGGACTTGACCGCCCTGGCGATGCGCACCGGGTTCGTGGCGATCACCGGCATCTTCGTCGGCTTCGTCGGTGACCGCGTTCGGCGGGCCGAGCAGGCCCTGCAGACGGAGCTCGACCGGGCGCATGCCGCGCTCTCCGAGGTCACGGTCGAACTCAACCGCGACCTCGAGTTCGAGCAAACCTGCCAGCTCACCGCCGAGAAGGGCCGGGGACTGCTGAGCGCCGACGTGGTGCTGCTGCAGGTCCAGATGCCGTCCCTGATCGGCCAGGACGAGTCCGTCCCGCCGGCCTCCATGCTCTATATCGATTGGAGTCCCGAGCTGAAGGCCGCGCACGAAGGCACGGATATGAGCGCGGTTCGCCTCAACCTCCAGACCGTCACCACGGAGCAGGTCATCCCTGTGCCCGACCCCAACGCGCTCATTCCCTCGGATCACAAGCCGTTGCCCGCCGGGATGTGGGTTCGCGTGCCGGTTTTCCACGGCGCGCGCGCGATCGCCGATCTGATCTTCGGCTTCCAGGGCCGCGAGCAACCGCTACGCGAGACCGAACAGGACATCATGCTCACCTTCGCCGAACGCGCCGGCATCGCGATGCGCAACGCGCATACGCTCGACCAGGCTCAGAAGCTGTCGGTCACGGACTCGGTCACCGGGCTGCCGAACCACCGCTACTTTCACACCCGCTTCGACGAGGAGCTGGAGCGAACGCGCGACGCCGGTGGCTCGATCACGGTGATGATGATCGACCTCGACCGCTTCAAGGTCTACAACGACAGCTTCGGCCACGCCGCGGGCGACGTGGCGCTGAAGGCCGCCGCCCGCACGATCTCCTCGACGATGCGCCGGGAGGACACGGTCACCCGGTACGGCGGCGAGGAGTTCGTCGCGATCCTGCCCGGCGTCGACATCCAGACCGCACCCATCCGAGCCCAGGAGATCTGCGACACCCTGGCCAAGGTGTTCATGTACAACCCGAAAACCATCTTTGCCCCGCTGACCGCCTCTGTCGGGTGGGCGACCTACCCCGTCGATGCCAAGAACCGCGACGAGCTGCTCAACCGCGCCGACCTGGCCATGTACATGGCCAAGAAGCGCGGGCGCAACTGCATCTGCGGCGCCTGCGAACTGGAGAGCGTCGCCGCGCTCGACTCCGTGCTCAGCGAGGTCGTCGCCCAGCTGGCCAGCGCCGACACGGTCGGCCCCGGCATGGTCGCCAACCTCGAGAAGCGCCTGGGCCAGATCGCCAACTCCAGCCACCTCGAGGAGCTGGCCGAGGGCATGCTCTCCCCCAACAGCGAGTCGACGCTCGAGGCCCTCAACGCGCTGGCGGCCTCGATCGACGCCAAGGACCCGTACACGAGCGGCCACTCGCAGTCGGTCGCCAAGCTCGCCGAGGACCTGGGCGACATGCTGCAACTCTCCGCGGCCCACAAGAACCAGCTTCGCCTGGCCGCCATCCTGCACGACGTGGGCAAGATCGGCGTGGTCGACAAGGTGCTGCTCAAGGAAGGCAAGCTCGACGAGGACGAGAAGCTGATCATGCGCATGCACCCCATCCTGGGCGCGCGCATCCTGCAGCCGATCAAGGCCTTCCGCCAGATCCTCAACGTCGTCCTGCATCACCACGAGTGGTATGACGGGAGCGGCTATCCCGACGGCCTCGCGGGCCAGAACATTCCCCTCCACGCGCGGATCGTCTCCGTCTGCGATGCCTATCACGCCATGACCTCGACCCGACCCTATCGCCAGCGGCGCACGCCGGAGTTCGCGATGGCCCAACTCGAGGCGGGGAAAGGCACCCAGTTCGACCCCATCATCGTGGACTACTTCGTCCAGATGATGCGTCGGCGCGAGGCTGACCATCCCGGCATCCTCGAAGAGGAAGGCCACCTGCAGGACCACGGCCCGGACGCCGCGGCCGCGAGCTAAGGACGCCCGCGCCGATGGCCCTCGACGCCAACGGTCACCCCCTGTCGCGGATCTCGGAGCGGAAGCTTCAGCACCTGCGCCTTTCGCTCGAGGCATCGGTCCAGTCCACCCGCGGCGCCGGGTTCGACCGACTGGCCTTCACCCATACAGCCCTTCCCGACCTCGACCTCGACGCCATCGACCTGCGCGCCACCTTCCTCGGTCACCCGCTCCGCCTCCCATTCCTGATCTCCAGCATGACCGGCGGCGCCCACGCGGCGGGCGACATCAACCGGCGGCTCGCCCTGGTCGCGCAGGCGATGGGGATCGCCTTCGGCGTCGGCTCTCAGCGGGCGGGCATCACGCACAAGGACCTCCGCTCGACCTACCAGGTGCGCAGCGTGGCACCGGATGTGCTCCTCTTTGCCAACCTTGGCGCGGTGCAACTGAACTACGGCATGCGCAAGGAGCAGTGCCTCGAGGCCATTGAGATGATCGGCGCCGATGCGCTCATCCTTCACCTGAATCCGCTCCAGGAGGCTCTTCAACCGGAAGGCGACCATAACTTCCGTGGCCTGCTGGAGAAAATTGGCGAGCTCTGCAGCCAGCTCCCGGTCCCGGTGATCGTCAAAGAAGTCGGGTGCGGAATTTCGGGAGAGACCGCGAGACTGCTGGCCGACGCGGGCGTGGCCGCCATCGACGTCGCCGGAATGGGCGGGACGAGCTTCGCCCGTGTCGAGGCGATGCGCCGCGAGCGGCCCGAGGAGGTCGAACTGGCGCTCGCCTTCGCCGAGTGGGGCATCCCGACCAGCGATGCCATCCGTGCCGTCCGTCAGGCGGCGCCGGCGACGCCCGTGATTGCGAGCGGCGGCTTGCGACACGGTCTCGATGCGGCCAAAGCGGTGGCGCTGGGCGCCGAACTGACCGGCTTTGCGCATGTGGTCCTTGCCGCCGCAACCGAGAGCGAAGCAGCGGCTCGGCTCTTACTCGACGGCTTTGCCTGGCAACTTCGGGTCGCGATGTTCTGCGCCGGGGCGCCGGATCTCGCCACGCTCCGCACCGTGCCCCTGCACGAGGTCCGATGACCAAGACCAAGGTATTCGCCAACCGAACCGATCGCCTGCAGGCGATGAACGATGCACTCGACCGCGAGCTGGGCCGCCTCTCTCAACAGGCGGGATCCAGTCAGAGTGCGCTGCTGACCGAGATGGTCCAGTACCACCTCGGTCTGCGCAAGGTCGGGGACCGCCCGGGGAAACGACTCCGGGCCAACATCGCGCTGCTGACCTGCGAGGCGTTTGGCCGGCGCTATGCGGAGGCGCTCTGGGCCGGGGTCGCGGTCGAGCTGGTTCACAACTTCTCCCTCGTGCTCGACGACGTCCAGGACGGCGACGAGTTGCGTCGGGGGCGCCCCGCGGTCTGGAAGGTCTGGGGAACCGGGCAGGCGATCAATGCCGGAGCGGCGCTGGAGGCCCTTGTGACGCGGTCGGTGGTCGACCTGCTGCCCGCGCGGCACGCCGATCGAACGCGGCCCGCCCTGTCGCTGCTATCCGAGGCGATGCTCGCCCTGTGCCGCGGCCAGGTGCTTGACCTGCAGTTCGAGCAGCGCATCGATGTCTCCGTCGACGAGTACATGGAGATGATCTCCCTCAAGACCGGGGCGCTTTTCGAGTGCGCGGCCCGACTCGGCGGGGTCGCTGCCGGCGCCGGCGAGGCCGGCCTCGATCGGGCAGGCCATTTCGGTCAGCATCTCGGACTGGCCTTCCAGGTGATCGACGACATTCTCGGTGTCTGGGGTTCGACCCAGCAGACCGGCAAGCGGGTCGGGAGCGACCTGAAGAATGGCAAGAAGACGCTGCCCACGCTGCACGCCCTGCGCAGCGGACCGGCCGGCAACCGGCGAGTGCTGCGCTCCCTGCTGACGCGCGCCAGGTTCAGCGCCGAGGAACTGGAGACCGCCCGGGCCATCATTGCCCAGTCCGGGGCTCAGCAGGTGTGCCGGCGCCAGGCGTCCGAGCACCTGGCCGAGGCCCGCCTGCACTTGTTCTCCATGACCGAGCGGCCTAACTGGGCGGTCCGGGCGCTCGCCGACATGGTGACGACGCTCGAGTCCGCCCTCGGCTGAGCCAATGGCCGACCGTGAGAGAATAGCGTCGGAAGGGGCTGGCGTCCAATGCGCATGCCCAACCGGCGATCAATGAGCTATATCATCTGGGTTCTGCTTGCCCTCCTTGCGCTTGGCCAGCCCGCCGTGAAGACGTCGGCATCGACGACCACGGCCAGCGAGGTCCTCGGGACGCAGGCAACGCCAGCCGATCAGGCCTTTCGCGGGAAATCCTATGTGGCGCTCGGCGACAGCATCAGCGCCGGGCGGTACGCGACCACCGCCGACAAGGTCTTCCCGGCGCTGGTCGCCGCCCAGCTCGGGATGACGCTTGACCTCCGGGCCCGGAGCGGAACGAAGGCGGCCTGGGCGCTGCCCCAGCTGGCCGCGATCACCCAGTCGCACCCGGCCCTGATCACGATCGAGCTGGGAACGAACGACGTCGGCTTCAACACCCCGGTGCTCGACTTCACGAACCAGTACGAGTCGATCGTCGCCGCGCTCACCGTGCCCGGCACCCGCGTGGTCTGCATTGGCAGCTGGCTGCCCTCAAACGCCTACGACGACATCATCTCGGGAATCTGCGAGCGACACGGAGGCACGTTCGTCAGCCTGGCCGGGTTCTACGGGGACAACGGCCTGCATGCCGCCGACGGCGCGGCCGTCTACCTGGGCCGGGCCGACTGGTTTCACCCCGGCGATGCGGGCCATGCGGCGATCGCCCAGGCGGTGCTGGCGAGCCTCGGGTCGGAGGTGCCGATGCCTGAGCTCCCGGTCCAACAGCCCCAGCCCCCAGCCACGCCCGGTGGACCCGACGTGATCCGCATCACGCCCCGGTAGCGACCGAACGCTCCCGGGGTCGGGCCGGCCCCGCCGCCGGATCGAGGACCTCATCGATCTTGACCGCCAGGTGCAGCGTCAGGCGCACGTCGGCATCCCGCAGGTCACGGCCCAAAATCGTCTCGATCCGACCCAGGCGGTAGAGCACGGTATTGCGGTGCAAGTGGAGGTGGTCCGCGGCATCGGTCGGACTGCCGTTCGCCGCCAGGTAGGCCCGCAGCGTGGCGAGCAGCACCCCACCCCGGTCTGCCTGCCGAAGCGGTGCCAGGATGTCGTCGCGGAAGCTCCGCAACTCGGGCTGGGCCTGCATCCCGAACAGCAGGCGGTAGAGGCCGAGATCACTGAAGGCCGTGGCCGCGTGGGGGCCGCTCAGGCGGCGTCCCATCTGGAGCGCCTGCTCCGCCTCGCGTGCGGCGGCCGAGACGCCCGCCAGCCCCGAGCGAACCGCCCCATAGCCGAGCGCAACCGGCCCGGCGGCGGTCGCCTGCGCGGCGCGGTGGAGCTGGTCGACCAGGTGGCGAGGGTCGGGTGGCCGCTTGCCGGCCAGGCTGACCAGGGCCAGGATCAGGTCCCCCCGCTCGCGCACCAGCGCGTTCAGCCGCATCGTACCCAGCTGCCGTTCCCAGGCGAGCCGAATGGCGCGGGCCTGCCCGCCCTGGCCGGCCTCGGCGGCCAGCACCAGGTAGGGGGCGTCGACATCGAAACCCCTGCGCTTCGCCCGCTCCCGGGCCGCGTCCTGGGATCCGGGCCGGGCGGCGGTCAGCACGTCGAGCAACTCTTCTTCGACCTCGTCGCGGGCGTCACGGGCCGCCCGGACGCGGACCAGTTCGATCGCGCAGGCGTGGGCGGCCCGGCCGACGGCCAGCCGGTGAAGCTCGCCGAGTTCCCCGTCCGATCCGAGCAGCGAGACGAAGCCGGCGATGCTCCCCTGGACCAGGATCGGCGCCACCAGGCGCGACTGCCCGTCGGGCAGCGGTCGGGCCGACACGGGGGGATCGAAGGCCGAGAGGGGCACGTCCCGCAACCACTGGTCCAGCGCGGGACGGTCGCGAGCGATCACCCCCGCCACCGGCTCGGGCAGCTCGCGCGCCGGACCGTGGGGGATGTAGTCGAGGCCGGACTCACGCTCGAGCAGCACGGCGACCCCGGTCAGCTCGCTGAGCCGGTGCAGCAGCGGGCGCAGGCCCCGCCCTGCCAGGGCCAGCTCGCTCAGCTGCCGGTGCAGATCCTGGGCGCGCTCGTGTAGCTCGGCCCGCCGGTCGATGATGTAGCGCAGCACCCGCTGCTCCACCTGGTCCAGCGGCGGCACGGCCGGAAGGCTGAGCAGGGGAAGCCCGGCGTCCTCGGCAACCCGGCGGGCGTCTTCCGGTACCGCGCCCCGCACGGCGACCCCGGCCACCCCCTGCCCCGCCACCGAGGTCAAGAGGCGCCGCAGGCTCAGGTGTGGGTCGAACGCCTTGAGCGTCGAGGGATCGATCAGGAGTAGTTCGCCGCCCCGGAGCGGCTCGAAGGCCGGCGGTCGGGCTCGAAGCGCCGTACACCAACCCACCTCGCGCCGCAAACTGGAGCCGCCTGCGATCAGCGTGGTGGCGCCTGGTAGGGCGCCGTGCCACACGTCGTCGACGGTCACATGAGGCTGGGTCGGGGCACCAGCGGTGAGGGCCTGCATTTTCGTGCATTCCGACCCAAAGGGCCGGATGATCCACGATTATCCCACAGTCCGACGTGCTTCTTTGGGACGCCCCGCACAACCCGGGTGCGCGGCGATCGCTAGGGCCGAACGGCTTTCTTGACCCGGCTTCGCCTGGCGCCGTTACCGTTCGCCCTGGGCGCGGCCTTCTCGACGCCACCGCGCCAGAGCGATTCGAGGTCGTAGTAGGAGCGCTCCCCCGGCAGGAAGATGTGGACGATGACGCTGGCGAAGTCGAGCACGACCCAGGACCCCTCCTGGTAGCCGGCCATCCGGAGCGGGTGAAGCCCGGCCGCCTTGCAGGCCGCCACGATGGAGTCCGTGATGGCGCGCACCTGGCGGTCGGTGTCTCCTTCACAGATGACGAAGTAGTCGGCGATCGAGGTCTTCTGCCGCAAGTCGAGCCGGATCACCCCCCGCGCCTTCTTCTCAGCAGCGGCATTCGCGATCAGCCGGCTGAGTTGCAGCGGGGTCGCCATTCGCCTCGATTATCCCATCCGGCCGCGGCGCGGGTAGAGGCCGTGCTCCCGGATGTAGGCGAGAACCTCGGGGCTGAGCATGTCCTCGACCGGCTGGCCGGTGCGCAGTCGCGCGCGGACGGTTCTGGCAGAGATGGCCGGCGTCTCGATCAGCACCACGCGGGTTCGGGCCGGTGCAAATCCGAGCCCCTCGACGTCACCCGGCCCGAGCTCGACCCGGGGACGGCTGAAGATGACGAAGCGGGCCTCGGAAAGCAGGGCGTCGGACTCGTGCCAGCTCCGGATCTGCAATGCGGCATCGAAGCCGAGGAGCAGCGCGATGGCCCGGTCGGGCGCCAACGCTCGCAGCTGACGCACCGTGTCGATGGTGTACGAAGTGCCACCCCGGTCGACCTCGAGCGAGGAGGCCTCGATGCCCTCGACGCCGCGCGTGGCGAGCTCGACCATGCGCAGGCGGTCCCGCGGTGAGGCGAGCGGCGCGCTGACCCGGTGCGGCGGCCGGGCGTTCGGCATCAGCCAGACCTCGGACAGTCCGGCGACCACTCGAAGCTGGGCCGCGGCGGCGAGGTGGCCGCGGTGGACCGGATCGAAGGTGCCACCGAGGATTCCGGTGATTGCGGCCGGGTCAGCGCTCGGGATCGTAGAGGAACTCCACGTCGCGAATGCGGATCGCGTCGCCACCCCGGGCTCCGTGACGGGCCAGCGCGTCGTTCAATCCCCACCGGTCGAGCGTTCGCTGGAAGTGGACGAGGGCATCCGGGTTGGTGAGATCCGTCATCGCCAGCAGCCGTTCGAGCTGGTTTCCGGAGACGCGAAAGCCGCCCGTCACCGGCTCGATGGTGAACGGGTCGGCGTTGACGGGCCCCCGGTAGACCTTGAGCACCGGGATCGGTTCTCGCATGGAGTCTTTGGGTCGGCGCTGAAGCGAACGATAGGCGGCCCAGAGAAGGTCCTTGACCCCCTCGTTGGTGGCGGCCGAGATCGGGAACGATGGACGACGCAGCTTCGTCAGGCGCTGGCGAAGGGCGAGCACCTCGGATGGGTCACTGACGGCGTCCATCTTGTTCAGGGCGATCAGCTGCGGCCGCCGGGCGAGGGCCGCGTTGTACGCCTTCACCTCGACACGCACCTGCTGGTAATCGGCCCACAGTTTGTCACGGTCCCCGGCGGAGGCATCGAGGACATGGATGACGACCCGCGTCCGTTCCACATGCCTGAGAAATTGGAGACCGAGGCCGGCGCCGCTGTGTGCCCCCTCGATCAAGCCCGGAAGGTCCGCCATCACGAAGCTGGCGTCGTCGCCCAGCTCGACCACCCCCAGCATGGGCTCGAGCGTCGTGAACGGGTAATCGCCGATCTTCGGACGCGCGGCGCTCGACGCCGCCAGCAGGGTCGACTTGCCGGCGTTGGGCAGGCCCAGGAGGCCGACGTCGGCGATCAGCTTCAGTTCCAGGCCGAGCCAGCGAGCCTGTCCCGGCTCGCCGAGCTCCGCGAAACGCGGCGTTTGCCGCGTCGCGCTTTTGAAGGTTGCGTTCCCCCGTCCCCCGCGCCCCGCGGTCGCGACCTGGAGCTTTTGCCCGGGAGCCACCAGGTCGGCCAGGGTGGCGCCAGCCTCATCTTTCACCACGGTTCCGGGGGGCACCTCCAGAATCAAGTCGGCGCCGTCCTTCCCGTGCCGCCGGCTGCCCCCGCCCCGGCCCCCGTTCGGTGCGACGAAGTGATGCTTGTACCGATAATCCTGGAGCGTGTTCAACTGGCGGGAGACTTCAAGGATGACATGGCCGCCGCGACCCCCGTTCCCGCCGTCAGGGCCACCGCGGGGGACATACTTCTCGTGCCGGAAGCTCAGCGCGCCGGCTCCGCCATCGCCACCTTTGACGTAAATCCGGGCGTGGTCGGTGAACATGCGAGGGCGGCCGTCTCCGGCTGCCGAGCCGCGGACTAGACGGCTTCGGCGAGGACGGAGACTTTCTTGCGCCCGTGGCCGGTGCGCTCGAAGCGGACCACGCCGTCGATCAGCGCAAAGAGCGTGTGGTCGCGACCCATGCCGACGTTGACGCCGGGAAAGATGGCGGTGCCACGCTGGCGGAGCAGAATGGTCCCCGCATTCACCGACTGCCCGGCCCCGGTCTTCAGCCCGAGCCGCTGCCCAATGCTGTCCCGTCCGTTGCGCGAACTTCCTCCACCTTTCTTATGTGCCATGCGTCACGCTCCTGTTTGAGGCTCGACGGCCTTTTTCGTTTTTCCTGCGGAGGTCGCGGTTCGGCTCCTGGTTCCACCCTCACGCGACCCGCCGGGAGCGTGGATGGTGCCGATCTGGAGCTCGGACAGCTGCTGGCGGTGACCGATCTTGCGCCGGTGGCGCTTGCGGGCTTCGAATTTGAAGACGATCAGCTTCTCGCCCGAGCGATGGGCGACGACGGTCGCGTCCACCAGGGCGCCTTCGACGAGGGGCGTCCCGACGACCCGATTGGCATCGCCCCCGAGCAGCAACACGGAGTCGAGGCGCACGCTCGCCCCGACCTCTTCCGGCACCCGATCCACGAGGATGCGGTCACCTTCCGAGACCCTGAACTGCTTTCCGCTGGTGGCGACGATGGCAAACATGGATATCGCGCCCCCGGGCGCGGCTGTGTAGTTTATCACGGGACCGCCTCCGGGCCTTTGTCGACATGGCTCTCGTAGAAGGTGGTGATCGCATTCTGGTCATAGGTATCCAGGAATTGGACGTAATCCCAGGCGACCAGGGCGATCTTTTTCTGCATGCCGCGGCTGTAGGGGGAGAGGACGATCTTCATCTCGTTGAACTGGGGCTCGACCGGGACGAGGTTGTTGACGTAGTTTTCGAGCTGGTTTCGCAGCGAGGTGCAGTCACTGCCGCTGGGGCAGTTGTAGAGGACCACGATCCCCCCATGCTCCAGGTTGTGGATGTACTGGCCCTCCGCCAGCGTGCCGATCGTTCGCCAGGTCACCGGGGCAATTCCCTGGGCGTTGTAGTGCGGGCCCGAACTCGGCGGATATAAGGCATAGGTCGCGGTGGTGGAGGGGTCGATGTGATTCCTGCCCTCGTCCTTAACCTGCTGCCCGACCAGCGTCGCCACGGCCCGGAACTTGATGTGGTTCGCGCTCGCGACCTGGCTCGCGTGGTTCAGGATCTGGGCGACCACGATGATCGCCAGGGCTAGCACCACGACGCCTCCGCCGATGATCATCAGGTTCCGGCGATCCCGGGCTCGCTGGCGCGCCGCGGCCTCTTCCCGCTGTGCCTGGCGCATCGCCTTCAATTCGCGCTGAGTCTTTGACATCTGGTCCCTATTCTCCCGTAATCACGGTCAGGGCGGCCTGAGCCCCGATGGGAGCGGGCCTAGCCGGCCGTGACGACAACCGGCGACTGATCGGAGGCCCCGGTGATCTGGGCGTTGCTGCTGTTCCCCGACACGACGTTCGGATGGGGGCCAAGCGTGGCGCCGGCCAGCTTGACGGTGAAGGTGATCACCAGCGTGGCGCCGTTGAAGCCCCCGGCCGGGATCGTGAACGGCCCCCACTGTGGCGTGGGGCTGCCAGCGCGTGGCTGAAGCCTCGATGCGGTCCGGCCGCCGTTGATCGCGATCGCATTCGTCGACTGGAAGGTGAACCCCTGGGGCAGCGTGTCGGTGACGGTGACCGCCTGGGCGGCATCATTGCTGGTGTTTTCGACCGTGACGACATAGGTGACGGTGCCATTCTGGGTCGCGAATGGCCCGCTCGGCGCCACCGTCATCGTGATCGGGATGGTCGTGCCCTTCCCCACCGCCACCGGGGCGTTGTTCCCGATCGTTTGTGCCGGGATGTCGTTGGTCCCCGTCACCGCACTGGTCACGCTGTAGAGCCCGGGTTTGACGGCGGCGAGGACGCGAGCCTGGAAGGTCAGGCGCAGCAGGCCCGGCGCCCCATTGGCCGCACCGGGCACATCCCACGAGGCCCACAGCGGTAACAGGCTGCCGGAGGGCGGATCCACCGCCTGGATCCGCGAGCTATTGCCCTCGTAGCCGGACGTCGCCTGGTAGAGGAACCCGGGTGGCAGGCTCACCGAGACCGCCACGCCTTTGGCGGTGGCGGAGCCCGTATTGGCCACCGAGACGACGTACGTGGCCATCGAGCCGGTGAGCACCTGCGCGGTAGTCGCGGCCGTGGTCAGGCTGAGAGCCGGGCGTGGTTCGACTACGACCGCGACCGGGTTCCCCTGGTCCAGTTCGACCGGGCTCGAGGCCACGATGCTGACCTGGTTGCGATAGTCGCCTGGACTGGTCGCCACCTGCACCTTGAAGCTCAACACGAGCGCGCTGACCGTGGTTCCCGTGCCGGCGGGAATGGTCCAGGTGCCCCACTGGGGATTTCCTTTCGGCCCCGGCTCGCTCAGAGAGGTGCGAATGGCATTACCGCCCAGCGTGGTGAATTCGTAATAGTGAAACCCCGCCGGGAGCACGTCCGTCACCGTCAAGCCGCGGGCCGGGCCGCTGCCGACGTTTCGGACCGAGATCGTGATACTGGCGAATGCCCCGGGCGCCACGTGACCCTTGTGGTCAGGACCGCTGGCGACGTCGGTGCTCTGGGTGATCGTCAGCCGCGAACTCGCGGCCGGTCCGCAACCCGCGAGCAGCGTGGCGAGCAGAAGCGCGGCCAGGGCGACGATGGGCGTCGCGCGGCGTCCGCGTTCGGTGGTCGTTGGCGTCCTGCTGTCCTTCATCCGAGTTCTTTGCCGGAATCGTGATGCCGCACTCCTGCAGCAAGCGCTCGACGAGGCGCATCGGCATTCCGACGACATTGTCGTAGGGCCCGCGAACCGCAGCGACGAGCCGCTGACCTTCGCCCTGTATAGCGTAGGCACCCGCTTTATCCTGCGCCTCGCCGCGGTGCACGTAGGCACGAATCGCGCTCGGTGAAAGTTCACACATAGTGACGCTCGTTCGTGAGAATCCGTGCCGGGCGCGATGCCGACGACCATCGATCACGGTGACCGCCGTGTACACCAGATGGGTGCGGCCGGAGAGCGCGCGGAGCACCGCGCGGCCTTGCGCCGGGCTCTGCGGCTTGCCGTAGGTCCGCCCCTCCAGCGCGACCACGGTGTCGGCTCCGATGACCACCGCAGCCGGGAATCGCGTGGCGACGGCCTCGGCTTTCGCGGACGCGGCCCAGCGAGCGACGCCCAGAGGGGATAGCGGCCGAGGCGCTCGTTCGTCGATGCCAGGTGGCACAACCCGGAACTGAAAGCCGGCGGCGGTCAGCAGCTCGACGCGGCGCGGCGACGACGAGGCGAGGATGAGCAGGACCCGGCGACCCGAAGTCTGGCGGGCCGTTTCAAACACGCAACATGCGCAGCAGGAGGGCGGGGGCGATGCCGCAGGCGAGCGCCACCGCGGGTGCGACCAGAGCGCGGATGGACAGCCGTGCTCTCGCGGGCTCCGCCGAGTCAACCGGCTCGATCACTGGACCGAGCTTGATCGCGATCAGCAGGGCGGCGCTGAGGAGTCCCCAGCCCAGCGAGGTCTGGAGCGCGGCGATGACGGCCAGCGTGACTCCAGCGAACCGGACCGTAGACGGCCAGCCCGACGTGCTGAGATCGACCACCCATCGCATGGGGTGGGAGGGGTCGAGCGCGCCGAACGCCGCGGGTCCCTGGCGGACAAGCGCCAGGTCGACCAACAGCAAGAGGACGGCCAGCGAGCCGAGGCCGAGTGGATCGTGAGCTCCGACGGCGACCAGGAGGAGGCCGAGCGTGACCTGCTCATCGACCCGTGAGCCGGCCGCCGCCCCGTCCCGTCTGGCGAGCAACGCCCGGGCCACGAGCAAGGCGGCTCCCGCCGCCGTCACCCATTGAAAGTGCCCCATCAGCCCCGCGTTCGCCTTCACCGTGTCCTCGACGATCAGCAGGGCCGCCGTCGCCAACACCAGCACGGACCCGCGGCCATAAAACCCAACCGCCATCAGGACCAGGGCGGCGGCCAGACCGACGATTTGCGCACGGGGACTCCAGGGCTGGGTCGTGAGCAGCGCGAACAGCGTGCTCGAGGCGAGCGCGAGAAGCGCCAGCCAGGCAGCCCGCAGCGCGCGGGTGTCGGCATCGACCTGGCCCGCGACCACGGCGGCGAGCGCGGCCCAGCGGAGGCTCGGCGCGGCCGCCAGCACGGCCACGAGCGCCGGGAGCACGAGCCAGCCGCGCGCCTGAGGGGCGGCCAGCGCGCCGATCACGAGCAGCAGGGCCGCCGCGGGGAGCGCCGCGCCGTCGAGCGAGAATGTCAAATCCCTGAAGGCCGGATGCGGCAGGGTCCCGGCCACCAGGGCGAGGAGCGCGATCACCGCGGCCGCCAGCAGGGCGATCCCAACCGCGATCCAATGACTGCGCGGCGGGAGGTCGAAACGGGCTGCGATCGCTGGAACCAGCGCCATCGCACCGGACGCCGCCGCGGTGAAGCCTCCGACCGGCGACGCGGCGATCAGGAGCGCCGCACCGGCACTGAGGAGCAGGACCTGCCCCTGGGTTCGCTCCCGCGCATCGACGGGACTCACCAACCAGGCCGCGCCGAGAGCGCCGAGCAACCAGGGCACGACGCTGAGCAGCGCGGGATTTTCCCCGAGGGGAAACTTGGTGGCGACAAAGACCGCGACCAGCCCGGCCGTCGCCAGCGTGATCGCCCGACGAGTCAGCGCCTCGAAGCTCAGCCGGCCCTCCGGGTGCCCGCGCGAGACGAGCAGCGTCGCCAGCACCGGGCCGATCAGCCAGCTTGCACCGACCCCGGCGTCAGTCACCAGCGCCAGCGACGCCCCCGTCGCGACCAACAGCGCCATGGTGGCGGCCACTCGCGGCCGGCCGTCTCGGAGGTACGCCACGACCGTTCCGGCCAGAAAAACGGCGATCGGCAAGCCGGCGATCATGGACGCAGAATGGCGAACAGGACGACGGCGACGAACGCCGACCAGGCCGTTCGCGTGGCCCATCGTGTGGAGAAGGTCGGTGCCTTGACGCCGGGAAGATGAGCCAGGGCCAGCCGGGGCGCGGAGGCCGGCCGCAGGATCCTGATCCGACCGGTCCCGGCGACCAGGCCGATCAGGACCGTCATCCCCACGGTTGCGAGCAGCGCCGGCCACGTCATTCCCGCAACGGTGAAGCCGGCGGGGGTGAGCAGGACGGTGCCCCGAGGAATGGCGCGAACGGTCTGCGCCGCGGGAAGCACCAGCGGCCCGAGCAGCACGATTGGAAACGCGGCCAGGAGCAGCAGCCCGGCCGCCCAGCCGGCCGGGACGTCGATCAGCGGGCGCGAGACGGGTTGCAGCCGGGTGAGGGCAGCGACGGCGGTCGCGACGACGACGAGTGCGACCAGGATCAGGGGGACTACCCGGCCGCCGGCGCGAAGCCCTGCTACTCCGATCCAGATCGCCACGAACGCCGCGCTACCGGGAGCGATCGCCAGCGAGCCGAGCGTGGCGGCGCCCGCCGGGTCACCCGGTCGCAATCGCAGCGAGGAGAGACCGGCGAGCGGGATCAGCAGGAGCCAGAGCCAGATGCTCGCCACCAGTAACAGCGGCGATGAACTGGCGATCAGGGCGAGCGCCAGGCCGCCGTGGCCGATCAGCAGGGTCCGCGGGTGAAGCGGCACCGGCCGGGCGACGATGATCCAGAGCGCGGCGACGGCCGTGATCGTCAGCCCCCCGGCAAAGACGAGCACCTCAAGCGGCCGGCCCGGCAGGCGGCCGCCCATGAGCGCGAGCAGTCGGACGAGGAGATACGCAGCGGGAGCTGCCCATGCCACCGCCGGCTCGAAGGCCACCGGCGCGATCGACCCGCCGCCGGCCCAGGCGAGCGCACCAAGGCGGGTGAGCACGGGCAGGAGCGCGAGCAGAAACGCCGCCGGGCCGAAGGTGTCAGAGGGCACGCCGGAAAACGCCGAGGTTCCGACCGATTGGATTGCGCCCGCGGCGGCGAGCAACAGCCCGATATCCGCGATGACGATGGCAAGGCGGAGCCGGCGGCGCCGCGGAGCGGACTCATCAAGCGTGCCGCTCCATGCCAGCGTCAGGACCTGCAGGAGGATATACGTGAGCAACAGGTTTTGCGCCATGATCACAGCCAGGACCGCCACGCTCGTGAGCAGAAAGGAAAGCCATGGGTCCCGCCGGTCGCCGGGCATCGTGACCCGCGCCAGCATCAGAAGCGCGGCGGTGATCAGCGTCATGGTGGCAAAGGCGAGCGACAGCGCGTCGAGCCGAATGGCCAGGTCGGCGTATGGAAAGGTGGTGAGATAGGGAACGTCAACGCGTTCACCGGGCGCGAGCCGTAGGAGCTGGACGAGGGTGATCCCGGCCGCGACGACCGCGCCGGCGACGGCGATCCATCCGTTCGCGCGGCGCCCGCGCCGGATCGCGACGGCGGTGGACGCCGCGAGCAGGGCGAGGAACGGCAGGAGGGCCTGCGCCCCCAGCGGCACGGCTAGCCCCTAACGCGCGTGCCGGAAGTGCGCCTTATCGCGCGATGCGGGGCGTGGGGACCGAGCCTTGCAGCGGCACTTCCTCGGCGCAGTACGGACAGACGCTCCATCCCAGCTTCAGCTGCTTGTTGCACCGTGGGCAGAGTTTACTGAACTGCGTCTTGCAATGCGGGCAGAGGACGTACTGCGAATCGATCGGCTCGCCGCAGCTCGGGCATGGGCGCAGCTCCCGAACCGGACCGCCCGGCTCGGAGAGGGCCTGGGTTTCGAGCTCCAGGGCGCGCCGCTCCGCCATCGTCAGCGGGGGCCGGATGATCATGTAGATGAAGAGGCCGAAGACCGGCAGCAGCAAGGAGAGGCCGGTGGCGAAGACGTGGAACGCGACGCTGTTGGAGCGCTCGCGGGCATCCCGGAAGGCCCAGTAAGAGAGGCTCAGCCAGAAGGCAGCCAGGTAAAAGATCACGATAATGAGCAGCGGCTTCAGCGGCTTCAGATCAGGCAAAGAGCCTCCTCAGATTTCCAGAATTTAACTGCCGATACCTTACCCTATCCGTCCGCTTCGCCCAAGAGCTTCTGAAGCCGGTCTGCGGCCTCCTTCGCCTGGGCCAGGCGGGCCCGCTCACGCTCCACAATGGCGGCGGGCGCCTTGGCCGTAAAGTCCGGATTTTGCAGCTTCGCCTCGATCAACGCAATCTCAGCCAGTTTCTTTCCCAACTCGGCGCTGTGCCGTTGCTGCTCGGCCTCGTCATCCTGCGGCAGGCTAAGCGTCACGGTGGTGTCGCCCACGACTACGGTGGCACGCTTGGCGTCACGGGGGATTGGCGCGTCGAGATCGAGTTGGGCCAACGTGGCGAGGTACTGACGGCCCACCGGATCCGCCAGCAATGACCGGTTCGACTGAATCTGGGCGGGCTGGCGCCGCATCGCCGGGTCGGCAGCATGCCGGACACTGCGGACCGCCCGCACCACCTCGAGCAGATGGGCCATTTCGTCCAGCAGCACGCGATCCTCCAGGCGCTCGTCTGCGAGCGGCCACGGAGCCAGGACGATCGTTTCGCCCACGTGAGGGATCCGCTGCCAGAGCTCCTCAGTCACAAACGGCATGATCGGGTGCAGCAGGCGAAGCGTCGTCTCGAGGACATGGGTCGCGACGGCACGGGCGGTGGTCGCCGGTGCCATCCCCGCCTGCAGGCGCGGCTTGATCAGTTCGAGGTAATCGTCGGCAAACTCGTGCCAGGCAAACTCGTAGAGGCCGTCGATTGCCGGACCGAACTCAAAACGCGTGAAGGACCCGCTGACAAGCCGGGTCACGGCGCTCAGCCGCCCCAGGATCCAGCGGTCGGCCGGCTCCAGCGTCGACTCATCGATGGGGATCGGCATGGCGCCCTCGGCGGTCCCGGAGAGCAGCAGGCGCGTCGCATTC
Source organism: Candidatus Dormiibacterota bacterium (assembly GCA_030946755.1). GTDB lineage: Bacteria > Chloroflexota > Dormibacteria > CF-121 > CF-121 > JALYYC01. Next base: position 40,594 of record JALYYC010000083.1, read on the forward strand.
CAGAGCTTGTTGGCGAAGAGTTGATAGGACTTGATCTTTTCCTCGGAGAACCGGATATCCTGCCCGCTCGTCCCGAAGTAGGCGCACCAGGCTCTCGTCGCATCCGCGCCATAGCGATCGATCACCTGCAGCGGATCGACACCGGTCCCCAGGGATTTGCTCATCCGGCGCCCGTCCGGGGCGAGGACTGTCCCGTGGATGATGACGTCCGAAAAGGGCACGGCGTCCAAAAAGTACAGGCTGGTGAAGATCATCCGCGCCACCCAGAGATAGAGGATGTCGCGGGCGGTGTCCAGCACCTGGGTGGGATAGAAGTGGGCCAGGTCATCCGTCGCCTGCGGCCAGCCGAGCGTCGCAAATGGCCACAGCGATGAGGAGAACCAGGTATCGAGGACGTCGGGATCCTGGGTCAGCGTCCGGTCGCCGCACTCCTCACAGGCCTTCGGGGCTTGCTCGTATGCGACCGCATGACCGTTGGCGCAGGTCCACACCGGGATGCGGTGACCCAACCAGAGCTGCCGCGAGATGCACCAGTCCCGAATGTTGCGCATCCATCGCAGGTACTGCTCCTTCCAGCGAGCGGGGTGAAACCGCACCTCGTCCTCCTCCGCCACCGCGATCGCGGGCGCCGCGAGCGGTTTCATCCGCACCCACCACTGGGACGAGACCAGCGGCTCGATCACGGCGTTGCAGCGGTCGCAGTGGCCGACGGAGTGTCGGTACGGTTCGACCCGATTGAGCGCGCCTTCGGCCCGCAGCAGCTCGACGATCCGCTCCCGGGCTTGCGGCACCTTGACGCCGTCGAGCTCCGATACCTCCGGGATGTCCATGCGCCCATCCAGGTGCAGGATGTTGCGGACCTCGAGCTTCTGCCGCTCGCCGATTTCGTAGTCGGTCAGATCGTGACCGGGCGTCACCTTGACGGCACCCGTGCCGAACGCGATGTCCACCGCATCGTCGGCAACGATCGGGACCTGTCGATGCACGACAGGGAGCCTGACCATCCTGCCGACGAGGTCGCGGTAGCGGGCATCCTTCGAGTTGACGGCGACCCCGGTGTCGCCCACCATCGTTTCCGGGCGCGACGTGGCGACCGAGATCACGCCGCCGCCTTCGATCGGATAGTCGAGGTAATAGAGGTGGTCATCCGTCTCGACGAACACCACCTCAAGATCGGAAATGGCGCTCTGGTCGCGTGGGCACCAGTTGACGATGCGCGGACCGCGATAGATGAGGCCGGCTTTCCAGAACCGGACGAAGGCCGCGTTCACCGAGGCCACGTAGTCTGAATCCATCGTGAACCGGTTGCGCGACCAGTCGGCGCTGAAGCCCAGGCGCCGCATCTGTTTCAGGATAGTGTCGCCGGTCTTCTGATACCAGTCCGCGACCATGCTATCCCACGCCTCCCGACCGATCGCCTCCTTCGAGGAGTGCCGCTTGGCCAACTGCTTCTCGAGCACGTTCTGCGTCGCGATCGCCGCATGATCGGACCCAGGAACCCAGAGCACGCAGTCGCCGAGCATCCGGTGCCAGCGGACGAGCACGTCCTGCAGCGTGTACATCGCATGCCCCATGTGCAGGTCGCCCGTGATGTTGGGGGGCGGCATGGAGATCGTGAAGGTCTTCCCCGTGAGACCTTCGCCTGGCTTGAAATAGCCCGCCTGCTCCCAGGTTTCGTACCACCGCTGCTCGACCGCCCGGGGGTCGTACCGGGTGTCCATCAAGGGCAACAGTTTACGGTTCAGCCGGCGCGGACCGCCGTCAAGGTCAGTCCTGGCCGGCCGGGGCGTCGGCGTTCGCGGCGGCGGCCTCCTCCGGGCCTACCGGGTCGGTCGCCTCGGAGGGCGCGCTGACGGTGGACTTGGGCAGCAGCGCCGCGGCGATGACCTCGTCCATGGTCTTGACGAATTGGAGCGTCAGGTGTTTTCGCACCTCAGCCGGGATGTCGACGATGTCGGCCCGGTTGTCCTCGGGAAGGATGATCGTCTTGATGCCCAGCCGGTGCGCCGCCAGCACCTTCTCCTTGAGGCCGCCGATCGGGAGCACGCGCCCACGCAAGGTGATTTCGCCGGTCAGCGCAACATCGGACCGGATCGGGCGCCGGCAGAGGGCCGAGATGATCGCCAGCGCCATCGAGATACCGGCCGAGGGACCATCCTTGGGGATCGCACCCTTCGGGATGTGAATATGGAGGTCGAGCTTCTCGCGGAAGTCGGGTGGGATACCCAGCGCGTCGGCGTTCGAGCGCGCATAGGAGAGGGCCGCGCGCGCGGACTCCTGCATGACGTCGCCCATCTGGCCCGTCAGGTTGAGGTTGCCCTTGCCCGGCATCGTGATCACCTCGATCGTCAAGAGCACACCACCGACCTCCGTCCAGGCGAGCCCGTTCGCGACGCCGACCAGGTGCTCTTTGTGGCCCTCGTCCGGCTTGTAGCGCGGCGGACCCAGCAGATCCTCCAGGCGGTTGGGCGCGATGGTCATGCGCCGGGTCTTCCCCTTGACGACCTCGCGAGCCACCTTCCGACAGACGGTCGCGATCGCCCGCTCGAGACTCCGGACGCCCGCCTCGCTCGTGTAGCGGCTGATGATCTTCGCGAGTGCGGGTCGCGTGAATTCGATGTTCTTGTCGGACAGCCCGTGGTCGGCGACCTGCCTCGGCACGAGGTATTCACGCGCGATCACCAGCTTCTCCTCTGCCGTATAACCCGAGAGGTTGATCACTTCCATGCGATCGAGCAGCGGACGCGGGATCGAAAAGTAGGTATTGGCGGTCGTGATGAAGAGGATGTCCGACAGGTCGAAGGGGATCTCGAGGTAGTGGTCGGAAAAATTTCGATTCTGCTCGGGGTCGAGGACCTCGAGCATGGCGGCCGAGGGATCGCCACGGAAGTCCGAGGACATCTTGTCGATCTCGTCGAGGAGGAACACGGGGTTACGGGTCCCGGCCTCCCGCAGCGATTTGATGATCCGGCCTGGCATCGAGCCGACGTAGGTTCGCCGATGACCGCGAATCTCGGCCTCGTCGGACACGCCGCCGAGCGAGACTCGGACGAACTTGCGGCCGAGGGCCCGCGCGATCGACTTGCCGAGGCTCGTCTTCCCCACCCCCGGTGGTCCGATAAAGCAGAGAATCGGGCCTTTCGGGGACTTGGTCAGCTGCCGCACCGCGAGAAATTCGAGGATTCGCTCCTTTATCTTCTTCAGTCCGTGGTGATCCTCATCGAGCACCCTTTCGGCAGTACGGAGGTCCGTCACATCATCGCTGACGGTGTGCCAGGGCAATGAGACGACGAGGTCCAGATAGTTGTGCAGCACCGAGATCTCCGGCGATCCCGGTGGCATTCGCTCGAGCCGGTCGACGTCCTTGAGGAGCCGCTCCTGGACCGCCTCCGCCAGCTCGAGACCCCGCAACTGCTCGCGAAGCTCATCGAGTTCACTGAGTTGTGTCTCCTCGCCGCCGAGCTCCTCCTGGATGACGCGCATCTGTTCTTTGAGGTAGAACTCCTTCTGCCGCCGGTCGATTTGCTGGCGGACACGCGAGCGGATGCTCCGGTCCATGTCAAGGATCTCGGTCTCCCGTTGGAGCACACTCGACAACTTCTCCAGCCGCTCGTTCATCTGGAAGGTTTCCAGGACATCCTGTTTGTCGGTCACGCCAATGTTGAGATTCGCTGCCACGATGTCGGCCAGGCGACCGGCATCCTCAACCCCCCGGACGGTCAGGTTGACCTCCGGCGGAACCTTCTTGTCGAGCTCGACATAACGGTCGAACAGATCGACCAGCCCGCGCATGAGCGCCCCGAGTTCGGGCGACGGCTGGAAGTCCTCGTCAAGCCGCGCCACTTCAACCCGCAGATGCGGCTCCGTGCTGAGGAAGCGATCGATGACGGCCCGTGACGACCCTTCGATCAGCACCTTGATCGTGTTGTCGGGCAATTTGAGCAGCTGAACGACGTCGCCCAACACCCCGACTCGATAGAGGTCCGCCTCTCCCGGATCCTCGCAATCGGCCCGACGCTGCGTGCAGAGGAAGATCTTTTTCCCGTTCGCCATCGCGTCTTCGAGCGCGTCGATCGAGCGCGCCCGGCCCACGTACAGCGGCACGATCATGTGCGGGAACAGGACGACGTTCTTGAGCGGGAGAAGCGGAAGCTGCAGGAGCGCCTGGCGGTCGGTCACCGGCGCGTGGACCGATGCCCGGCGAACGTCAGGCGGTTTGCTCGGGCGCGATCTCCTCGAGCTCTTCCTCCGAGTACATCTCGGGCTCCGTGCTGAAGTTCACCGATTTTTCCGTGATGACGCATCGCTTGACCTCCGGGCGTGACGGAACTTCGAACATGGAGTTCAGCAGAATGTCTTCGATGATGCTCTTCAACCCACGGGCGCCGGTGCCACGCTGGAGTGCCTTGCGGGCGATGGCGGTCAGCGCCGGCGGCTCGAACACCAGCTGCACATCATCGAGCGCGAAGAATTTCTGGTACTGCTTGACGAAGGCATTCTTCGGCTCGGTCAGGATCCGGATGATATCCGCCTCGTCGAGGTAGTCAAGCGTCACCGTGATCGGAAGCCGGCCGACGAACTCCGGGATCAGGCCGTACTTGAGCAGGTCCATCGGCTGAAGCTGCTTGAGCATCCGGCTCGTCTCCTTGGTCCGGTTCGCATGGACCTCAGAGCCAAAGCCGATTTGCTTCTGGCCGATGCGATGCTCGATCAGCCGCTCGAGACCGTCGAACGCCCCACCGCAGATGAACAGAATGTTCGTCGTGTTGATCTGGATGAAGTCCTGGTGCGGATGCTTGCGGCCGCCCTGCGGGGGCACGTTGGCGATCGTGCCCTCGAGGATCTTCAGCAATGCCTGCTGGACACCCTCGCCGGAAACGTCACGCGTGATCGAGGGGTTGTCGGACTTGCGCGCGATCTTGTCGATCTCGTCGATGTAGATGATCCCCCGCTCGGCGCGGGCGATGTCGAAGTCGGCCGCCTGGATCAGGCGGAGGAGAATATTCTCGACATCCTCGCCAACGTAGCCGGCCTCGGTCAGCGAGGTGGCATCGGCGATCGAGAAGGGCACGTCGATGATCTTGGCCAGCGTCTGCGCGAGCAGGGTCTTGCCACATCCGGTCGGCCCGACCAGCAACACGTTGGACTTCTGCAGTTCCACGTCGCCCGCCATCTTGCTGTGGGCAATCCGTTTGTAGTGGTTGTAGACGGCGACCGAGAGGACACGCTTGGCGTGATCCTGCCCGACGACGTACTGGTCGAGCGCGGAGCAAATCGTCTTCGGATTCGGAATCAGGCCGCCCTTGGTCCGCTTCTGGGAGGTGGTCTTGGTGTCTTCCTCGAGGACCTCCTGGCAGAGGTCGATGCACTGGTCGCAGATGTACACGCCGGGGCCGGCGACCAGCTTGCGGACCTGCGATTGGTCCTTCCCACAGAAGGAGCAGCGAGTGTGGCGGCGGCGATCTTCCCGTTCGTTCATCGAGACGTCTTGGGGCCTTCCCGCTCAGGATCCGGTTGCGGCTGGGGACGCATGCCCACGCCGGCCGAGCTCAACTCGAGCCGTCCGTCCTTGGCGACCGACCCATCCGCATCGCGGCCGGTGCTGACGATGATGTCGTCGATGATGCCGTATTGCTTCGCTTCCTCGGCACTCATGAAGAAGTCCCGTTCGGTGTCCCGCTCGATCTTCTCGATCGGCTGACCGGTATGGCTGGAGAGGATGTCGTTGAGCGTCTTGCGGATGCGCAGGATCTCCTGCGCATGGATCTGGATGTCCGACGCCTGCCCCTGGAAGCCACCCGACGGCTGATGGATCAGGATCCGGGTGTTCGGCAGGGCGAAGCGCATCCCCTTGGTCCCCCCGGCGAGGAGCACCGTGGCCATGCTAGCGGCCAGTCCCATGCAGACGGTCGAGACGCGCGGGCTAACGTACCGCATCGTATCGTAGATGGCCAGGCCGGCCGTGACGACGCCGCCCGGGCTATTGATGTAGATATTGATGTCCTTGTCAGGATCTTCCGAGGCTAGGAAGAGGAGCTGGGCCATGACCACGTTGGCGACCTGGTCATCGATCGGGGTCCCGATGAAGATGATCCGGTCCTTGAGCAGCCGGGAATAGATGTCGAAGGCACGCTCGCCCCGGTTGGTCGTCTCGATGACCATGGGGATGAGGGCTTCGGGTCGACGGCTGAGCCGTTCGAAATTCATGGGTGGCTCTCCTGTTTCGCCATTATAGGGTCCAATTCTTACAATCCAGTCTTCCGCGT
>JALYYC010000085.1 GCA_030946755.1 Candidatus Dormiibacterota bacterium
CCAGGCTGCCGGGTGAGGAAGCGCTTAAGGGACTGATGCAGGCGCTCGACCTTGCCACAGGTCTGCGGATGGTAGGGAGTGGAGTGCTTGGAAACGATGCCCAGCCGATCCAGTTCCGACTCGAGCACGACGCGTCCCCGGCGCGATTTGCCGCTGAAGACGGCGGCGTTGTCGGTCAGGAGGGAGGCGGGCAATCCAAAATGCTTGGCCCCACGGAGAAACGTCTCGAGGGCGTCTGCGGCTTTGACGGTGGGGAACGCGACCGAGGCGACAAAGAGACGGGAGTGGTCGTCGACGAAGTTGAGGATTTCGACCCTGGCACCGTCGGCCAGGTGCCAGTCGGTGGCGTCCGCCTGCCAACGCTCGTTCGGCAGGCTGGCCTCGAAGCGCACAAATGACGAGCGGGGACGCTTGTGCGGCTCTGGGGTGACCAGGCCGTGACGCCTGAGGATGCGCCAGATGGTGGTGCGCGAGGGAAGACCCTGGGGCAACCGTGCGGCGAGGTGGTGGGCGATGGTCTGGGGTCCAGCGTCATGACCGGCTGCCACCAACTCCTGGCGCAGCTCGAGGACGGTGGCGACGACCTCCTGGCCGGCGGCTCCAGGAGATGATCGGGGTCTCCGAGAGCGAGGCTCGAGGGCCTCGTAGCCGCCGCCTTTGAACCTGGCAATCAGCTCATAGAGCCAGCTGCGGGAGATGCCGTGGGCCCTGGCGATCTCGGTCGGGCTGCGTTTCTCGATAAGCACCGCGTCGACCACATAGCGCTCCAGTCCCATCCCGGCACCTCCTTTCGGTAGGTGTCCAGCATGTCTTGAGACATCTGTCCACTATGTGTTGAACTCGCACACTTTCGCCCCAGCCATTTTCACTGTTTGCCGCTGAGACCAGCGCGTCGAAGGGCTTTCGCAATTCAAATTCCAGCATTCTGCCCTTCAGCATGCGGTTCGATGTCAGCAGGCCCACTAACTCTCGCCGTTGCTCCGGGTCGGCACGCTCGAATATCTGGGGAACCTGCGCGATGAGTTCGATGAGCTTGCTTCCAAGCTCCATGTAAGCGCTTTTAGCGTGCTGGTGCCGGGCCAGGTCGCGGCTCAGCTGGCTCCGCTTCTCCTCGAGCTGGTCCCATCGCTGTCGGAAGAAGTAAGCCGTTGTTCACCTTGGTTTTCCTGCATGGGCCTTCACTCTCTAAGGAGCGACGCCGTTTTCATCGCCCCGATCCGGGTTTCGGCCGCTTGGCTTATAGCGATGTCTGCAGCCAAAAATCCAGAGCCTAAACTCGACTTGGATATGTTGAGGTCGTTGGGAGCTGCCAGAGTGAGGATCTCCGAGCCGCCACGATACGCGCGAGTACGGCCCTGAATCCGGAGCCACCGATCGACGATCTGATTCGCCGGCTGCCCGCTGGGTCATCGGGAGAGATGGCTCGACTGGTCGATCGCGGGCCAGCCGCGCTAGAGCGACTAATGGCAGTCTGGGACGGCAAGACGAAGGTCGACTTTGGCCCTGCACACCCAACCGACATCTCCGACGCACTTATAGCGGCGATGAGTGCGTTCGGGGGGCGCTACCCAGACGAGTTCTTCGACGCCGCGGCTAAAAGGCCGCGCGATTCGGGTATCGCCTGGGCGCTTCAGTCCTTGATCGAGCCACGATCTCGTGAATATCTCATGGACGCCCTCTCAAGCGAAGGCTGGCCAGCTCGTTGGGCGGCCGTCATCGGTTTAGGGCGGCAGGGTGACCAAGCTGTGGTTCCGGACCTTTATCGCCTTCTCAACGATCCCGACAGGTTAGTCAGGAATTCTGTTATCGAATCTCTTGGCCTCTTGGCCGATCCTCGAGCGATCGAACCGCTTCGGAACTTCGCCAACAACCCGCCCGCAGACGCCACTGCCGAAGACATTGACAAGGCAGCCCAGGTTGTTTTGCGACTCGTGCGTTCAGGCAGAGTCAAAGTCGGGCAGGCACCAGACGCACTCGCAGGGCGGATCATCGGGGACCTCAGACGTTGGGCTTCTGAAGACGACACGCTGCCCGCATTCGGCAAAGGTGAACCGAACGATGTTCGGTTTGCCCGAGACGAGGACCTCGTCTGGACGGAGACGGGGCCGACAATCGAGGAGAACAAACTCTTCCGAGCCGGGGAGAATCCATGGAGTCGACTATTCGATGGGGGCTCGCCGTGGGTTAACGCCTGCGCGATGGTGACCACCGATGGGGAGCTGATTGTCGCTCTCACGGTTCAGTCGCGTGCCAACCGTTCTCCCCACGAGCACCGCTTCGCGGAAATGGCTCTATCCCTAAGCTTCGAAAAGCGACGGCTCGTCTACAGGTAGACACGCACTACGCCCAAGCCCTCGGCGATTCCTCGGAAACCCGGTTGCTCGATTCGGCCTTCGGCGGGAACCTTCCATATGCGGCCTGGGTGACCATGGCTGTCTACACAGCCGTTTTTGGAGTCATTGCGATTCGCTTCTTTCGCTGGGAGTAGCTCGGCGACAAGCCGAGCGAATCGGCGCATGCCGCCAGAAGGCAAACAAGTGCGGCTAGGGCAGGATCTCGACGTACCCGTCCGTTCCATGCACGCGGATCCGCTGCCCATTTTGGATCTGCCGGGTGGCATGCTCGACCCCCACGACGGCCGGCAAGCCGTATTCCCGTGCGATGACCGCGCCATGGGTCATGAGACCCCCCACTTCCGTCACCAGGCCCTTGATCGCGACGAACAGGGGGGTCCAGCTGGGGTCCGTGAATGTGGTGACCAGGATGTCGCCCGCTTCGAGGTCGGCCTCCGCCATGTCCAGGACGACGCGGGCCCGCCCCTCGATGGTCCCGGCAGATACTGGTAAGCCGACCAGCGCGCCGACCGGCACATCGTCGCGTCGGTACGCCCCGGCGATGACCTCGCCATCCGAGGTGAGGACCCGGGGCGGCGTGAGCCCTTGATACGACCTGAACGCGTCCTTGCGCCGGCGGATGAGCTGGTCATCCACCTGGTTCGTACGCACGACGTCGTGAAGCTCCTGGAAAGTGAGGTAGAAGATGTCGTCCTTCTTGGAAAGCACGTGGGCCTGCACAAGGCGTTCGGCTTCGTCCATCATGGCCTGCTTGTAAACGAAGTAGCGGCTGACCATGCCGTACTTCGGATACTCCCGGTACCCGATGAAGGTGCGGACCCGGTCGATCATCCGCTTGACCTCGTCGGCCTTCCGCTCTCCGTCCGGCAAGGCGCGCAAGCGCCCCAGCAGCTCCTGTTCCTTCTTCCAGGCCTCCCGCCGGCCCTGCTCGAAGCGCCGCCCGCCAGCGCCCGGCTCGAAGTTCTTGACGTTGCTGAGGATGATGGGCAGGAGCGTGGTGGGGCGTTCGCTCCAACGCGGCCTCGTGATGTCGATCTCGCCGGCGCAGCGCATGCCATACCTGTCGAGAAAGGCCCGGATCGCGTCTTGCGCTTCCCGGCCGCCCGCGAGCTTGACCAGCTCGTCCAGGAAGCCCTCGTCCTCGACGTGCTGCAGAAAAGCCACCAGGTCCGGGTGGGGGCGGATCACATCCGCCACGTCCAGCAGGGCCAGCCCCATCTCCGACGTGACGTTGTGGGGCACGGACATGGTGAGCGTGTCGGCCGCGTTCTTCTCGCCCAGCCACGCCTCCAGCTGCTCGTTGAGCCACCAGGTAGCCTCCATTGCCGACATGAACACCTGATGGCTCCGCGGATCGAACAAGATCCGCTTCAGCTCCTGGATGTCCTCTCGGATGAAGTCGAGCAGCGCCTCTCCGGACTTTGTCCGGATGTCGCGTTCCGAGGCGGCGATCGATGCCTCGCTCCGCCCGATCAGCTCGGTGACGATGGCCGGGTCGGTCTCGATCGGGGCTGGCGCGCCGCCAAACAGTGGCGCGGGGGGACCCTCGTCCGGGAGCGACCGAATGAAGTCGCCGCGTTCGAGGACGGTCTGCAGCGCGTCCCTGGTCAGCGGATCGGATTTCCCCGCGAGTTCCAGGAGACCGGCGCGGCTCGCCGGCGAGGCCAGCCGTTGGGTGACGTCGACGAACAGGCGGCCGCCGGCCTCGGCCATCGGCGCGGGGGTCGTCATCTGCCAGAAGGAGAGCCCGAGGGGCTTCATGGGGTCGGTCATCATCTGCTGGTGGCCCACTGACAGGTAGACGTGGTTGGCCCGGTCGCCGGCCTCCGGGATGGGGAAGAGCGTGGTGATCGGCCGGCTCTGGACGATCTGGAAGCCGCCATCGTCGAGGCACCATTCGATGTCCTGGGGGCAGTCGAAGTGCGCTTCGATCCGCCGGCCCAGCTGCGCGAGCTGCACGACCTGCGCGTCCGTCAGCGCCGGCTGCTCCTGCTGCGCTGGTTCGATCGGCTGTTCCTGGGTTCCGCCTCCGGGCGACGCGACGATGGCGCGCTGCTTGGTGGCGACGACCCTGGCGACGATCTCGCCGTCGCGCACTTTGTAGACGTCGGCGTTAACCAGGCCGGAGACCAGGGCCTCGCCGAGGCCGAAGCAGGCTTCTACGGCTGCGACTTTCCGGTTGGAGGTGACGGGATCGGCCGTGAACAGGATGCCGGCCGCCCGCGGGAAGACCATCTGCTGCACGACCACGGCCATGGAGACCTTCTGGTGCTTGAAGCCGTTCCGTAGGCGGTAGGTCACGGCCCGCTCGGTGAAGAGCGAGGCCCAGCACCGGCTGACATGATGGAGGATCGCCGCCGGTCCCACGATGTTCAGGTACGTGTCCTGCTGGCCCGCGAAGGAGGCCGTCGGCAAGTCCTCCGCCGTCGCGCTGGATCGGACGGCGTAGGCGGCTCGCTCGCTGAGCCCGGCGAGCGTACGGGTGATCGCCGCCGTCAGATCATCGGGGATGGCGATCCCTTCGATGATCCGGCGGATCTCCGAGCTGTGCACATGGATTGCCTCCCGGTCGTCCGGCTCCAGGCGCGACAGCCGATCGAGCCGATCGTCGATCGAGGGCGCTTCCGCCATGATCCGCTGGAAGGCGTCTGTCGTCACACAAAAGCCCGCCGGCACGCGGATGCCTTCGACCCGCGAAAGCTCGCCCAGGTGCGCGCCCTTGCCGCCAACGACCGCGACCAGCGTCCGGTCGGTCTCCTCGAAACCCAACACGTAGC
>JALYYC010000117.1 GCA_030946755.1 Candidatus Dormiibacterota bacterium
CCGCTAGGCGCTCTGGAAGAACGCGGCCGGCGTCTGCGCCGGTCGCGGGAGGCCGCGGCGGAACCCGAACCGGGTGTCCGCACGGGCGAGCATGGCGTCCGCTTGCGCCTGGGTGATCGTCCCGGCCTTGACGGCCTTATCGAGCACGCCCTTGGCCGCGGATTTCATTGCCGCTTTCACGGTCGCGTCGGTCACGTTGTTCGCCTGTTCGAGGTTGGCGAGGGTTTTGCCGGCCTTGAGCTGCGCTTGCAGGTCGGCCACGCTCATGTGCAGCGCCCCGGCGACGGCCTTCAGTTCCGCCGTCAGGAGGTCACGGCCCAAAGCCCGATCTCCGCCAAAGCGCCCCAGGCCACCCGGGAACGGCCTGATCGCGTCCAGCCCGTTGCCGGCATTGATCCTGGCCTTCATCGCATCGGCCTGCGCCTTCGTGATCTTGCCGTCGTTGAGCATCTGGTCGACGGTCTGCGCCTGCGCCTGCTTCAGGGCATCTTGCGTTTGCGCCGGGGTGAGATGCAGGATCCCGGCCAGTTTGTTGACGAAGACCTGGGCATAATTGGTCGACCCGCTCGCCGGCGGGGACGGCGCGGCCTCGACGGCCGCCACGCCGATCGCGAGGGCGGCGGCGCCCGCGAGCGGGAATGCGATCATCCGATTGACCTTCATCTAAGTGCTTCCACTCCTTCGATTGGTTAGTTGCCTCTAATCATCCCGGTCGTCCATGAGAAGGTCATGAGAGCCGGCCAAACGTTCGGTAACAGTGTCGGGGAAGCAGGTTACGCGAGGCGGTCCTTCAGCCAGTCGGCCATCATGGGCCGGTACTTGTACGAGATGTTGTTACAGACATGGTTTCCGTCCGGGTACATCACCAGCGTCGCGTGCGGGGCCTCGCGGGCGATTCGCTCCGCCTGAGCCGGTGGAAACAGGCGGTCGCGGGCGCCGTGGATGACGAGGAGGGGCTGGGTTACCCGGTGAAGCACGCCTTCGAGATTCAAGGTCTTGGCCTTGTTCCGGGCCTCCGCCTCGTCCGCCGACTTTGTATAGAAGAGGTATCCCCCTTTGGTCAGGGGGTTGAGGGCGTCCCAGCAGTCGCCGAGGTTGTACGGCCCCGCGAGGCCGACGATCGCTTTCAAGCGTGGCTCGTGGGCCGCGGCCCTGGGACCGTAAATCGCGCCCATGCTGATTCCCATCAGTCCAACACGGCTCAGGTCGACCTCGGGACGCAGGCGCTCCAGTTCGTCGAGCAGTGGGGTGACGACCGACTCCCAGTTCGGCCGGATGGGAAAATGGACCGAATTCTCCGACTGGCCCGGGCCGTCGATCGTCAGCGTCGCCATCCCCCGGCGGAGGAAGTCCTCCTCGATGGCAAAGAGCTCTTCCTTGGACGAGTCGAGCCCTGGCACGAGGAGGACCAGCGGGGCCCGACGGCTGTCCGCCGGCCTCCGGAGATGCCCCGGCATCGCATGTCCCTCGAAGGGGATCTCGAGCCGTTCAGCCGGAGGGTCGAGGTGCGGAAGCGCCTTCCGGTACACGCTGACCGAGCGGTCGCGAAGCTCGGCATGGATCGCCGGATCCTCGAACCAGAGGAACTTCCCCAGGTGATAGCACCAGGCGGCTCGCTGGTACGCCTGGGTCGCCGAGAGGGTGTGACCGCGCTGCTCCGCCTCGCGGCCCAGCGCCTCGTGCACCGCGCCCACCGCCCTCCAGTTCGGGCCCCAATCCTTCCACTCCGTCGTCCTGGCGACGGTCTCGTCGAAATCGTTGACGTCGATCCCGTTGGCAATGAAGCGCGGACGCCAGTGATGGGCTGCGACCTGCACCCGATTGGTTGCCTCAAGCGTCATGGCACCTTCTCCCATACGGAATTGAATTGCAGCGGGGCTGCCAGCAAGAGTGTGGCGACCGGACAGTGTCCCTCCACCAGCTCCTTCAGACGCTGGACGCGGTCATCGGGCTCAGCAGTCCGGAGCCGCACTCGGACCTCGACCTTGACGAAGTGGGCCGGAACGGGAGCCTCGGCGTTTCGGCCTCGGGCGTCGATCACGGCGCTCGCCCCAATTTCGAAGCTGTCGATCCGTATTCGTAGCTTTCGCGAAAGGCGGCGCATGGTGACCGTTTCGCAAGCACAGAGTCCTGCCAGGACCAGTTGTAACGGCGTCGGACCAGCATCCTCGCCGCCCCGGACCGTGGGCTCATCCGACACCAGGGTATGCCGCCCGGCCGTGATCTCGCTCTGCAACCCGCCGACCCAGCGAGCCGCGGCCTGGATGTCGATCAGCTCAGCCTTCCCCGCACGTCCCGCGAGCACGTCGGCCGATGAGTAGCGATCCGGCATCACGACACCGACGCCGGCGGCCTGATTGCCGCCTGCAGGCTGGATCCCAGGTCCTGGAGCAAGACGGCGGCGCAGTTTCGGCCAGGAAGCCCGGAAACCGAGCCTCCCGGATGGGTGCACGCCCCGGTTTGGTATAGGCCGTCAATCGGCGTCCGGTAAGAGGCCCAGCCTTCGACCGGCCGATACCAGCCGCTCTGATCGGGTGAGCTCGCGCCGCCATGACAGGAGCCACGCCAGTTGGCGGCGTTGTGGCGTTCCAGGTCCAGCGGGCTGCGGACGGTGCGGGCCAGCACGATGCTCCGCGAGAGGTTGACGGTCAGCGGCCTGATCGCTTCGAAGAGCCGGTCGGCGACCTGCTCTTTGACCGTGTCCCAGTGCCCTTCACCTTCGGCGAGCGCGTAGGGCAGGAAGCTGATCAGCTTGAACGTGTGTTTCCCGGCCGGCGCGCGCGAGGGATCGATCACGGTCGGCGTCAGGGCGAGGATGACGGGCTCCTCGAGGTCGAGCCGCCCGGCTCGGAAGGCGCCGAGCATCCGGTGCAGCGAGGCGATCGACTCCAGGCTGCCCATCGTCACACTGGCGATCGCGCCCGTCTCCGACTTGAACCGGGGCGCCTCGCTCAAGGCGTAGTGCGCGGCGAACATCGTGACGCTGGGCTTCCACCGCGCAACCCCGGCGCGGTACGCGTGGGGCAGATTCTGCTCGCCAACGATTGCAGGCAGGTGCTTGATGTGGATCGTTGAGACGATCGCCCTTTGCGCTCGATAGGTCTCGCCATCAGCTGTGGTGACGGCGTTGGCGCGGCCATGCTCCATCGCGATGCCGGTCACCCGCTTCGAGGTCAGGATCGTGCCGCCGTTCTCCTCGATCACGCGGGCCAGCGCTTGCGGGAGCCTGATCGAGCCGCCTTCGGGCAAAATCCAGCTGAATCGCTGGCGGCCGGCCACCAGCGAGAAGGCGAGCACGCCGGTCTCGGGTTCGTCGAGCGGATGCAGGGTCATGAACGCAATCCACGCGAAGAAGGCCCGGACGTGCTCATCCGAAAACCGTTGCTCGATGATCTCAAGCGCGCTGCCCTGGCGCAGGCGGGCCCCGCGCTCGCCGAGCGGCCCCCTGCGCGTCCGCTCCATCACCTCGTCCGGTGGCCGCGGCGCGTGCTCGCGCTCCTCGTTGATCAGCGGCGCCAGCCCCTGCCACTCGTCGAGCAGGTCGCGGTAGGCGCTCGCGTCCGCCGGCGAGAACCGCGCCAGTTCGGCGCAGGTCCGGTCGAGGTCACGCCACATGGTGATACTGCGGCCGTCACGGAACGGCATCGTGAAGACCGGGTCCGGGTAGAGATACCGCAAGCCGTGGCGGTCGAGCTGCAGCTCGTTGTCACGCACCAGGGGATTGGTCTGAATCAGGTTGTGGGCGGTCGCACACGGATCGTGGATGAAGCCTGGCAGGGTCAATTCCTCGCAGGTCGTATCACCACCAATCCGGTCGGCGGCTTCCAGCACCAGGACCTTGAAGCCGGCCCGCGCGGCATAGGCGGCGGTGACCAGGCTGTTGTGCCCGGCACCTGCCACAACGATGTCCCAGGTCCTCATGTGGTCGCCCCAAGATACAGCCGGCCGATTTCGGGATCGTTGAGGACCGCCGAGCCCACACCCTCCAGTCGCACCCGCCCACTTTCGAGGACGACGCCGTGGCTCGCCAGCCCAAGGCCCGACCGGGCATTCTGCTCGACGAGCAGGATGGTGCGCCCGGCGCGGTTGAGGGTCCGAATCGTCTCGAAGACACTGCCACGCGTCTTCGGATCCAGCCCCATCGAGGGTTCGTCGAGAACGAGCAACGATGGATCGAGCATCAGCGCCCGCGCGAACTCGACGATCTTCTGCTGGCCGCCCGACAGCGAGGCGGCCGGATCGTGGCGGCGGTCACGCACGATCGGGAAGGTCTCGCAGACCTCGGCGAGCCGGCGCTCGACAAGCTTCCCGTCGTGGATCGTATAGGCGCCCATGCGAACGTTTTCCCAGACCGTCATGGTCGGAAACAGGCTGCGCTCCTGCGGCACCTGGACGATCCCACGACCAAGGATGGTCCGCGGGCTGAGCCCGAGGATCGAGGATCCGCGAAAGCGGATCGACCCGCGCCGGGGGCGCAGGAGTCCGCTGATGATTCGCAGAACGGTCGACTTGCCGGCGCCGTTGGGGCCGACGATGCAGGTCACGGCGCCCTCCTCGATCACAAGGGAGAGCGCGTGCAGGATGTCGCCGCCGCCGTAGCCCGCAGTCACATCCTCGAGCTCGAGCAGCACCCCCATCTCAGGCCCCCAGGTACGCGTCGAGCACCAGGAGGTTCGCGCGCACCGCCTGCGGCGTGCCGCTCGCGATCACGCGACCTTGCTGCATGACGACGACGTCGTGGCAGAGGTTCATGACAAAGCCCATGTTGTGCTCGACCAGCAGGAAGGTGACCCCCTGGCCATTCAGCCGCTTGATGTGCTCGGCGATCCGGTCGAGAAGCGCTGGATTGACCCCGCCGGCCGGCTCGTCCAGCAGCACCATCTCCGGCTGCGCCATCATCACCGCGGCCAGCTCGAGGAGCTTGCGCTGTCCGTAGGAGAGCGCGCCGCCAAGGCTGCCGGCGACATGACCGATGTCCATGAACTCGAGCATTTCCATCGCTCGGGCCTGCTCGTTTCCCCACTGCCCGCGCGAGAGGAGCGCCCGGAGCCCCGCCCGGCGCACCGGCACCAGCATGTTCTCCAGCGCGGTGAGACGCGGAAAGATCCGCGCGAGCTGGAACGTCCGGCCGATGCCGAGCCCGTAAATCCGGTCGGGCCCCAGGCCGGCGATCGACCGGGACTTGAATTGGACGTCGCCCCGGTCGGCGCGGATGAACCCGGTCACGAGGTTGAAGACGGTCGTCTTTCCGGAGCCGTTTGGCCCGATGAGCGCGGTGATGCTGCCGCGCCCAACCGACAGCGAGCACGAATCGACGGCGACCACCCCGCCAAACCGCTTCGATAATCCGGCGATCTCAAGGAAGCTCATACGGATGTCAGGGGCTCGGGGGCGGGTTGGGCCGCGCTCGACGCCGTCGGTCCTGGTTGCGTGCCGCCGCGCCGGCGCCGCAGCAGGTGCGCAACCGAGGGCACGATCCCGCGCGGCAGCAGCAGGATGACGATCAGGAAGACCGCCGCGTAGAACACGAGGTAGAGCCGGCTGGCTCCAAAGTGGTAGGCGAACTCGAGTTGGGCCGGCTCGAGGATCGCCGCGCCCAGCACCGGCCCGCTGAGCGTGCCCAGGCCGCCGAGGAAGGCCATCAAAACCATGGAAATCCCGATCAGGGGGTCGACCACGAACTGGGGATAGATGTAGGTCACGTAGTAGCCGTAGACGCCGCCAATCATGCCGACGAGCGTGGCGCTGATGATGAAGGCGGTCAGCTTGAAGGATCGAGTCCGGACGCCGACGGCCATGGCCTTGTCTTCGTCATCCCGGATGGCGAGAAGGCCGAGGCCGAACTTCGAGCGCCGGATCGACCACGAGGTGCCGATCGCCAGCAGGGCAAGCCCGAGCATGGCGTAGTAGTAGGGCGTGTTGTAGAAGTCGCCGCCCCATTGCAGCGGAACTGGAAAGCCCATGCCCCCGCCGCCGCCCGTGATTTTCACGAGATTTTCGGCCAGCAGCTGCAGCATGAACATGAAGGCGATGGTGACGATGACGAACGTCGCGGCGCGGGTGCGAAGCGCCACCCAGCCGATGCCGGCCGCGAGGACGGCGGTCAGCGCGCCCGCAACCGGAACCAGGAGAAACGGAACGTAGCCCGGGGCGATGTGGAGGCGATTCAGCATCAGCGCGAGGGCGTAGGCGCCGAATCCGAAAAAGGCCGCGTGACCGAGGGAGATGTAGCCCGTGTAGCCGCCCATGATGTTCCAGGCGGTGGCCAGCCCGATGTACATGACGGTGAACACAGCGACGTTGGTGGTCGCGGGGTCGGGCGCGACCCACGGCAGGGCCACCGCTGCCAGGGCCAGCACCACCAGGGCCGCGGGCTTGAGAGCGCGCCCGGAAGGCGACGATCTCCATCTCGGCCGGGCACGCGACCGGCTCATATGCGATCTCGCACGCGCACGCCGTAGAGCCCCTGGGGTCGCACGATCAACACCGCGACCAGGATGACGAAGAAGGTGAAGCTGGCCCAGACCGGCGAAATGACGACCGCCGTGATGTCCTCCGTGACCAGCATGACGAGCGCGGCAATGATCGCGCCGCGGAGACTGCCGAGCCCGCCCAGCACGATGATGGTGAGGAGTCGCGAGATCAGGTCGTAGTGGCTGCCCGGGTTGAAGGCGTTCGTGATGCCAAAGATCACGCCCCCGGCGGCCGCGGTCGCCACGCCGATTCCAAAGGCCACGGCCGAGATCCGGTCGACATCGACGCCGACCAGCTGCGCCGCCGTTCGATTCAGCATGGTCGCCCGCACCGCCGAGCCGAAGACGGTGCGGTAGAGGATCAGGAACAGCGCGCCCAGGATCGCCAGGCAGAGGACGAAGCCGAAGACGTAGACGTACGCGATATGGAAGCCCATCACGGCGAAGCTGGCCGTCTCGTACCAGGCTCGGAGCTGCACGAGATTGGCGCTGAACACGTAGCCGAGCGCCCCTTCGATGCCGAGCGCCAGCGCGTAGGTGACGAGGACGGAGAGGGCTTCACGGTCGGTCTGCAGAGGTCGGATGAAGACCAGTTGCAAGACGACGCCGATCGCAAACATGACCGGCATGGTGATCACCAGGCTGAGCAGGGGGTCGATGTGAAAGGAGCGGACGACGGCAAAACTCAGGTACGCGCCAAGGATCACCAGCGCCCCCTGCCCGACGTTGATGATGCGCATCACGCCGAAGATGAGCGTCAACCCCGAGGCCATCAGGGCGTAGACCCCACCCGTCAGGATGCCGAGGACGGCGGCCTCCAGGATCAGGCTCATCGCGATGACGACGGGAGCGGGGGACGGCGCACGATGCTCACCGTCCTCTCAGCGTTTATGGCCAGTTCGGCTTGGGGTACTCGGGCTTGGCCGCGGCGACGCTTGGTGGGTAGACGAAGACGGGTTGGCCGCCCTGCCACTGCTCGATGTAGACGCCGACACCGCCCTGCGGTTTTCCCGTGCTATCGAACGACATCGGCCCCTGGACCGTCTGGTAGGTGCCTGAATGCAGGGCGTTGATCAGGTCCTTGTTCTGGATGCTGTTGGCCTTACTCGCCGCCTGATCGATGATCTGTCCGACGCTGTAGGCCTCAGGCGCATCGGCGCTGATGTCCCCGGGTTGGCCACCATACTTGGCGACGAATCCCTTGACGAACTTGTCGTTCCCGTAGGCCTTGGCGGCCGGCGTCCAGCCCGCAGGAACCATGATGCCCTCGGTGTTGGCGGGGCCGACCTTATCGGCGAAGTCCTTTCCCTGGTCGGGTCCGGTGGTCTCGATGATCGATTTCGGGTTGTAGTGCTGCTGCTGGAAGGCCTTGACGAAGGCGACGGCGTCTGGCTCCTGAGTGCCGAGAATGGCGAGGTCCGCATTCGAGTGGACCACCTGCAGCGCCAGCGTGCTGAAATCGGTCGTCTCGGCTGGGTAGACCTTGTACGAGGCGGTCGTGACGCCCGCGGCCTCGAGCAGGCTGCGCGCCTTATCGATCTGCGGCTGGGTGAACGGATCGTCCTGGGTCGCGTAGGCCGCCGACTTGGGCCGCTGCCCGGATGGCAACGAGAGCAGGTACTTGGTGTAGCTCACCAGGTTGTCTTCCACCGCAGCTGGCTGGGCGAAGAAGATGTTGTGCAGGCCACGGTTGAAGACCGCGGGGCCGCCACCCGCCGGCTCGGGGAAGGCGTAGCCATAGCGCGCCACGACGGTCGAGGCCGGGATCGTCAGCAACGAACTGAAGGGGCCGAAGACCAACGCGACCTTATCCTGGGTGATCAGATTCTGGTAATTGGTCACGACCTGCTGGGTACTGCTGGTGTCATCGACGTACTTCATCGTCACCTTGTGCCCGAGCAGGCCGCCCCGGGCATTGATGTCCTGCGCCCACAGGTCATAGCCCTGGACGAGCGCCTTGCCGTCGCCGGAAAAGTCACCGCTCAAGGAGACCGAGACCCCGATGGTGATCGGCGTCGACGCCTGTGGTGACCCGCCCGCGCTGCCGCCACCGTTGCCACACGCCGAAAGAACCAGGCCGAATCCCGCCACCACCATCGAGATGGGCTTGCGCATGCTCCCTCCCTTTCCTTGTCTCGGCTTCCGCGCGCACTCTTGCGATGAACAAACGATTGCCCTATGTTAGGCGGGGTCAAATGCCGATGTCAATGAGCAACGCGCCGTGCCCGTGACGCTGAAGGACCTGGCGGCGCGCGCCGGGGTCCATGCCTCGACCATCTCGCGGGTCGCGAACAGCGATCCAAGCCTGCGGATCTCGGCGGCCACCCGCAGCAGGATCGAGGCCCTGCTGCGAGAAACGGAATACCAGCCGAACGGGGTCGCCCGTGGGCTGAAGCTGCGCCAGACGTTCGTCTTCGCCGTGATCATCCCCGACGTCACGAACCCGTTCTTCGCTGCGCTGTTCCGGGGCGTCGAGGATGGCGCCGCTCCGCACGGTTACAACGTCCTGCTCTGTAACACCGACGGCAGCCCGGAGCGGCAGCGGTCGCACCTGCAGAGCCTGCATGCCCGCCGGGTTGACGGCGTCGTGCTCGCCAGCAGCTTTCTCAAGGACCCGTCCGTCCAGTGGCTCCGCCGGCAGCGCATTCCGTATGTGCTCGTCAATCGGTTCAGCGAGGAAGCCGGGGATCCGTTCGTCGGATCCGACGATGTGCTGGGCGGTCGCCTGGCGACAAGCCACCTGATCGAGCTTGGCCATCGACGCATCGCCCACCTGGCCGGCATGGCCACCGTCAGCACCGGCGTGCTGCGGCGGCGCGGCTACCTTGCCGCGCTGGCCGAGGCGGGGCTCGAGGCGGATCCCACCTTGATCGTGGAATCCGGATATACCGAGGAGGGCGGGGCGAACGCCGCGCAGCAACTCCTCACAAGACCGAATCCACCGACGGCCATCTTCGCCGTCACCGATATGACCGCGATCGGCGCCTTCGGCGTTGCCCGGCACCTCCAGCGGCGGATTCCCGATGACCTGGCCGTCGTCGGCTATAACGACATCCCCCTGGCCAGCCGCCTCGTGCCCGGGCTGACGACGGTGCACGTCCCCATCCACGATTTCGGGGCCGCCGCCGCCAGGTTACTGATCGAGCAGATCGAAAGCGGGGCGCCAAGCCGGCGCCGCCTGATCTTCAACCCGGAACTGGTGGTGCGCGCCTCGACCGTGCCGGGCGCGGAAGGAGGCGCGGTCACCCCGGCCGCGGGCACCGCCGCCGAGTGAGGTGTCGTTGACATCCCCAAAAGCGGGCTGCTATCGTAGACAAACGTTTGCGCAGGCCGGTTGGGCTCACCTGAGGGGAGAGAAATGACGGCAACGCCACCAGGCGGCCAGACCCTGGGGTGGATCGGAACGGGCCGGATGGGGTCGGTGCTTGCTTCCCGGCTGCTCGATCACGGGTGCGACCTTTCCGTGTACAACCGCACGGCCGCCAAGGCGGAACCCCTGGTACGGCGGGGAGCCCGGCTGGTGCAGGCGCCGTCAGAGCTGGCGGACCGCGACATCGTCCTGACCTCGCTGGCCGGATCCAAAGACTTCACCGAGGTGATGACCGGGCCTCAGGGGCTTTTTGCCAACGGCGGACGCGTGCCGTCAATGGTGATCGACACCTCGACCGTGTCGATGGAAGCGTCGGGCGCGATCCGACAGCGGGCCGAGGCGCTCGGAGCAGCCCTGCTGGCCGCGCCGGTCAGTGGCAACCCGAAGGTGGCCCGGTCGGGAATGCTCAGCCTGGCCGTCTCCGGACCACGAGAGGCGTTCGACCGAGCCCTTCCCTACCTCCAGATGATGGGGCGAAGTGTCACCTACGTCGGGGGCGGGGAATCGGCGCGCCTGGTCAAGATCTGCCATAACCTCATCCTCGGGGTCGTGACCCAGATCCTGGCCGAGACGACCGTGCTGGCCGAGCGCGGCGGGATCAAGCGAAGCGACTACCTCGAGTTCATCAACGGCAGCGTCATGGGGTCGGTCTTCAGCCGCTACAAGACGCCAGCCTTCGTCAACCTCGATTTCACCCCGACCTTTACCGGTCACCTGCTCCGGAAAGACTTCGAGCTGGGGTTGGACGCGGCTCGCGCACTGCACGTGCCTCTTCCCGTGTCGGCGCTCACGCACCAGATTGTCGTCAGCCTGATCGGCAACGGCCTTGGCGAGGGTGACTTTGCCGCCCTCCTCGAACTCGAGGCGCATGGTGCGAACCTGACGCTCACGCCCGAGAACCGGACGGTGTCTGACGGCCTGGAGGCGCCCACTGGCTAAAAGTAAGTCCGAGTTCACCACGACCGCGATTCCGGCGCCCGGCCGGATGCACGTCGATTGGGAAGAGCGGGTCGACTTCCGCCGCCTGCACGAGTACCGCCTGGGACGAACCCGAGAGGCGATCGCGAACGCCGGGCTTGGCGCCGTCCTCGCCTTCGACATGAACAACATCCGCTACATCACGAGCACCACGATCGGCGAGTGGGGACGGGACAAGGTCGCCCGGTTCGCGCTGCTCACACGCACCGGCGATCCCATCCTCTGGGACTTCGGCTCGGCGGCCAAGGCGCACCGCCTGCACGCGCCCTGGCTCAAGCCCGAGAACTCGCGCGCCGGCATGACCGGGCTGCGCGGGTCGGTCGCCCCGGAGGCCGGCCTCTCCGATGACGTCGCCCGCTCGGTCAATGACATCATGCGGGAGCATGGCGTGGCGGGCGAACCCCTCGGCGTCGACATCGCCGAGCTACCCATGATCTTTGCCCTCCAGCGCTGCGGCATCAAGGTGGTCGACGGCCAGCAGGCAATGCTCGATGCGCGCCAGATCAAGTCCGCCGACGAGATCATGCTGCTGAGCATGTCGGCGGCACTGGTCGATGGCGTGTATCAAACGATTTACGAGGTCTTGAAGCCGGGGATCCGCGAAAACGAGATCGTCGCGATCGCGAACAAGCAGCTCTACGACATGGGCTCGGACGATGTCGAGGCGGTCAACGCCGTATCCGGCGAGCGCTGCAGCCCCCACCCGCATGTGTTTTCCGACCGCCTGATCCGCCCGGGGGACCAGGCTTTCTTCGACATCATTCAGTCCTACAACGGATACCGGACCTGCTACTACCGGACCTTCAACGTCGGTCGCGCCACGCAGAGCCAGCGGGACGCGTACAAAAAGGCGCGCGAGTGGATCGACGCGGGGATCGACCTGGTCAAGCCGGGGGTCATGACCGATGCGATCGCCAGGGCATGGCCGAAGGCGCAGGATTTCGGTTTCGAGAGCGAGATGGAGGCGTTCGGCCTCCAGTTCGGTCATGGTCTCGGGCTGGCGCTGCACGAGCGGCCCATCATCAGCCGCCTCAACTCGCTCGAGCACCCCGTCGAGCTCAAGGAAGGGATGGTCTTCGCGCTCGAGACCTACTGCCCGGCCAGCGATGGCCATTCCGCGGCCCGCATCGAGGAAGAGATCGTCGTGACGGCGACCGGACACGAGGTCATCACGCTGTTTCCCGCCGAAGAGCTCGTCATCGCCAATCGATACTGACGTCATCGAGGAGTTTCTGTCGTGAGCACCAAGATCGAGAAGCCGCCACTCGCTGAGGTCGACCCGGCGACCAGGCTGCGTCTCTACCAGCTGATGGTCGAGCTACGCGATTTCGAGCAGCGGGCCCACGAGCTGTTCCTCGAGAACCTGGTCCGTGGCACGAGTCACCTGGCGCTTGGGCAGGAGGCGATCTCGGCCGGCTATGCGATCGCGATGCGACCGGACGATTACACCTTCTGCACCTATCGAGGCCACGGCCATACGCTGGCCCGCGGCGCATCGATGGCCGCCGCGATGGCCGAGTTGCTCGGACGCGGGAACGGCATGCTGCACGGCAAGGGCGGGTCGATGCATCTCACCGACGTCACCCACGGGGCGATGGGGTCGTATGCCATCGTTGGCGCCCACCTCCCGATCGCGGCCGGCGCCGCCTGGTCCGCGCAGGTGAGGAAATCAGGGCAGGTCGCCGTCTGCTTCTTCGGCGATGGCACGACGAACATCGGCGCCTTTCATGAGGCCCTCAACCTGGCCGTGATCTGGAAGCTTCCGGTGGTGTTCGTCTGCGAGAACAACGGATATATGGAGTACACGCCGATCCGGTCCGTGACCGCCGTCGAACATCCGGCCGCTGATCGAGCGTCCGCGTACGGACTCGAGCCGATCCTGGTCGACGGCAACGATGGCGATGTCATGTTCGAGACGGCGCGCCGGACGATCGATCGAGCCCGCAGCGGCGGCGGTCCGTCACTGGTCGAAGCGCTGACCTACCGCCATGGTGGACACTCACGGGCGGATCCGGCGAAGTACCGGCCGGAGGCTGAGGTGCGAGAGTGGCTCGGCCGCGACCCGGTGAAGCGGTACCGCGAGCGCCTGTTGGCGGCCGGTGTGCCTGAGGACCGGGTCAAGGACATCGAGGCGCGCGCCCAGGACAAGGTTGACAAGGCCACGGAGGAGGCACGGAACGGGGCGCCCGCCCGGGTGGAGGAGATCGAGCGCGAGGTGTGGAGCGATGGAGGTGCGGCATGGCGGAACTGAGCTTCCGCGAGGCAATTGCCGCGGGGATCGCCCAGGAGATGGCCCGCGATCCGATGGTCTACTTCATCGGCGAGGACATCGGCGCCGCCGGCGGCGTCTTCAAAGCCACGGTTGGCCTCTTCGAACGATTTGGACCCGACCGGGTCCGGGATACCCCAATTTCGGAACAGGCGATCATCGGCGCCGCGATGGGTGCGGCCATGACCGGCCTTCGCCCGGTGGCCGAGATCATGTTCTCCGACTTCCTCGCCACCTGCTGGGACATGATCGCCAACCAGGTCGCGAAGACCCGCTACATGACCGACGGACAGGTCTCCCTGCCACTGGTGATTCGCACCGCCAACGGCGGGGGCACGCGCTTCGGTGCGCAGCACTCGCAGAGTCTCGAGAACTGGGCGATGGCGGTCCCGGGCCTGAAGGTGATCGCGCCCTCGAATCCGGCGGATGCGAAGGGCCTGCTGGCCGCCGCCATCCGTGACCCCGACCCGGTCTTGTTCTTCGAACAGAAGTCGTTATATGGCAGCAAGGGCCAGGTGCCTGACGGGGAGCACGTCGACCAGCTTGGGGTTGCCCGCGTGCTCCGCGACGGCAAGCACTGCACCATCGTCGCGCTCGCCGCGATGGTCCCACGGGCACTCGAGGCGGCGGGTCGGCTGGCTGAGGAGGGCATCGAGGCGACCGTGGTCGATGTTCGGAGCCTGGTGCCGCTCGATACGCGGACGATCCTGGGAGAGGTGCGAAAGACCGGGCGGCTGTTCACCGTCGAGGAAAACCCGCGGCTCTGTGGCTGGGGCGCCGAGCTCGCCTCGATCGCCGCCGACGAGTGTTTCGACGACCTGGACGGTCCGATCGTTCGGATCACGACCCCGCACATCCCCCTGCCCGCGGCGGACGTCCTCGAGGACGCCGCCATGCCGTCGGCGGAGCGGATCGTCGGGACCGTGAGAAAATCGATGCGATGACGCCGGTCAGTGAGCTGATCTCGGTCGCCCATACCGATCTCTACATCGACGGGGCCTGGGCGCCGGCCTCCGATGGGCAACGCATCGACGTCACCGACCCCGCCACCGGCGAGACGATCGCGTCCGTTGCCAGCGCCTCGGTGACCGACGCCCTTCGGGCGGTCGCCGCCGCGTCGGTGGCGTTTCGCCCCTGGGCGACCCGACCGCCCCGAGCGCGTGCCGAAATTCTTCGAAAGGCGTTCGAGCTGATGATCCGTGACCAGGAGAAGCTGGCCGAGCTGATGGTCCGCGAGAACGGCAAGACCCTCTCGGAGGCGCGCGGTGAGGTCGCCTATGCCGCCGAATTCTTCCGCTGGTTTTCTGAGGAGGCCGTCCGCAACATCGGCGCCCTCTCGATCGCGCCCAGCGGCGCAAACCGGATCCTGGTCGAGCACCAGCCGATCGGCGTTTCAGTGCTCGTCACGCCGTGGAATTTTCCGGCCGCGATGGCTACCCGCAAGATCGGCCCCGCACTGGCGGCGGGGTGCACCGTCGTGCTGAAGCCCGCCTCTGAGACGCCCCTGTCGGCGCTGGCGGTCGCCGGCCTGCTCGAGGAAGCCGGCGTGCCTCCCGGTGTGGTCAACGTGATCCCCTCACGGCGATCGTCGGAGGTCGTCAGGGCGATGCTCAAGGACGCCAGGGTCCGCAAGCTGTCGTTTACGGGCTCGACCGAGGTGGGGCGCATCCTGCTCGCCCAGGCGGCGGAGAATGTGATCAGCTGCTCGATGGAACTCGGCGGCAACGCACCCTTCATCGTGCTCGAGGATGCGGACCTCGAGGCGGCGCTCGCAGGCGCGATGATCGCCAAGATGCGCAACACAGGCCAGTCCTGCATTGCCGCCAACCGCTTCTATGTCGACGCGCGCATCGCCGACCGCTTTTCCAGCATGCTGGCGCGCGCGATGGGCGAGCTTCCCATGGGTTCGGGACTCGAGCCGGCGACGAAGGTTGGGCCGGTGATCAACGATCCGGCGCGCAAGACGATGCTGGAACTCGTCGATGAAGCCAGGCGCCAGGGAGCCCGGGTGCTGACCGGCGGCACGCGGCCCGACCGGCCGGGGTCGTTCATGCCGCCGACGGTGCTCGCGGATGTCGCTTCGGACGCCCACATCCTCCAGGAGGAGATCTTCGGACCGATCGCGCCGATCGTCACCTTCCGCGATGTCGCGGAGGCGATCGCCTATGCCAACAAGACCGACCGGGGACTCGCCTCGTATGTCTTCACCCGCGACCTGGCCAAAGGCCTCGCCGTCGCCGAGGCGATCGAGTCGGGAATGGTCGGCTTGAACCGCGGCTTCATCTCCGATCCAGCCGCGCCGTTCGGTGGCGTCAAGCAAAGCGGCGTCGGTCGCGAGGGGGCGCACGAGGGGCTGATGGAATTCCTCGAAACCAAATACATCGCCACCTCCTGGTAGCTCCGCCGCCCCGGCTCCGCGGGAACGCGCTCCTCATCTACGCGGCGGTGTTCACCACCACGCTCGACCGATTCGCGATGGCGCCGATCCTGGTGCCGATCGCCAAGACGCTGCGAACGCCGGTCAGCGCCATCGTGGGAACGGCGGCGATTTACTACCTGGTCTACGGGCTGATGCAGCCCGTCTGGGGCCTGCTCTCAGACCGGTTCGGCCGGCTTACCGTGATGCGGATCGGCCTGGCCGGTGCAGCCGCGGCCGGGGTCGCCTCCACCCTGGTTCCTGACCTCGCGTCGCTGCTCGTCGCCCGCGCGCTTGCGGGCGCGTTCTTCGCCGCGGTGTTTCCCGCCTCGCTGGTCTATGTCGGGGACGCGTTCCCCCTCGCCCGGCGCCAGGCGGTCATCGCCGACCTGCTCGCCGCGACCGCGATCGGCACCGGCGCCGGCAGCCTGGGCGCGGGCTTGCTCGCCCAGTACACGACCTGGCGGCTGGCGTTCGCCCTGCCGGCCGTCCTGGCGGCGGTTCTGACCATCCTCCTCCGGCGCGTCGCGGAACCGAGTCGGGCAGCCTCGGGCATGGCCGTGCGGGCGCGACTCGGCGTCGTCCTCCGCAACCGATGGGCCGTCTATGTCATCACGCTCGCCTTCGGCCAGGGCGCCATCATGTTCGGCTTCCTCACCTACTTCGCCCCGGCCCTCGAGTCGCACGGCGTCACGGCGGGGCTTGCCGGCTTCGTCGTCGCGAGCTACGGCCTGAGCGTGCTGCTGCTCACCCAGGCCCTGAAACAACTCGTCGGCCGGACAGGACCTCTTCCGCTCATGGCCGCCGGCGGTCTGGCCACCGTGGCCGGCTATGGCCTTGCCGCCCTGAACCAGCGCGAGGTGAGCGTTTTGGCTGCCAGCGCCCTGGTCGGGGCCGGCTTCGCCCTCCTTCATTCCAGCATCCAGACCTGGGCGACGGACGTCACCCCGGTGGCGCGCGGTACGGCGGTTGCCTTCTTCGCCGGCGCCGCCTTCGTCGGTGGCGCGCTCAGCACCGCCGCCGTGGCAGACCTTGCCGCGCGCGGCAACTATCGCGGGCTCTTCCTCACGGCCGCCGGACTGGCGGTAGTGGTGACGCTGGTCGCCACCGTGGGGCGATGGCGCTACCGGCCGGCCGGGGCGGTGTCATCGCCTGGGGCCGGGGTAACCCTGCCGCGTACCAGCACGTAAGGAGGGCTTTCAAGTCCTCGGCGCTAGTTGAAGAGGAGGACGAGCCGTGCATCGACGAAGACTGGTGACCGTGGCGATGGCCCTGGCAACCGGAGTCTCGATCGCGCTCCCGAGCGTTCCCGCGGCCGCCGGCGACCATGCTGACGGAGCGTACCGGCAGACGAACCTTGTTTCGGACGTCCCGGGCATGGCCCCGATGACCGACCCGAACCTGGTGAACCCCTGGGGCATTTCGTCAAGCCCGACCAGCCCGATGTGGGTGTCAGACAACAACGCGGGCGTCAGCACCATCTACAACGGGGCCGGCCAGACGGCGCGACCGCCCGTCTCGATCCCGCGGCCGGACGGCACCGACGGTGGGACGCCGACCGGCACCGTCTTCAGCGGCACCGCGGATTTCCACGCCGACCTCTTCCTCTTCGCCACCGAAGACGGGACGATCGCCGGCTGGAAGCGTTCGGACGGGAATCGAGCCCGGATCGAAAAGGACCGCTCCACGGTCGGGGCGGGTGCGGTCTACAAAGGCCTGGCGATCGGGAGCAGCGCCACCGGCAGCCACCTGTATGCCGCCAACTTCCGGTTCGGAACGATCGATGTGTTTGACACGAACTTCAACCTGGTCACGCTCAGCGGGTCGTTCACCGACGTTCGCATTCCAGCCGGCTTCGCGCCCTTCAACATTCAGAACCTCGGCGGCCGCCTTTACGTAACCTACGCGAGGCAGAAGCCAGACCAGCATGATGACCTCGCCGGTCCGCACTCCGGCTTTGTCGATGTCTACGACCTCGACGGCCACCTGCTTCGGCGGCTCGTCCGGCGCGGCGCGCTGAATTCGCCATGGGGACTGGCGATCGCGCCGGCGACCTTCGGTCCCGCCAGCGGCGACCTGCTGGTCGGAAACTTTGGCGACGGCCGCATCAATGCCTATGACCTGCGCTCGGGTCGCTTCGAGGGTGCGCTCGAGACCGCCACCGGCGCGCCGGTTCAGATCAGCGGCCTGTGGGGCATCAAATTCGGCAACGGGGGCGCCGGCGGATCCTTGACGACGCTCTACTTCACAGCCGGGATTGTCGAGGAGACCCATGGACTCTTCGGCAAGATCGAACCCATCGGAGAGCAGGACGACTGATTAATGGACAGTTGGGGCGGTCGCGATCGACCGCCTCAGCTGGTCTCCAGTTCGTCGACGTCGAGACAGGGTTCGACACAGACGTCCTGGCCGTCGAAGATGGCCATCCATGCCCCCCGGGTGCGGGTCACGAGCACCCCCTGGACATCCACGACGGCCGACCCGTCGAACTGCCGTCCGGCGAGATCCTCCCGACCGAGCGCCTGGCAGAACGTGCGCCAGAACGCCGGCTCCAGGGCCGCGACCGAAAGCCACCCGTCGGCCGCTCGGTAGACGCGGTAGCAGGGGGCCGACCCGGTCAGTGGCAGACCGGCGGCCCCGGCCCGGCCGACCGCGCGATGCAGGTCGGTCCAGCCACGCATCACCTCGGTGAGGGAGATTTCCAACCTGGTGCCATGGCCGTGTTGCGCTCGGGCGGCCAGCGCCGCGGCAATCAGAAAGGCGGCGCGCTCGCCACCGGCCTGATCGGCCAACTGGATGCCCGGGATCACCGGCGTTCCATCGGCTGAGCGTGGCATCAGCGCCAGCGCGCCGCTGCGGGCGAGGTAATTCAAGTCGTGGCCGGCCCGGGTCACCAGCGGGCCACCGGATCCGTACCCGGTGATCGCGCAATAGATGAGGCGTGGATTCCGCTCGGCGAGCACGGCGTAGCCGAACCCGGCACGCTCCATAACACCGGGCCGAAAGCCTTCCACCAGCACGTCGGCGGCCTCGATCTCCCGCCACAGCCGGGTCCGGTCATCCTCCGACCCCCAGTCGAGCGTGACGCACTCCTTGCCGTGGTGCAGGCGTTCGAACATGACCTGGCCGCCGGCCATCCGGCGAAGCGGATCCCCACCCGGTGGCTCAACCTTCAGCACGGACGCCCCCGCGTCGGCGAGCAACCGAGTGCAATGGCCGCCCGGGAGTAACCGAGAGCAGTCGAGCACGCGAACGCCCGTGAGTGGCATCGCCTGCTATTTTGCGAGTTGATGACAAATCCCGAGGTCGCGGCCATGCTGAACCGCATTGCCGACCTGCTCGAGATCAAGGGGGAGAGCTTCTTCAAGGTCCGGGCCTACCGGGAAGCCGTCAGACAGATGGACAACCTGACGACCGACGTGGAGGACCTGATTCGCAACGGCCGGCTCACCGATGTTCCCGGGATTGGTGAGGCGATCGAGAAAAAGCTTGTCGAGTTCGTCACCACCGGCCGGCTCGAATTCTTGACCAAACTGGAAGCCGACGTGCCGCCCGCGCTGATCGAGCTCACCCGCGTCCCAGGGCTGGGACCGCGCACCGCCAAGGATGTCTATGACGCGCTCGGCATCCTGAGCCTCGATGCGCTCGAAGCGGCCGCCCGAGACCATCGGCTCCAGCGTCTCCCCGGAATCAAGGCAAAGACCGAGGAAAACATTCTCAAGGGCATCGGCATGCTGAAGCGCACCGAGGGCCGAACGTACTTCCCCGAGGCCCTGATGCTGGCGGAATCGTTCCTGGCGACGTTGCGCGACAGCCCCGGCGTCGTGCGAGCGGAGGTCGCCGGCAGCCTCCGCAGGGCCAGGGAAACGGTCGGCGACCTGGATCTCCTGGTCGCGACGCCGGAGCCCGCGGCGATGTGCCGCCGGTTTGCGCAGCTGCCCCACGTGGCCGAGGTGATCGCCCAGGGCGAGACGAAGACGAGCGTCCGCGTGCGGTCGGGAATGCAGGTCGATCTTCGGGCAGTCAAGCCGGAGAGCTTTGGGGCCGCCTGGCAGTACTTCACCGGGTCACAGGCGCACAACGTCCAGCTCCGAGGGCGCTCGGAACGCCTGGGCAAACTGAAGATGAACGAGTACGGGGTCTTCACCGAAGACGGGCGACGGATCGCCGGCGAAACGGAAGCGGACGTCTATGCGGCGGTTGGCTGCGCCTGGATCCCGCCCGAGATCCGCGAGGGGCGGGGCGAGATCGAGGCCGCCGCAACCGGCCCGCTCCCCGAGCTGGTGCAGGAACGGGACCTCCGTGGTGACCTGCATACCCACAGCAACTGGAGCGATGGGCGTAACACCATTGCGGTCATGGCGAGGGCTGCGCGGGAGCGGGGGCGCAGCTACATCGCCTTGACTGACCACACGCAATCCCTGACGATTGCGGGCGGACTGACCCCGGAGCGGTTCACGGCCCGTAGGATTGAGATCGACCAGGCCAACACGGAGCTCGACGGCTTTCGGATTCTCAGCGGCGCCGAAGTCGACATCCTGGCCGATGGGACGCTCGATCTGCCTGACAGCTGCCTGGCGTCCCTGGAGCTGGTCGTCGCCTCGGTGCACACGGCGATGGATCAGCCGAGGGACGTGATCACCCGGCGGGTGATTGCGGCGATGCGGTCGCCCCACGTGGACGTGCTGGCCCACCCGACCAGCCGGCGCCTCGATCGACGGGGCGAGACCAACCTCGATATCGAGGCCGTGATCGCCGAGGCGGTCCGAACCGGAACCGCGCTCGAGATCAACAGCAGCCCGATGCGCCTCGACCTGAACGACACCTGGGCGCGCCGGGCGGGCGAGGCGGGGGCGCTGCTGGCCATCGACACGGATGCGCACTACCCGGTGGAGTACGATTCCGCCAGGTTCGGCTGCGCGATTGCGCGGCGGGCCGGGCTGACCCCCGACCGGGTGCTGAATACGCGAGACGTCGCCGGGGTCCTGGCACATTGCCAGGCCAAAGGAGCAAGAGCGGCCGCCGATTTCCGTTAATACTTATACCGGCGGTATAATCAAGAGCAGAAGGAGATCCGGGGAAGTTGCTTCAAGAGCTCGTGATCAAGGTGCCTGCGCCGTTCGCCGGCCGCGCCGACGTCGGCTTCTCGACCCGGTACCCGGCCCAGGCGAGCCAGGCGCCCCTCAAGGACGTTCCCTTCATCATCGAGGGACCATCCCGCCCGATGCGGCTGCTCCAGTCGCGGCTGCAGCTCTTTCGCCAGAAACGATCCCTGATTCCCGACGCGCCCGGAGAGGCGTACAGCTGGACGGACCTCATCCCGCTCAACGACGAACTGTTCATCCTCGCCTTCCGCGACGAGAGCCTGAGCGAGGCCGCGGACGACTCGCAGGCGGAGTATCACTACATCGTCAACCTCGTCCGCCCGCTCGTGTTCCCGTTCCTCAAGGACTGCGTCCGCATCGGTGAACTGGCCCTGCGGGACAGCATCGAGCTGGCGATCCTGCACGACTCGACGGTGCTTGCCGAGTTCGAACTGCGACGCAACCAGATTATTCCGTTGAACGGCTCAATCGTGCTCCTCGACGACCTCCAGGCCGGCTGAGCGCGCAGGAGCCGGGCCACAGATTGACGGCTGATGAGCCGGCTGCGGTGCGGGCCGCCAAGCCCCGCCGCCAGAACCTCTTCATCATCGTCCTGACCGCCAGTGTTGGCGCCGCCCTACTCCTGCCGGGCTTTCTCCTGCCCGGACGAATCGCCCTCCCCTGGTTTGTCCCCGTGTGCGATGTCGCGGCCGTGCTCTCGATGGCCACCACCGCGGCGCTGGGCAGCCTCGATGCCCAACTCCGCGAAGACACGCGATCCCTCCCCATCGTTACCCTGGCCACCGCGGCGAGCGTCCTCTGGCTGGGCCACCTCTTCACCTTTCCGGGGGTCTTCCCGATGCTGGTCTGGCCGGGCTTCAACGACATGACGTCCTGGCTGTTCTTGACCCTGTCACTGGGCACCCCTGTCATGCTCGCCTTCGCGCTGACGCAGCGCGGGCGCCGCACCAATTTTCCGATGCGCGCCGTTCGGAGCGCGTGGTTCGCCGGCCTCGGCATCGGTGCGGCGGGTCTGTTGCTCGCCTACCTCCTGGCCATCGGCCCGGTCAACACCGTCTACGGCAATTCCTTTTCCGGCGTGACCTCAACGATCGGCGCGCTGTCGCTGGTCCCGACGGCGGTCGCGCTGTGGCTGTTCCTGCAGGGACGCCGAGGTGACGAACGTGTCATCGCCGGAATCCTGGCGGCGCTGGTCCTGTGTGCCTACGAGGCGGTTGCCCTGGTTTTCCTCCGGGAGCGCTACACGACGATCTGGTACGCGATCCACCTGCTGGCGTTCCTCCCATTTCCCGCTCTCTTGTTCGGCCAGCTCTCGCTCTACGAGCGATCGGTCCGGGCCGAGCACGAGTCGGAACGGCGAGCCCGCTCGACGGCGCGGCGGCTCCGGGTCGGCGTCGATGTCGCTCAGGACCTGGCCTCCTCGCTCGATCCCAACGAGGTCATCCGCCGCCTCATCCTCCACGCCGTCGCGGCAGCCGGCGCTGACCGCGGCAGCCTGTGCCGGGTCGACGCCGACGAGATCGTGATCGAGGACTCTTACGAGGCAAGCGGACACGAGGACGTCACGCGTGGCAGCCGCTGGCCGATTCGCAGCCAGCCGGTCCTCGAGCAGGCGGTTCGGTTAAAGCGCCCGGTCCAGGGCAGCACGATCGATCTCACGGCCGTTTCGCCGGCGGTGCGCGACAACCTGGCCGGCATTCGGCGGATCGTCTCGGTGCCCCTGGTGCTCGCCGGCGAGGTGGTGGGCGTGCTGGCGCTGAGCCGGCGGCGCGACGAGCCCTTCAGCCAGGAGGAGCTGGACCTGGTCCAGGAGATCGGGAACCTCGCCGTGCTGGCGGTCCGGAACGCGCGCCTCTACGCCAGCGCCGAGGAAGCCAGTCGCGCCAAGAGCCTCTTCCTCAACATGGCGGCGCACGAGTTGCGGACGCCGCTCACCGTCCTGTCCGGCTACATCTCGATGCTCATGGACGGAAGCCTTGGACCGCCGTCGCCGGCCTGGCTGCGAACGATGGGGATGCTGCAAGCCAAGACTTCCGAGTTGGGGAACCTGGTCAACGGCATCCTGGTGGCCGCGCGGTTGGAAGCGGGAAAGCTCGGGTTGCGGCCGGAGCGCCTCGACCTCCGGCTGGCCGCCCGCTCGGCAATCGATCGCCTGCGCCCGTCGGCCGAGCTGGCTCGGGCGCAGCTCGAGGTGGACCTGCCCGACCACCCCATCGCCGTGACCGGGGACGCCGAGTCGCTCGCACGGATCCTCGACAACCTCCTGAACAACGCTTTGACCTATTCGCACGACACGCCCTGGATCGGCATCCGGATCACGGCGGACGCCGGGACGGCGGCCCTCACGGTTTCCGACCGTGGGCTGGGCATTCCGTCTGAGATGCACGAGCGGATCTTCGAGCGCCTGGTCCGACTCGACCGTCCCAGCCTCGGGTTCCCGCCCGGCACCGGGCTTGGCCTGTTCATCAGCCGCAGCCTCGCCGAACAAATGGGTGGCAGTCTGCGGCTGGATCGAAGCGAGCCGAACCGTGGCAGCACCTTCGGGTTACGCCTGCCGCTGGCTCCTTCCGCTGCCTCCGCGTCTAGGGCGAGTGAGACGGAGACGGCGACGGCGTCGGGCTCGAGCTAGCCGTCGCGGATGGAGTCGAGGCTGGCGAGGGGCATGGCGGCGGCGAAGCGCTGACGACCGCCGTGGCACCTGGGGTTCCGCTGGTTGACGCCGTTGGGGAGGCGGGCGCCGAAACCGTCGGGGAGGGTGCGACCGACACCGTCGCGGTCGGACTGGCGCACACCCCCGGACCGAACAGCGTCTGATTCGGGCCGCCCCCGGGGCTGCCGCCGCCGCCATTCAGGAGGAGCGCGATCGGCACCACGAGGATCCCCAGGATGACGGTCGCCACGAAGGCAAGCGCCCCCCACTCATTGCGCCAGAACGGGCGCGACGGGTTACGGGTCAGGGCTCTTCGTCCGTCTCCGGCTGCGGCTTATTGCGCGTATTCAGGATTCGGACGAAATCCTGCGCTCGCGCCAGCGCCTTCCAGCGCTCCGGAAAGAAATCCTGGGCAACGACCTGCTTGGCAGGCAGCTGAAAGACGGTCACGCACCACTTGTTGAGGGTGTGCGAGACCTCGACCTCGAAGTCGCCCTCGGTATTCAAATACCGAACGACCCGGTCCTCGTCGGATCTGCGTCTTCCTGAAACTGCCATGTTTGGGCCTAAGACTGGTGTAGCGACTGCCATAGATTCGGATCACCCATTATAGCGCCGCTTCGGCAGGGAGCCACCAGCGGATGTCAGCGGTCGGGCCTAGGGGCGGAGGCCGTCCAGGGTCCGCAAATACGCGAGCAATTCGTCCCGCAACCCAGGCCGGTCGAGGGCGAACGCGATCGAGGTCTTGAGGAAGCCGGCCACCGTCCCGACGTCGAAATAGGTCCCCTCGAATTCCAGGCCGACGAGCGTGTCCTGCTGCGCCAGGGTCCGCAGGGCATCGGTCAGCTGGATCTCTCCGCCGACCCCCTCCCGGGTCGTCTCCAGGATGCCGAAGATCGACGGCTTGAGCACGTACCGGCCGAGGATCGCGAGGTTGGAGGGGGCTTTGGCCGGATCCGGCTTTTCCACCATGTCGGAGACCTGGTGGACGCGCCCCTCGCTCGAGGACACCTTGACGATCCCGTAACGCGAAACCTGGTCGGGTTCGACCCGCTGCAGCGCCAGCACCGAGCATTCGCGCTGCTCGTAGACATCCATCATCTGGCGGATGGCCGGCGTCTGCGACTTGATGATGTCATCGGCGAGGAAGACCGCGAAGGGTTCGTTGCCGACGACGTCCTTGGCCATCAGCACCGCGTGGCCCAGGCCCAGGGGCTCTTTTTGATGGATGTAGGTGATGTCCACCATGTCCGAGATCTTGCGAACCACCTGCAGCTCGCGGGTCTTGCCGCGGTCTTTGAGGTAATGCTCGAGCTCGAAGGAGATGTCGAAATGATCGACGATGGCACGCTTGTCCCGTCCGGTCACGACGATGATCTGATCGACGCCGGATGCGACCGCCTCTTCGATGCCGTACTGGATGATCGGCTTGTCGACCACTGGCAGCATCTCTTTCGGCTGGGCTTTGGTGGCCGGCAGGAAGCGGGTGCCAAGCCCGGCGGCCGGAAAGACCGCCTTGCGGATGGGGTTCACTGGGACATCACTTTAGCGCCTGTCCTCGACGCCATGCGGTCAGCCGCCCGTGGCCTTTTTGCTCTTTCGATCCCGAAGCGCAATCTGAATACGCTTGACGCCCGCGTTGTCCACCACCATCTTGGGTGGACGCTGCTTGCGCTCCCGCGCGCGGATCCGGGCGGCCTCTTTCGGCGAGAGGTCTTCGTCCATGACCTACCGGGTTCGCAGCCGGGTCGGCGCGGGCGATACTCCGGTGGTCGGCGACGGTGACGGCGTGGGACGAGGGCTCGACGCCGGGGTCCCCGAGGGCCGTGGAACGGGGCCACCTACGAGATGAGCGAACGTAGCCAGGCTCATCGCGCCCCCCACCCGAAGTCGCGAAAGGTACATGAGCTGGGCGGAGGTGTGCACATTCCCCACGAGCGTCGAGACGGCGGTTTCAAAACCAAGCGTCCGCGCCTCTCCCATCGCATAGCTGTTGAAGCTTCCGTACGGATACGCGAAGTCGATCACCGGATGTCCCAACACCGATTCCAGCGCGAGTTTACCCTGCCGCATCTCCCAGGCTGCGCGGGCGGGCGCCAGCGTGGCGAGGGCATAGTGGTCGACGGTGTGTGCCCCGATCGTGAAGCCCTGCTGATCCGCGGCCGCCACCTGGGCGGCACTGAGGAAGCCGGGTACGCCCATCCGGCCGCTGATCACGAAGTCGGTCGCCGTGAAGCCGCGCGCGCGCAGCACCGGGACCGCCGCGGTAAAGAAGTCGGCATAGCCGTCGTCGAACGTGAGCACCACGGGGCGCGACGGAAGGGGCCGGTGCTGCTGGATGGCCACGACCGCTTCGTGCAGGGAGATGACGTGGAATCCGTTGTCGGCCAGGTACTGCATCTGGGCGGTGAAGACCTTTGGAGGTGTCGAAAGGTTGAACCCAACGCGATCGCTGGCCACCGGGTTCACCCGGATGTAGTGGTACATGAGGATCGGGACCACGGTGGACGGCCCAGCCGGGACGTGCGCCTTCTTGGTCGTCAACTCCTGGGCAAGCAACGACGGGTTGGAGAGAGTGACGAGCGGTGGAGCTGTCGCCGACGGCGTCGCGGACGGAGTCGCCACGGGAGAGGGCGTCTCGACCAGCAGTGGCGTGGCGGCGACCACCGAAACGGCCTGCGGCCGGGCAGGCCCGCTGATGACCCCCACCGCGGTCGCACCGATGATACAAAGCAGTGACAGGATGGCCGCGCGCACAGGCGGAGACGTCAGCGAACCCATTTCCTCAAATACAACGGCCGGCACGCCCCGGCGTTTCGGTCTTAGCGGAAACCGGCCACGGCGGGTTTAGCCGTGCCACGCCGCCAGACGGCGAAACCGAGCACGCCGAGGAGGAGCAGCGCCGTTCCACCGACGACGGGTCCCCAGCGCGGATCAAGCGAACTCATCCGGCGATTCAGCTCCGTCTCGAGCCGGGTCAGGCTGGCGTCCGACGATCCACGGGGAAGGCCGAGGGCGCGTGCCAGCCGGCGTTGCTGCCGTTCGCGTCGGGCGGCGGCCACCGCCACGCGCGGAAAGCTGTCGTTCAGATACGAGATCAACCCCAGCGTCTGCGCGGAGAGCGTCGAGGGTGTCTCGCCGACCCGCATGTCCGGAAAGACGATCCGATCGATCGCCCGTGCCAGGGCCTCGACGTCGTCCGTCTGGCGCGTCATCCTCGCTTCTCCTGCTCGGCGAGCCGGCGGCGAAGCCCGTGGACCGCGCGAAAGAGCAGCAGCTTGACCGCGCCCTCGCTGCGCTCGAGAATCACGCCGATCTCCTTGTTCTTGAGCCGGCCCTCGAATTTGAGCAGCACCGCGTCCCGCTGATCCTGAGGCAGCTGACGAACCGCTCGGTGCAGCTCATCGCCCTGCTCCCGGCGCAGCCAGAGCCGCTCGGGATTGTCCTCGGTCGGTCCGGCGACTGGATCCGGTAGTTCGACCCAGGCCGGCCGGCGCCGTTGCTTGGACATCAAGTTCGACGCAACTTTGTAAAGCCATGCTGAATAAGGAATTCCTCGCCATTCGAAATCATCCAGTCCCTCCAGCGCTCGCTGGAAGGTCTCGCTGGCAAGGTCCTCGGCCTCCTCTCGCCGGCCAGAGTGGTAATAGCAGAAAGAGTAGATCTGATCGAAGTACCGGTCATAAAGCGCGGTGAACGCCTTCCGGTCGCGCTTGGCCGCCTCGATCAGGCGTCTCTCGTCCTGCAACTCCGCCGCCGACCGCTGGGTCATGCCATTGACCTATCCATATATATGCGCCGGCTCCCCGGAAAGTTACGCGGTCACGCCGAGCTCCCGCCCGGCGGAGGCGAAGGCGTCGAGGGCACGGTCGAGCTGGGCGTCGGTGTGCGCGCTGGTCACGATCGTCCGAATTCGCGCCCGTCCCTCGGCCACGGTCGGATACCCAATCCCCTGGGCGAAGACGCCGCGCTGAAAGAGCCGGTCGGAGAACTCCATGGCGACCGCTCCCTTGCCCACGATCACCGGCGTGATCGGCGTCTCGCTGGGGCCGGTCTCGAACCCAAGCCCTTTGAGCCCCTGCTTGAAGCGGGCGGTGTTCGCCCAGAGCCGCTCGATCCGCTGCGGCTCCTCGAGGAGCACATCGAGTGCGGCGATGCAGGCGGCGGCAACGCCGGGAGGATGCGAGGTGCTGAACAGGAATGGCCGCGCCCGATAGATGAGGAACTCCCGGACCGACCGTGCTGACGCTACATAGCCGCCGAGCACCCCGATCGCCTTGGAAAGGGTCCCCATCTGGAGGTCGACGCGGCCATCGAGCCCGAA
>JALYYC010000130.1 GCA_030946755.1 Candidatus Dormiibacterota bacterium
GCCCAGAGCATGAAGGTGGAGTCCCGGATCCAGCTGTAGCGATAGTCCCAGTTGCGCTCGCCGTGCGGCGTCTCGGGCAGGGAGGTCGTGGCGGCCGCGAGCAGGGCGCCGGTCGGCGTATAGATCAAGCCTTTCAGCGTCAGCGCGCTGCGCTGGAGGACCGGGGCCCACGGATGGTCGGGAAAATCGCCGTGATTGAGCCAGTCCCGCCAGAATTGCGCCGTCCGCTCGATCCGTGCGGCAGCGTCGTCGTAACTGGTGACCTCATCACGATGCGACCAGGAGAAGGCGGCGAAGGCGGTTTCCCCGGCCTGCAAGGTCGTCCGAGCGGTTGCCCGGCGTCCCTCTATGCCAAGCCGGAGGCTTGTGCTCAGGCGCAGCCGAGACTCTTCGCCGACGGCGGCCTCAGCACAGCTGTACCCGTCGCCGGCGAAACTCCACTCGCCATCCACCCGGCCGTAGTTTCCCACCGGCTCGCAGTCGAGGCTGAGCTCGACGCTGCCGTTGACGCAGCGCGCGGTGCGGATGAGAATGTGCTCGGCCTGGGTGTCGGTGGGCGGGCGGAGGAAATGGTCGGAGCGTCGTGTCACGTCGTGCCACGGTCCGATCAGAAGTGCGTCGCGCACGACGAGCCATCCGCGGTTCGTTCGCCAGGTCGTTTCCAACACGAGCGTCCCTGGGAGGTAGCGCCGCGCCACGGGCACGGTGATGTCGGCCGGGCCGAGCCGAAATCCGCCCGCGGCCCGATCAAGGATGGCGCCAAAGACGCTGGGCGAATCGGGACGCGGCAGGCACATCCACTCGACGTTTCCAGTGGGCGCGATCAGCGCATTGACCTCGCCGTCGGCGAGGAATGCATACTCCGCGATGGGTGGAAAGGGGCTCCTCAGCTGGTCGGCCAGATCGACCGCCACTACGACGACGGCCGGGTGAAGTGCTCAAGGAGTTCACGAGCGTAATAGTCTTCCCAGCGGCCGGACGGCTTTTGCGCTGTGAACTCTCGATCAAGCCGGACGAGCATGTAGACAAGCTCGCTGCGGACCGGGGCCCCACCCAGGATCTGGGGCAATTCCGAGAGGTTGATCAGCCAGTCCGCATACCAGGACGCCCAGTCGGGATCGGCGCCGTCGACGATGCGGTAGACGCGATGGTGCGTCGCGCCGGCCTCGTGAAGGAGTGCGGCGATGGACGCGGTCGAATCCGGCATCGTGCCATCACGCTAACAGGAGGGACCCCGGTGTAAGGGCATGTCTCGCATCCCGTAACATCGGCACCGGATGCCCGTCACCGTCGGCCCGTCCACCGTCACCATCAACCACGACCGCCAATTCCTGGTTTGCCAGCGCGACGGCACCGTCGCTCCCAGCGGCGACCTTGGCTTCTACGCGAAAGACACCCGGCTCGTGAGCGGCTACGGCCTCACGATCAACGGTCGCCCGCCGCTCCTGCTCGACGCGACCGCGGTCGAGTACTTCTCGTCTCGGCACGAGTTCATGACGCCCGAACTGCCGCTGAGCCCCGGGGCCGATGGCGGCAGGGACGGCGTGCTGGCGGAGGGCTCAATCGGCCTCCGGCTCGAGCGCAGCATCCTCGAAGGCGTCCACGAGGACTACGACCTGACCAGCTACGCGTCCCACCCCGTGCGACTCGTCCTCGAGGTCGCCATCGAGTCGGACTTCGCCGACATCTTCGATGTGCACGCCCGCCACCTGATCAGGCGCGGCGACATCCAGACGACCTGGGGACGGCGGATCGCGGAACTGCGCAGCTCCTATCGCAACCGATCCTTCCGCCGCGGCCTGGTGGTCAAGGTCGAAAAGCCTGGGTCGCCTCCGGGCTTTGCCAACGGTCGCCTGGTCTTCACCTGTGAGATCGCGCCGCGGGCCACCTGGCACGTCTGTCTGCTCTGGCGGCCGGTGATCGGTGACCATGAGGCGCGGACGCTGCCCTGCCACACCGTGACGGCGGCGCAGGCCAAGATCAATCCGCACCCGTTACCCCCGGTCGAACTGATCACAACGCATGCCACGCTCCCGGCCATCTGGCACCAGGCGGCGGACGACATCGAAGCGCTACGGATGGTGGACACGGCGGTGGGGAAGAGCGTGTTCGTGCCTGCGGCGGGCATCCCCTGGTTCGTCACGATCTTCGGCCGGGACTCGCTGGTCGTCTCGCTCGAGAGTATCAGCGGCTATCCCGAGTTCGCCCTGGGCGCCCTCCAGGCGCTGGCCCGGGTGCAGGCCAGGGACGACGATGCGGAGCAGGACAAGGAGCCGGGGAAAATCCCGCACGAGGTCCGGTCCGGGGAGCTCGCGAGCCTCGGGCTCCTCCCGTTTGCGCCCTACTACGGTACCCACGACGCGACGCCCCTCTACCTTATCGTGCTCTCCTACGCCTACCAGTGGACCGGCGACCTCGGCCTGCTCCGACGCTATCGGAAGAACGCCGACGCCGCCCTGCGCTGGATCCTGAAGTACGGCGACCGCGATGGCGACGGGTTCCAGGAGTATTTCCGCCGCTCCAAACACGGGATCCAGAACCAGGGATGGAAGGATTCGTGGGACGCGATCCGGCACGCAGACGGGTCCATCCCCGATGGCCCGATCGCGCTTTGTGAGCTCCAGGGCTACGCGTTCGACGCCCTGCT
Source organism: Candidatus Dormiibacterota bacterium (assembly GCA_030946755.1). GTDB lineage: Bacteria > Chloroflexota > Dormibacteria > CF-121 > CF-121 > JALYYC01. The sequence goes on from JALYYC010000130.1 coordinate 2,648, forward strand.
GCGGATGGCCGAGATCTATGAGTTGCTGGAGGAGCCGAAACGGGCGACCGACATGCGGAACAAGGCGCGCCGACTCTTCGAACGGTTCAACGAGGTCTTCTGGTGGGAGTCGGAGGGCACCTACTATCTCGGGCTCGACGGCGAGAAGCGACCGCTCGAGACGGTGGCGTCGAATGCCGGGCACTGCCTGGGCAGCGGGATCGTGCCTCCCGATCGGGCCGACCGCGTCGTCGACCGGCTGATGGCGGAGGACATGTGGAGCGGCTGGGGCGTCCGGACGCTCTCCAGCTCACATCCGGGGTACAACCCCTACTCCTATCACTGCGGGTCGGTCTGGCCCCATGATAACGCGAATTTGGCGGGGGGCTTCCGGCGCGCCGGCCGGCACAAGGAGGCACAGCAGGTGGCGGAGGGCATCTTCGCCGCCGCCGAGCGATTCCAGGCTTACCGGCTCCCCGAGCTCTTCGCCGGCCTGCCGCGCGATGCCGGCGCCTTTCCGGTGCCTTACCTGGGCGCCAACGTGCCGCAGGCCTGGGCGGCGGCCGCGATCTTCCGGCTGGTCGCGATCCTGTGCGGCATCCACACCGTCGGCCGCACTCGCACCATGTACGTGAACCCGGACCTGCCCGACTGGTTGCCCTCGCTGACATTGAAGAACCTTCGCGCCGGCGATGGCTCGCTCGACCTGCAGATGGACACGGACCGAGTCCAGGTGCTCCGGAACACCACCGGGTACTCAGTCGTCCATGGCCGCCTGCCCCGGCCGGCCCTCACCGAGGCACCGCTAGCCCGAAGCTAACGGCGGGCTAGTGTCCTTCGTGGACCTCGTAAAGCTCGTTGGCCGGGTGGCCGGCCTTCTTGTGGACCGCAGCGACAGCCTCTTTGTTCGGTCCCTTCGCCAGGCAGAAGACCTTTCCCGCCTTCGAATCGAGCCAGTACCGCACGTATTCGACGCCGGTGCCCTTCTGGGCCTCGACATCGAGTTGGTGCGCGGCGGCCAGCTGCTCGGGAGTCACGTGCATGCCTTCGTGCACATCCATATAGGTTGGCATTAATCCCACCTCCAAGTTTTGTCCCCGTGCTGCCCTGAGATGCCCGAGGATCGTGCCAATTATGCACCGAGTGAGCGCCGCCAGCGGCGAAGCTCCAGCACGCCGAGGGCGAGCCCGGCGAGTGCCAGGAGCAGGGCGGCGAGGAAGACCCCGATGGTGAAGGCCTGGTAGCAGCCGACAACCGACGTCTGGACGCAGGGCGACGGCCGCAGCACGTAGGGTAACAACAGAATGGCAACACTGGACCCGAGCCCGTAGGGGAGGGCGGACCAGCCTCGCCAGCGGCGGCGGTACCGGTACTTGATCGCCAGCCCGATCGCCAGCGCGAACCCGACGAGGAGCAAGAGCGAGCCCC
>JALYYC010000141.1 GCA_030946755.1 Candidatus Dormiibacterota bacterium
AGGGCACGGGCGCGCGCCCGACGGCCCAGTTCGGCGCGGAAGTCGGGAAATTCGAGCAGCGTCCGAAGCGCGAGGCGAAGCTGGCTCTCCAGGTCGCGCGGGTCCAGGACGATGCCGGCGTTGCGGATCGCCTCGCCATCAGACCCGACGTCGGTCGCGACCGGGGCGATGCCGCACGCCATGGCCTCCAGCAACGAGAGCGAAAGTCCTTCGACGGTCGATGGCAACACAAAGATGTCCATGGCGCGCAACATCCCGATCCGCTCCGCCTCGTCGATCACCTGTCCGGTGAAGACCACGCGCTCGCTGGCAAACCGGCGGCTGAGACGGCGGCGGTCACTTCCGCTGCCAACCAGCACCAGCTTGACCTCCTCCGGGGGATCGAGGTCCTGGAACGCGCGCAGGAGTGTGTCGACATTTTTCTCCGGGTCGATGCGCCCGAGGTAGCCGATCAGGGTCCCTGCGCCCATCGTGGGCGCAAAGGCGCTCGGGCCGGGCGTGTACTTGGCCACATCGACGCCATTGGGAATCACGGCAACGTTCGCCTCGGGCACGCCGTAGTGAACCAGCAACGTCTTCTGTTGCTCGGAAAAGATCACGACGCGGTCGTAGCTGGCGAGCGACTGCGAGTAGAAGCGATACAGGGCGGTGCTGATTCCCTGCCAGAGTGAGAAGCGCGAATCGTACGGGACATGAAACGTGGCGACCACCGGGAGGCCCAGCTCGTGACAGAGCTCGGGAAGACCGAAGTCGATCAGGGTGGAGAAACTCAGGCTCACATGCACCAGGTCGACCCGCTCGCGCTGGAGCAGCTGCGTGATGGTCCGCTTGGTGCGCGGCGACGAAATGATGTAGCGGTGGCTGCTGGTCAGCGACTTCAAGGGGATGGTGTCGTCGGTCGCGGTCCCGAGGTCGCCATGGTGCACGAAGAAGACCTTGACTCCCCGCGCGCGCAGACCGGCGACGGTCTCGCGGGAGTACGTAAGCAGGCCGTCCCCGGAGCGGCCGCTCTGATGGCCCAGCCAGGCGACGCGCAGGGGCGCGTCCATCAGGGGGCGACCTCGGCAAGCAGCGTCTGCAGGAAGGGACGGTTCGGCAGCTCGGGGTGTGGGATCTTGAGCCCGGGTTCGTCCACGGTCCGCTCGTCGTAACGAAGGATGTCGATGTCGATCTCGCGCGGCCCCCAGCGCTGCCGCGGCTGACGGCCCAGCTCCGTCTCGAGACGCTTGATGGTGTCGAGCAGGGGCCGCGGTTCGAGGGCCGTCTCGACCTCGAGCACCTGGTTGAGAAAGCGCGGCTGGGAGACGATCCCAACCGGCTCGGTCTCGGCCACCTCTGAGGCGCGGACCACGGCGATGCCCTCGCCGGCCAGCCCTTGGCGTGTCGCCGCCAGATAAGCGGCCCGGTCCCCGAGGTTGCTCCCCAGCGCGAGCCAGGCCCGCGTCATGCCTGCGTCCCGCGAACGATCGCGTCCGCCATTCGCGCGACCCGGACCATCGCCCGGACATCGTGCACGCGGACGACGTCGGCGCCGCCGGCGATGCTGAGCGCGACTGCGGCCGCGGTCCCTTCGAGTCGGTCACCAACGGGTAGGTCGAGCGTCTTGCCGATGAATGACTTCCGGGACGGACCGACGAGAATCGGGCAGTCGATCCCACGGAACTCGGCCAACCGGCGGAGAATCTCCAGGTTCCCCTCGCGGTCTTTGCCGAAACCGATCCCCGGATCGATGAGGATCTGCTCGCGATCGATCCCGGCGCCCGTGGCGAGGGCGAGGCTCTCCTCGAGCCCGCGCCGGATCTCGTCGACCAGGTCGGCTCCTGCCGGCGTGGCGCCGTTGTGCATCACGATCACCGGCACGCCGGCCTCCGCGACCACCGCCGCCATCACCGGGTCGCGGCGCAGGCCGAAGACGTCGTTGACGATCCCGGCGCCAGCCGCGATGGCCCGTCGTGCCACCGCCGCTTTGTACGTGTCGATCGAGACGGGCACGCGCACGGCGCGCGCGATCGCCTCGATCACCGGCAGGACCCGGGCGATCTCTTCTGTCTCCGGGAGCCCCGGGCCGGTCCAGGTCTCGGGCCGGGTGGACTCCGCCCCCACATCGATCAGGTCGGCGCCGTCGGCCTCCATCTGCCGGGCGCGCTCCAGGGCGGCGTCCACGGAGGTGATCCCGTCTCCAGAGAAGGAATCGGGCGTGACATTGACGATGCCCATCACGTAGGTGCGCGAGCCCCAATTGAATTCGAAAGCGCCGATCCGAAGGGGATCGCGGCGGAGCCTGACCACCAAGGGCTGAGCGTAGCATCACGATCGTGAAGCTCAGCGAGTTGCTTCAAGGCGTCCCCGCGATCGAAGCGCCGGCCGATCCCGAGGTGAAAGGGGTCTGTTACGACTCGCGGCGGGTGCGCCCCGGGGATTGTTTTGTCGCCATCCCCGGCGAGCACACGGACGGTCATCGGTACGTCGAAACGGCGCTGCGCGACGGCGCGGCCGTTGCCGTGGTGCAGCGACAAACCGGGACCGCCTGGCCGCAGGTGGTGGTCGCCGACACCCGGCGCGCGCTTGCCCTGATCTCGAGTGCGTTCTTCAGTCATCCAACGCGGGCCATGGTGGTGATCGGCGTGACGGGGACCGATGGCAAGACCACGACCACCACGATGATCCAGCACATGCTGCTGAGCAGTGGCCGGCGCGCCGGATCGATGAGCACGGTCGACATTCGCCTCGGCGCGGAGATCAGCGCCAACGACTCGCGACAGACGACACTCGAGGCGCTCGAGATCCAGGAGCAGCTGGCCAAAATGCGCGATTCAGGCATCCAGGACGTCGTCATCGAGACGAGCTCGCACGGGCTTGCCCTGCAGCGGGTGGTCGGCTGCGACTATGACGTGGCCGTCTTCACGAATATCGCCCACGAGCACCTCGACTTTCACCGGACGATCGAGGCCTATCGCGAAGCGAAGGCCTCATTGATCGACCTCACCGCCCAGAGTGCGCCGAAGGGACTGGCAAAGACCGCGATCCTGAACCGCGACGACCCGAGCTACGCCTACCTCGTCCGCCGGCCGATCCCACAGCGGTTGACCTACGGCGTCCAGCTCGACGCCGACCTCAAGGCGCAGCGGGTGGAGGCGTCAGCCCAGGGCCTGCAGGTCGAGGCGACAACGCCACTCGGGCCGCTGACGTTCCGCCTCGCCGTGAGCGGGCGCTGGAACGCCGCCAACGCGCTCGCGGCCGCGGCCACCGGCATTTCGGTTGGCCTCTCCCTCGACGAGATCCAGAAAGGGCTTGAGTCGTTCGTTGGCGTGAGCGGCCGGATGGAACGCGTCGATCTCGGCCAGCCCTTCGCCGTCATCATCGACTATGCCCACACGCCGCAGAGCCTGGAAAAGGTCCTGCGCGAATTGCGGCCGGTGACCAGCGGGAAGCTGATCGCCGTTTTCGGCAGCGCGGGCGATCGGGATCGAGAGAAGCGGCCCTGGATGGGGGAGATCGCGGCCCGCCTCAGTGACTACGCCGTCTTCACCAACGAGGATCCGCGCGAGGAAGACGCCGGGAAGATCCTCAACGAGATTGCCGCCGGCGCGGAAGAGGTCGGCTGGAAAGACGGCGTCAACTACGCGCGCATCGAGGACCGGCTCAACGCGATCGCCAATGCGGTCAGCCGCGCGGCACCCGGGGACACCATTCTCTTAGCCGGCAAGGGCCATGAGCGAAGCATCCTGGTGGGTCGCGGCAAGCAGCCGTGGGACGAACGCGCGGCGGCCGAGGCGGCGATCAGGGGGCTGGGCGCCTAGGACCAGGGAACCCCGCTAGCGCGGCCGGTGTATAGATCGCAGGGTAATAACTCGGTGGAGGGCCGTCCACTGGAGGAATCGCAGCTCATCGATCGAGCGCGTGCCGGCGACGTCAACGCCTACGAGCAACTTGTGGAGCGTTATTCAAGCGTGTCCTTTCGCACCGCGTATCTGATCGCCCAGTCCGAAGCTGACGCGCAGGACGCCTGCCAGGAGGCATTCGTCAAGGCCTTCCGCGCCCTTGCCCGGTTTCGCCCGGGCGCGAGCTTCCGGCCGTGGATCCTGCAGATCGTCGCCAATGAAGC
>JALYYC010000148.1 GCA_030946755.1 Candidatus Dormiibacterota bacterium
TCGACCACCGCGCGCTTGAGGTTGTAGATTTGCGGGAGAGCCTCGCGGTTGTCCCGCGACAGAATGGCGTCCTCCAGCTTGTCCGTTTCCCCGTCGAGCTCATCGATGACGGTGAAGACCTCGTCGACCAACTTGTCGACGACGAGGTAGAAGAGGAACGCGAGGCCGCGCGTGGTGAGCTCAGGAGTCTCCTTCAGCCGCTGGTAGAGCGTCTTCAGCTCGGGCGACGGCTCGAGGTGGACGCTGACGAGGTAGCGCTTGGAGATGTAGAGATGGTGCTCGCGGATTTGTAGCTCGCCCGCCTTCCAGTCGGCGGTAAAGAGGACCGCGAAAGAGTAGTCGCCGAACTCCTCCAGCTTCGGTCGCTGATTCTGGTGCCGGATATCCTCGAGCGTCAGGGGGTGGAAATGGAAGATCTCCTGCAGAATGGCGTAGTCCGGCTCGTCGGGGTTTTCGATATCGAGCCAGAAGCCCTGGGTGCCGGCCTCGAGCGCCGCCTCGAGGGCCTGGGCCGTGGGCTCGGTGAGCGGCCCTCCCGCGGTGGCTATCAGTTGCCTCATCCTGTCGGAAGAATAGCCCGGTCGGCCTCAGCGACGCGATCACGTTCAGTCCATTGACTGGACCAGCGGGTAAGCCATATGTTATGAGAAGGGAATCGGCCGCAGGCCGCCAAGGGGGGAAGGAAATGGTAGGGGACCAGCCGGGGAACGTCACGACGCCCGCGCCTCCGGACCCGCCGGCGCCAGTAACGCCTGCACCCCCTCGGCGGAACCGGTGGCCGATGGTCGGGGCAATCGCCCTGGTCGTCCTGTTGATCATCGGCTACGTGGTGGCGGGGGCCATCAGCGCCGCGGCCGCCTCGGGGAAGGCCCACACGGCCCTGAACGCGACCATCAAGCACCAGGACACGGTCTCGACTGTGCTCTCGGAAGATCCCTTCAAGGGGATCGATCTGAAGTCGGCCAACCCGGACATGACGGCCATCAAGGCGGCGCTCGCCAAGTTCGATGTCCGGATGGTGCAGGCGCAGGACCTCGTCAAAGCCGATCGGGCCGCGCTCGCGGACGTCCGGCCAGCCCTGCATGGCTCGGCGCTCACGCTGCCGTTTCAGGGCATTCTGAGTGGCGACGCGAAGCGGGTCGACGCCGCGAACTCGGCACTGGCGACCGCCACCAGGGCGATCAGCTACAACAAGCAACAGTCCCAATTCCTGCATCCCTTCTTCGACTCGATCGCGGGATTCGTGGCTTTAGGCAACCTCAATCAAAATGCCGACGTGGCGACGGTGATCAGCCAGGTCAACGCGACCGAATCCAGCCTGCACCAGGCGACGGCGCTCGCCAAGCCCCCCGCCGTCCCCACCCAGATCAAGCCACTACTCGACGGCATGCAGAAGGTCATCACCGACCTCAAGGGCCTGCTGGCCGCGGCGCAAGCGCATGACCAGGCCGGAGTCGCAAAATGGACGGCGGCCGGCGATGCGGACTCCGCGGCGCTGTCGAATTCCGATTCGGCCGCCCTCGACAACGCGGACAAGGCGCTCTTCGCGCCGCTGAACGACGCTTACAACCGCGACATGAAGACCGCCGCCGGAGGCTAGGCCCTCAGGCGACGTCGCGCGCGACCTGCGCCAGCAGCGCGAGGCTATCGAGGTCGTTGAGGTCGTAGTACTGCAGCATCACGCGCTGCATGCCGACGGCGCTCCACTCGCCGAGCTGGTTCGCAATCTCTTCCGGCGTACCGGCCAGCCAGGCCTTGGCCCGCAGCGTCGCGACAACCTGGTCATCGGGAACGTCCGTGAGAACGGTCAGAAAGGACTTTAGCCAGCGAGCCCGCTCCGCCAACTGACGTTGGTCCGACGCGATCAACACCCCGCCCATCCACGAGCGATGGATCTGATCGGGATCACGCCCAACGTGCCGGCAGTGTTCCTCCAGCTTCGCGCACTTGGCTCGATAGGCATCCGGCGTGGCGGCGTGGGAGTTCCATTCGTCGGCGTACTTGGCCACGATCGCGAGCAGGCGGACCTCGCCGTCGCCGCCGATCAACAGTGGCGGGCCGGGACGCTGCACCGGCCGCGGAGCCAGCATGGCATCGCGAAGCGGGTAGTACCGGCCATCCAGCGTTACCGGGCCACCCTGCCAGAGCGCCCGGATGACGTTGATGCCCTCCTCCAGCCGGTCCATCCGTTCCTTCATCGGCGGGAGGGTGATGCCGTAGGCGGCGTGCTCGTCCTCGTTCCAGCCCGCGCCCACGCCCAGGACCAGCCGACCCTGTGAAAGCACATCGACCGCCGCGGCCATCCGTGCCAGCAGCGCGGGGTGTCGAAACGTCATCGGGCTTACCAGCGGCCCGAATCGGATCTTCCTGGTTCGCGCCGCGAGCGCGGTCATCGAGACCCAGGCCTCCAGTGACGACCGCTCGGTCCGGCCCATGACACTGAAGAAATGATCGGACCGCCAGAGCGAGTCCAGCCCCAGCGATTCGACCTGCCCGGCAAGGGCGAACCAGCGCTCCCAGGTCAGCCCTTCCTGGCCTTCGATCATGAGGCCGATCTTCATACCGTCACCAGTCGACGCGCAGCGGCGATTGCCTCCCCCACGAGGTAAAGCGAACCACAAACGAACACCAGGCCGCCGGGGCCCACGCGCTCCCGGGCCATCGCCAGGGCCTTGGTGATCGAGGGCGCCATCGACATATCGCTGCCAAACTGCGCCGCCAGGTCCTCCGGCCTGGTGGCACGATGCCAGTCGATGCCGGAGAAGACAACGGGCGCCCGGGTCGCGCGCAGCAGCGCCAGCATCGCGGGCAGGTCCTTGTCCTTCATGGCGCCGAAGATGATGACCAGCGGCCGATCCTTCGCCAGCCCGCGGACCGTGGCCAGGGAGCGTTCGAGCCCCGCCGGATTGTGGGCCCCGTCGACCAGCACGATCGGATCCCGGTCGATGACCTCGAGCCGGCCGGGCCAGCGCGCATGCGCCAGGCCGTTGCGCAGCTCGCCGTTGGAGATCTCCCAGCCGCGTGCCCGCAGCGCATCGATCGCCGCCACCGCGAGCGCGGCGTTGTCGGCCTGGTAGACGCCGAGCAACGGGACCCGGAGGTCCTTATAGGTCCCGGCCGGGGTCGTGATCGTCGCCACCATGCCAGCCCAGCCTCGATCGGATGCCATGACCTGGATCTCCTGGCCGAGACGGAGCAGCGGGATCTTCTGGGTCGACGCGACCCCCTCGATGACGCCGAGCGCCGGCGGCTGCGCACCGGTGATGGCGACGCTCTGTGGCTTGAGGATGCCCGCCTTCTCGCCGGCGATCGCCTCCAGCGTCGAGCCCAGGTATTGCGTGTGGTCGAGCGCGATGTTGGTGATGACCTCGACGCCGAGGTCGAGAACATTGGTCGAATCGAGGCGGCCACCGAGCCCGACCTCGCAGACGAGCAGGTCGATGCCGGCGCGGCCGAAGTAGTGGAGCGCCGCCGCCGTCAGGATCTCGAACTCGGTCGGCGGTCCGTGTTCTAAGGCGACGCGATCGATCACCGGCTGCAACGAGGTGAGCAGCGCCGCGAAATCGTCCTCGGCGATCGGCCGCTGGTTCACCTGGATCCGCTCCGTGTAGGAGACGAGATGGGGCTTGGGCATGAACCCGACCTGGTAGCCGGCCTCTTGCAGGATGGCGGCGAGCATGGCGCAGACGGAGCCCTTGCCGTTGGTGCCGGCGACCAGGACACCCTGGAAGAGCTCTTCGGGGTTGCCCAGCTCGGCGAGAAGCGCGCGGGTCCGCTCGAGGCCGAGCTTGATGCCGAATCGGCCGAGCGAGCTCAGGTAGGTGAGGGATTCCGCGTAGGTCACGGCGTGCCGAGGTGCTGCCGGTAGGCTCGATAGGTGTTGACCAGCAGCATGGCGACCGTCATCGGGCCGACGCCACCAGGCACCGGGGTCAGCGCGCCCGCGATCGGCTCGACGCTCGCTCGGTCCACGTCACCGGTGAGCTTGTTGGTCACGGGGTCACGCGTGATGCCAACGTCGATGACAGTGGCACCGGGCCGGACGTGATCACCCGTGATCAAGCCGCGCTTCCCGGTGGCGGCGATCAGGATGTCGGCGGTCCGCGTGATCGCGGGCAGGTCCACCGATCGCGCATGGGCGATCGTGATGGTGGCGTGGTTCTGCAGCAGCAGGAGCGCCACGGGCCGTCCGACGAGGCGGGAGCGCCCGACGACAACGGCGCACTTGCCGGTCGGATCGATCCGCTCACGGCGCAGCAGCTCGAGGACCCCCAGCGGCGTGGCCGGCACGAAGGTGGGATTGCCCTGCGCCAGCCGGCCCGCATTGTAAGGATGCAGGCCGTCGACATCTTTATGTGGCGGGATACGCTCCAGCGCTTGGTCCGGATCGAGCCCGTTCGGCAGCGGCATCTGGAGCAGGATGCCGTCGACCCTGGGATCGGCGGCCAGCCGGTCGATATGCGCTTGGAGCTCGGCCTGGCTCACGTCGTGGAGATGCTCGATTGCGGACATGAAGCCGGCTTCCTCGGCGGCCTTGTGCTTGCCGCGGACGTACGTCGTCGAGGCCGGATCATCGCCGACCTGGATCACCGTGATGCCGGGTGGGCGCTGATTGCGGTGCGTCTCAACCTCGGTCTTGAGCTCAGCACGAATCGCAGCCGCATGGGCGCGGCCGTCAATCAGGCGGGCAGGCACGTGACCGAGTGTAGCGAGGGGAACACGCCAGGGCGCGAGCGGCCCTGCCATCAACTCCCGTCG
>JALYYC010000157.1 GCA_030946755.1 Candidatus Dormiibacterota bacterium
CGGGCTCACCCACGCTCGACACGATCGGATCAGGCCTGGCGGTCTGCATCATTCTCGGTGGCGTTGCGATGGGGCTGCTCTACCTGGTTCAGCGCTCCAGACGCAGCTCGTAATCCCCGCGGCTGAGCGCTACCGGCAACCGATCAAATCGTGGCGCGAGCCCGCACGGTTTGAAGAGCCAGATCGACCTCGCCGAGATGGATCCGGGCGTGTGAGATCGGGGGCCGCGCGAGGATCTGCCAGGTCGGCAGTCCGGCGAGGCTGCTGACCTCGGCCCAGATTTGGGGCTCTAGGTAGCGCGGATTTGACTGCTGGTGGGCGTGGAGGTCGGGTACCCGGTCGAGATCGGTGTCGGCCACGGACTTGAGCCAGCCAAGACTTGTTGTTCGGACGGTACCGAGGTACTTCCGCAGGTCGTCTTTCGAAATGGTGCGGGCGACCTGGTCGGCGAGGTCGCCCGTGATCCCGGCACCGTAGGCCGCCTCCGAGGCGAGCAGCCCCTTCCACTCCGGCCGGTCGGCAATCTCCGGCACACCCTGGATCGCGCAGTGAATCGTCCAGTCGATGATGCGCGACGTATGCCAGAGCGTGAAGCCCAGCAGGCTCGCGCCGGGGATGGGCCGGGCGGTCCACTCCTGATCCGTGACTTTTTGGATCCGCTCGTCCAGCAGGTTAAAGGAGGCCGTCAGCTGCATCTGCAGGACTTCCTTTCCGGTCATCCCCTCAGGGTAACGCTCCGGAAAGGAAAACGGCGCCACATCAAACGATGAGGCGCCGTCCTTTGCTCGGTTAGCGGCCGGGCTGCGACGGCTGGCTCGGCCAGGTCGGCCGATGACAGGCCAGGAACGCTGGGACGCGCATGCCAGCTTCATGAATGGCCTGGTGGAGGCTGGATTCGTCGCGCTCGGCGGGCCGGTGGGCGACGGGCCGACCATTTTGCTGATCGTCAAGGCGAAAAACGAGCCGGCCATCCATGCCCGGCTGGCGGCTGATCCCTGGACGCCGATGGGCCTCCTCGTCGTGACGAAGGTCGAATCCTGGCAGATCCTGCTCGGCGAGGCACCAATTTCCTAGTCGCTGCGCCGTGAGCTCGGTTTCCTGCGTCTGATGGGTGGAATTTATCTGCCCGAGAGCGAAGGAGATCGAAATGGTAGCGAGAGAATCGACCCGAAGTCATTCATTACCCGGCCAGGTCCTGGGCGTCATCGCCATCACGTTGGGACTGACCGTGGCCGCCTTCGGCGCTTACGCTGGGGTGTCGGTCGCGACCAGCTACGTGGCACGCGCGACTGCCGGGTCGGCAGGCGGGGGCCCACAGGACTCATTGCCGGCGCCGGCGACGACCACAACGGCGTCACCGGACCCGACCCCGACCGCGACCACCGCGCCGACGCCGGAGCCGGCGGCCACGCCTACGGCAAACGCGACACCCGCACCGGTCGCCGCGCCGACTCCGGCGAGTGACGGCAAACTGATCGTGGTCTCACTGGCCGCGCAGCGGCTGACGGCCTACGAGAACGGCAACGTCTTCCTGACCAGCGTGGTCGCGACCGGGCGACCGGCGCTGGCCACACCGGTGGGCAGGTACCACGTGATGGCGAAGTACACGCCGTACAAATTTGTCTCGCCCTGGCCACGCGGTAACCAGTACTGGTACCCGACGGAGTGGGTTTCCTATGCGATGCTTTTCGCCGACGGCGGCTACTTCCTCCACGACGCGCCCTGGCGGACGGTCTACGGGCCCGGCGCCAATCTCACCCAGGGCACGCACGGTTGCATTAACGTTCCGTCATCCGTCATGGGCAAGCTCTACGGCTGGGCCAGCGTGGGCACCGCTGTTGTCATCCAGTAGTCTCCGATCGTGGCTCGAGGACGCCGATGGGTCCGCATTGGGCTCATCGGCATCGCCGCCATCGTGGTGGTGTCGCTCGGGGCGGTTGCCTTCTCCGCCCTCGGCTCGCAATCGGCGGGACCCATCGGTGGGCTGGCGAGCTCCGCTCCCTGCGCACCTCAACCGTGCTTGAACCTGCAGAACTACACGCTATGGATTTCCAAGGTGAGCGAGGCGGATGGTGTCATCCGCATGCAGGCGACGTTTCGGAATGCGAGCGGCGCGACACACGCGGACCCCGCGGATCTCAAGCTGCTCGATGCTCAGCGCCACAGCTTCAATGCCATCCAGGATCCGCCCGGTTGCACGCACTGGTCGAGGACGGAGTTCGTCAACGGGGCGCGCTACGGCCCCGTGACCATCTGCTACCGTCCCGATTCGCTGGCCGCGCCCCTGACCCTCGAGTGGAATCCGGACATGGGAGCGTTCTGCTGCACCGCCGACCTGAAGGTCAAGTAAGCGCGGGGACCCTCCCGCTTACCACCGTCCCCGCACCCACCGCTGAGCTAATCTCGAGTGTCCCACCGAGCGCTTCGATCCTATCGACCATGTTCTGCAAGCCGGCGCCCCGCTTCACCTGCGCCGGGTCGTAGCCGCGGCCGTCGTCCTTGACGGCAAAAACCAGATCGCCATTTTGCTGGCTGAGGTTGATCTGAACCTGGCTCGCCGACGAGTACTTGGCGGCATTCTGCAGCGCCTCGAGGCAGCAGAAATAGATCGCCGCCTCGAGATCCGGGCGGTACCGTTCCGCGCCGTCGCTCGATAGCTGCACCGGAATCGGCGAGCGTCGGCTCTGCGCCTCGAGCGCCGTGGCGAGCCCTTTATCGGCGAGCAATGGGGGATAGATGCCGCGGGCCAGTTCGCGCAGGGTGTTGAGCGATTCATCCGCCTCGGCCGCCAAGTCTTCGAGGAGCGTTCCCATCCGCTCCGGATGCTTCTGCCACGTCTGCTTGGCCAGGCCCAGCTTGATCCTCAGCGCAACCAGGTTCTGTTGCGCGCCATCGTGAATGTTGCGCTCGAGCCGTCTACGCTCGACGTCCTGCGCGGTGACGAGCCGCTCGCGCGACGCGCGTAATTCCTGAAGACGCTGCCGAAGGTCGGCGGCCAGCCCAACGTTCTTCAGCGCCAGCCCTGCCTGGTGGGCCAGGTCACCCATCAGCTTCTGCTCCATCGGGGTCAGCGATTCGCCCTTCCGCTTCCAGACAGCCAGCGCACCGAGCAACTCCCCTTTGTGGTTCACGGGCACGACCGCGTCGGCGCCGGCGATCTTTAATGACCCCGTCGCGTAGATGGCGATTGCCTCAGGATGCTCGAGCGCGCCCGGATACTGGGCCGCGACTGACAACGACGACCCGCTGCGCAGCCAGACTTCGGCTCGGCCTGCCCCCGTTCCCTGGGCAAGGACCCGAGCCATCTGGGCGAGCGTTTCGTCACTGGCGACCGTCTCGGCGATGCGCTCCGAAAAGCGTGATAGCACCTCATACGGCGTGGCGCGGTCCCCGTAGACCAACCGGTTAGCAAGCCGCTGGCCGCGCGTACGCAGCGGTTGAAAGGCGCCGGCGACCAGCGCCGTGGCGACGAGGGACAGCACGAAGTTTGCCTGGCCTGCCCGGCCGATGATACTTCCGATACCGACGACGATGGCGATGTAGATGACGGTGATCGACACGGCTAGCGACCCATAGGCGAGCGTCCGGTTCAGCACCAGGTCGATGTCGTACAGGCGGTAGCGGAGGACCGCGACCGCGATCGCAATCGGAAGCAGAACGATTGTTGAGGTTCCCGCTGCGAAGAGGACTTCCATACCAGGGCCGGTGACGAAGGACTCAGGCAGGACGGTGGCGCCGATGAGTGGGATGACGAGCGCGCCGACTGCGACCAGCGCGGCGGCAAAGGCGACCCACCTGATCTGTAGCCGCCGGACCTGGTCGGCCCGGCGGTATTTCACCACCAGTGCGCTCAGGGCCACGAGGATGGCTGGAAGGCCAAGGATTGATGGGCTAGGCGCCTGCGAGCCGTCCAGGTGAAAGGTTGGAAAGAGACCTGCTGGCGCCGTTTCGACCAAATGAACCACGGCGCCGATTCCGAGCAACAGGGATGCACCGACAACGGCGGGACGCCACCTTGGCGAGGGCAGGTGTCCGTCAGGGAACAAGAGGATGATGAAAGCGAAGGCTAGGAAGAACAACGCCGCGCCAAGGGCGCCGGTCAGCCAGCGGGCTTCGATGGCACCGGGCAGCGGGCCGAACCGCGCCGTAGTCCAGCTGTACTCGGTCATCAGGGCCTGGACCGCTGCCTCGATCCCGAGACCCCAACAGATCCAGCCGACCGGGTTGCTGGGTTGCCGGGATGCGATGAGAGCTCCAAGGAGGACGAACGTCATTGCGAAAACAGGGATGCCAGCCCGCAGCGCCACGTTGCTGGTGCCCAATTGCGTCAGCGGCGAGCCGCCGGCGTTCAGCGCGAGGAGAAATAGGTCGCCCAGTCCGGTCGCGACCACCAGCCAGGCGACCGGCCAGATCAGGCGCTGCCCGTGGGCCGACGTCATGGCCCGATTCTCGCCTGCCGGGGTCAGTCCGGCAAGGGTGTCAGCACGACCCTCAACCCGGGTTTTCTCCCCTACGCCACCTTCCCGGCTGGGACGTCGACGAGCCGCCCGAGTCCCACGCGGTGGTGCAGGGCCCGGAGCGGTGCGGGCGCCCACCAGTTGTAGCGGCCTAGCAGCCGCATGATCGCCGGCACAATCAGGGCGCGCACGATGGTGGCGTCGAGCGCCACCGCGATCGCGAGTCCGAGGCCGATCGACTTGATCAGCACCACCTCGGCGAGTCCGAAGGCGAGGAAGACTGCGATCATGATCGCCGCGGCGCCCGTGATCAGGCGGCCGCTTCGCTCCAGGCCTTCCGCGATCGCATGGACGTTGTCGCCGGTACGCACGTACTCTTCCTGGATCCGGCTGATCAGCAGGACCTCATAGTCCATCGACATCCCGAAGACGATGGCAAACAAAATGACCGGCACGCTGGGGTCGACTGACTGCGGCGTGAAGCCGAGCAGCTGACTCAGGTGGCCGTCCTGGAAGATCCAGAGCCAGCACGAAAATGCCGACGACGACGACCACAAGGCTTGCGCCGATCGCCAGCGCGCTGACCAGGAGGGTGAAGTACACCGTCCCGAGCGGGAACGCGATCAGCAGGGAGAGAATCCGTCGGTAAGTCCAGCGGTCTTTCAGCGGCGCGAGCAGTTCGTCCAGACCGGCAGCTTAGGCGCAATTTTATCGCGGCAATATGTCGGATTTCACTCGTTTGGGCGGACGAGACGCGACTCATAGGCGACGACGACGGCCTGGACGCGGTTCTCGACCTGCAGCTTGTCCAGGATGTGGCCGACGTGCGTCTTCACGGTTGCCTCGCTGACGACCATCTTTTCGGCGATCTCCTGGTTTCCAAGGCCCCGCGCCATCAGGCGCAGTACATCGAGTTCGCGGGGCGTCAGCCCCTCCAGGTTTCGGTGCACCGCCGCCGGTACTCTGGCCGCGGCATAGCGGTCGATCAGCCGTCGAGTGATCGACGGCGCGAGTAAGGCATCACCCGAAGCAACGAGCCGGACTGACGCAATCAACTGCTCGGGAGTCACATCCTTGAGCAGGAAGCCGCACGCGCCGGCCTGGAGCGCGGCATAAACGTACTCGTCGAGGTCGAACGTGGTCAGCATCACAATCCGGCAACCGTTGAGCCCCGACTCGACAATCCGCCGCGTGGCCTCGAGCCCGTCCAATCGGGGCATACGCACGTCCATGAGGACGACATCGGGACGATGGCGACGCGTCAGCCCAACCGCTTCCTCGCCGTCTTGCGCTTCGCCGATCACCTCGAAGTCGGGTTGCGACTCGAGGATCAGGCGGAAACCGGCCCGCACCAGCGACTGGTCGTCGACGATGAGGACGCGGGTACTCATGGCGCCGGCTCGATCGGCAGGTGGGCGCGGACCGAGTATCCGCCGGCCGGACGTTTGCCCGCCTCGATCGTGCCGCCGAAGACCGCGACGCGCTCACGCATACCGATCAGGCCCCTGCCAACCCCATCGCTTGGCGTCGCGATCACGCCCTCATCGGCAACGTCGATGTCGACGGCCTCAGGCGCGAAGCGGAGGATCACCTCGGTTTTTGCGCCGCCGGCGTACTTGAGCGCATTGGTCAGCGCCTCCTGCACGATCCGGTACGCGGCCGCGTCGAGGCCGGGTGGAAGCGTGACGCGATCACCATCGATCCGGAGAACGACCGGAAGGCCGGCATCTTTGATCGTGGTAATCAGGGCATCAAGATTTTGAAGTCCTGGTTGCGGCGACAGCGGCGCAGCACCGTTGTTGTCGTTCAGCACGCCCAGAAGCCGCCGAAGCTCGGCCATGGCCTCGTGACCGCTGGCCTCGACCGAGAGCAGGGACTGCCGTGCGGCCTCGGGCTTGTCGGTGAGCACCTGGCGCGCGGCGCCTGCTTGCACCACCATGACGCTGACACTGTGCGCGACGACGTCGTGTAGCTCGCGGGCGATGTGACGGCGCTCGCTCTCCGCGGCCGCTTTCACTGCCTCCTCGTGTTCACGTTCCAGTTGCTCCGTGCGCTGGTGTTGCAGGTTGAGCGCCTTTTGGCGCGTGGCTATTTCGCGACCGGCGAGAAACACGGCACCGATCAGCAGAAACGGCAGCACCGCGCTCGGGATCGGAAGCGTCGAGGTCGCGTTGCCGTTCCCGAACTCGAAGGCAATGAGCAACGACGCGCCTAGCACTGACAGCCATGCGAGCAGCTGATTGCGGGTATAGAGCCCGATCGACAGGGCTCCGATGAGACCGCCCATAAGGGCCATGATCCCGGTGGCGCCCCCTGCCAGGCTGAAACCGGCGAGCGCGGCCACCAGCACGGGGATAGGCCAGCGGCGGCGAACGATCAGGGGGACCGTGCAGAGGAAGACGGCGGGGGAGAAGGAGAGCGAGTCCCGCGCCGATCCTTCGAGGACCGCCCCGATGCTCAAGCCGATCGCGAGGGCCGGGTCGATCCAGTGGACGTCCAGCCGGCGGGCGAGCGTCGCGATCGGCGCGAACGGCCCCACGGAACGAACTGTAACGCGGCCCAGTCAACGCCGCATCCGCCGCGAGGATGATCTCCACCCCTCATCGGGATGAGCGCCGCTTCGAATCCACATTCCGGCTGAGTCGAATTCGCCCCGCAAGCTGACGACCCCCTGACAGTCGTGCCATACGCTCGCGCCATGACACAACTGATTGAGCTCACCGACGTCAGCAAGCTCTACGGCGGAAAGGTCGCGGCCCTCGACTCGATCTCGATCCGGATTCCAGCCGGTCAGGCGACCGCGATCATGGGCCCCTCCGGCAGTGGCAAGTCGACCCTATTGAACGTCATCGGCGGCCTCGATCGGCCGAGCGCAGGCTCGGTCGTGGTCGACGGTGCAAATCTCGGACGGATGAGCGAGGCGGCCCTTGCCCGTTTCCGACGGGCGCGGGTGGGGATCGTCTTCCAGTTCTTCAACCTGCTCAATAACCTGACGGCCCTGGACAACGTGCTGATCCCGGCCCAGCTGGCCGGTGTGAAGCCGGCGGACGCGCGGCGTCGCGCCGAGGATCTCTTCGAGCGACTGGAGATCGTTGCCGTCCGCGACCAGTACCCGGCTCGGATGAGTGGAGGACAGCGCCAGCGCGTGGCGATCGCCCGCGCCCTGATCAACGGCCCGGCATTGCTGCTAGCCGATGAACCGACGGGAGCGCTCGACTCGCACAGTGGCGACCAGGTGATGGCGATCCTTGCCGACCTGAACCGAAGTGGTCAGACGATCGTTCTCGTGACCCACGATGACCGACTTGCCAGCGCCAACGCCTCGCGTGTCATTCGACTGATCGATGGCGCCGTCGTCGGCGCCGGCGGTATGCGCGCTCGCGGAATGGTGGAGGTCCAGTGAGCGCGGTCCTGCGCAAGAGCCTGGCCGACTTGCGCCGGCGCAAGGTGCAGACCGCGGTCATCGCCCTGGTCCTGTTCCTGTCGAGCCTGTCCACGACCCTGGCGCTGACGCTACTGGTCGAGACTGACGCGCCCTTCGACCATGCCTTCCAGCAGGCGCTGGGCGCGCACCTGACGATGTCGTTCTCGGCATCCGCCGTCGGCGCAGCGCAGCTGGAGTCAACCGCCTCCGTCCCGGGCGTGGCGGCGGCGGTCGGACCGTGGAGGGTCGATCCGTGGGTGATCCAGGGCCCATTTGGCGAGAGCATCGTCGCGCCGCTGGCCGGGCGCGATGGCCCCGGTGGACCGGTGGATCGCCTGACCATCGTGTCTGGACGCTGGGCGCAGGGGCCCGGCGAGGTCGTGCTCGCGCAACGGCTCGCCGACAAAGTCGGCTTGCAACCTGGCGCGACCGTGACCTCGGCGAGCGACAGCCCGATTCCCGCCATGCGGGTCGTGGGCATCGTGGCGTCGATCGGGAGTGGCCCCGGCGCGTGGGCCTTACCGACCTCGGTTCCGGTCCTCACCTCGAGCAAACCGGAGACGACCTTCCTGATGGCATACCGGCTGGTCAACGCCGGCACCCAACAGCAGATCAAGACGGTTGCCGACGC
>JALYYC010000177.1 GCA_030946755.1 Candidatus Dormiibacterota bacterium
GACTAGAAGGTCCTCTTCTCGCCCTAGTTCGGAATCCAGAACAGCCCCGCGATCAGCAGGAAAGCGCTGATAGCGAGGGCGGCCACACTCACCACCGCGAGTTCGTGGCGCGGCTTCCAGCCCAGAATGCCGGGGCTCGGGCGACCTCGGACCTTCCGCAGCTTCAGCACGCCGTAGTGCGAACCAATTTCCGCAAGGGTGAGTGGAACCATGGCAATCGCGAACCGCCGAATGCCAGTAAGGTGGAGCGCCAAATAGATGAAGCCGCCGATCCCGACTATAGCCGCGGCATTCATGACCGCGAGCGCGCGGAACAATTCCCACCGCTGCTCCCTGGGTATGGTCGACCGTGGCGGCATTCCTGCCCGCTGCAGTGCCGTCCGCCAGATGAGCCATGCGATCGCCAGCAGGGGGAACCCGAGCAGGAAGCTCGCGACCATCGGAAGCAGAATCCCCCAATTTCGGTTCACAACCAGAAGGGCCAGGAGAATTCCTGCCACGAGCTGGCACACCAGCGCGGCAACCACGAATGCGGCGCCAACCCATCCCATCACACCGGGGACTGGTGGAAACCGTCGCGGCGTTGCCGCGTTCATTCCTTCAATGTACCCGCGGGAAGCGATCACGGGCGTATAAATAGACCATGGCTAAAGAAGACTCGGAACTAACGGATACCCAACCAAGCGACGACTACCGGCACCAGGACACGCTCGATGAGCGGCTGCGCGAGGAACGGCCTGACGAGCTGGTCGACACGGGCGATAACCGCGAAGGCAAGTACAGCGATCCGGAAACGGACGCCGTCGGCGACGAGCATCCGGGCGTCCTGGGCGACGAAAATGACTCGACGGCCGAAGAGGCCGCTATTCGCGTCGACCGAGACGCGCCGGGCGCCGTGGACTCTGATGTCGATAGCTACACGGGCGACAAGGTCTAATCTCCGCTCCATTAGTCACGGCGGTCCTCCTTCAAGGCTTGAACAGCCAAAGGATGGGCCCGCCGCTGCTATCTCCGGACAGTTTCCCCCGGCTGTCTAGCGATCTTTGAGCTGTTGATCCTAGGGTGACGTCGAGGCTTTGACCGAGGGCGCGACGGACGCGGATGCGCTCGCTGCGGCACCACCGCCGGCCGGGGAAACGCCTCCATTCGACATGACGCCGAACGGGTGCACGACGAAGACAACGACCACCAGAATTACGATCACGGCGATCACAAAGATGGCGACGACAGCAGCATTCGATCCGCCGTCGCCTTGGGTACTAGACATGTCTTCACCTCCAGAAATTCAATCGGCCGCTACCACTTATGACAGATCGGGTCCGAAGTTCTGACGGTAGCGCACTCACATATTGATACATAGGCGCGTTAGAGGCCGTGCCGTGCCGATCCCAGGCGCGTCCATCCAACCGACACGCCGGGCCTAATAGCCCCGGGATCGTAGCCGTCAGTCGCACGTCGCAAGGCCGAGGTCAACGAACCGCACCTGAGCGCCCGCACGGCTGCGAAAAACGGCGGCGTGCGGTCCAGTTAAGGTCATCGTCCCGTCGACCGTGGCGAACCGGTCCTGACCATTTCCAACAGCCGGGCCGACGACCCCCGGGAGCGAGCCCTGCGCTCGCCACGCACGCCCGGCGAACCCCCGATCGTCCAGCTGGTTCCCATTGGAAATGACCCAGGCCCGAAACGGGTAGGCCTGCCCGATGACACCGGGAAGGGCATCGACGAATCGAATTAGGTTGCCCGCCGACGTACGGAAAACCGCCAGATGCGATGAGACAAGCGTCATTACGCCCACCTCTTCGGGATTGTGAAGGCCAGTGGCGACCGTGGACGGGTCGACCGCCTCGACATAGAACTGCCGGCCATCGAACCAGGTTGAGAGGACCCCGCAGTGTGTACTGAGGCGATAGGCGTACGTGACCCCGACCTTAGCACCAGGTCCGTCACACGTGTAACCGTTGCAAACGCTTGGATCCCATGCCGCAGGTTGAACCGAGGTCGCCGCCGCGTGCTTCTCGACTGCAGTTCCACAACCAGCCACGGCGATAGCCGCCAGAAGGCAGACTACCCATCGACGGAGATCCACACAGTAGGGACGTCGCTGATGATCAAAAGTTCCGGGGGCGCTGCTTCCCGGCATCAGCCCGGCTGTCCGCCGCCGCCCGCCATCGCTCCACCAGCCCATACTGTCTTTCCACTTCGGCCGTCGACGAGGATCAACTCGAAGACCTTGCTGTGCCCGAAGGTATCAAGCGGCGCCCCCGATCCCGTCGCCGGTTTCACCAGAACCCAGCAAATGCAGTCCTCTTTCGGTCCCCACGACGCCCAATGCACCCGTGCGAACCTCTCCTCCTTGACCTCGCCCATCTCGGGATTTGATCGCTGCCCCAGGGCGAGGGCCGACGACGCCGTCATGGCCAGTGATCGCCATGCGGCCAGAGGCGCCGACAAGCAAGAGCGAGGAGGCAGCGGCGCCGCCTACCAGGAGAAGCGCCAAGGGGCGGTGATGGCCGAACCTCGGGGCGCGCACAAAGACACAACGGACCATATCGGAGGCGACCTGCGAACGTCCCTTGCTCGGATCACCTCGCCGACGCGCGCGCGGGAAGCGGCTACACTTCGACGACGATCGGCATGATCATCGGGCGGCGACGCATCTGGTCGTAGAGGAAGCGGCTGAGCGAATCGCGGATCGAGTTCTTCACGACCGACCACTCCGGGTTGCCGGGGCCGATCTTGTTGAGCGTCGCCAGCACCTGCTGCCGGGCCGACTCCATGACAGCGTCCGACGTCTGCTGGTGGACGAAGCCACGTGAGATGAGATCGGGACCTGACACGACACGGCCGGTGTCCTTGTCCACCGTCACGATCACGATGAAGATGCCATCCGTCGAAAGCACGCGTCGGTCGCGGAGGACGACCGAGCCAACATCCCCGACGCTGAGGCCGTCGACAAAGACGTAGCCGGCGGGCACCTTGTTGCCCATGTGGGGCAGCATGCCATCGCTAGCCAGCTCGACCACGTTGCCGTCGTCGGTGACGATGATGTGGTCCTTCGCCATCCCGACGTCCTGCGCGATCTCCGAATGCAGCGCCAGGTGGCGGAACTCGCCGTGCACCGGCATGAAGAACTTGGGCTTGACCAGGTTCAACATCAACTTGAGCTCCTCGCGGCTGGCGTGGCCCGAGGCGTGAACCCGGTTGCGGGCGGAGTAAAAGACGCGGGCACCGTGCTTATAGCAGTTGTTGATCGTGCGCGAGACGAGTTCCTCGTTGCCAGGAATCGGCGTGGCCGACAGGATCACGGTATCGCCCGCCTTGAGCCGCACCTGCGGGTGCTCCTGCGCGGCGATCCGGGTCAGCGCCGAGAGCGGCTCACCCTGGCTGCCGCTGGAGAGGACCAGCAGATTCTCGTCTGGCTGCTTGTTGATGTCCTGGATCTTGATCAGGATGTCTTGCGGCACCTGCAGGTAGCCAAGCTCCTGGGCGATCGTCAAGTTGTTGACCATCGACCGGCCGATGACGGCGACCTTGCGCTTGTAGCGGGCGGCGGTGTTGAGCGCCTGCTGGATCCGGTAGATGTTCGAGGCGAAGGTCGAGATGATGATCCGGCCTGGGCACTGGCCGAAGAGGTCATCAAAGGCATCGCCGATGGTGCGCTCCGAGGGCGTGAAGCCGTCACGCTCGGCGTTGGTGCTGTCGGACATCAGCAGCAGCACGCCGCGGTCGCCGTAGTTGGAGAGCCGCGCCATGTCCGTCGGCCGGCCGTCGACGGGCGTCTGGTCCATCTTGAAGTCGGCCGAGTGGATCACGATCCCGACCGGCGTCTCGATCGCGAGCGCCGTGGTGTCCGGAATACTGTGCGCCACGTGGATGAACTCCACCTTGAAGGGACCGAGCTCAATAACATCCCCGGCCTTGATCTCCCGCAGGTCGGCGTGTTCGATTTGCTTGTGCTCCCGCAGCTTGCCCTTGATAAAGCCCAGCGTCAGACGGCTGCCGTAGATCGGGGCCGAGACCTTGGGCAAGATGTAGGGCAGCGAGCCGACGTGGTCCTCATGGCCGTGGGTCAGGAGGAAGGCGAGCACCTTGTCCTTCCGCTCCTGGAGGTAGGTCACGTCCGGGAGGACGAGATCGACGCCGAGCATCTCCTCCTCGGGAAACATCAGGCCCGAGTCGATGACGACGATCTGCTCGTCATACTCCAGCGCCATCATGTTGCGGCCGATCTCGCCCAGCCCGCCGAGCGGGATGGCGCGAAGCCGCGGCTTCTTAGCCAAAGAGGGTGAGCTGCTCCTCTGGCTTCGGCGCCGGGGTGGCGACGGAGGCGGCGGTGCGACGTCGCTCTTCCATCCGATCGAGGTGCGCCTTGACTGCCTTGAAGTCCTGTTCGAGCGGCCCCTGCAGCAAGCTGTTGTAGAGGGCGGCCGCCGGGTGGTAAACGGGGATGTAGGTCACGCCGTCCTTGCTGATCACTCGACCATGCATCCGCGTGATCGATTCCTGCCCCGGGAGGACTCGGGCGAGGGCATGGCGACCGAGTAGAAGGACCACTTCGGGCCTGATCAGTCGGAGCTGGTGCTCGAGGTAGGGGGAGCAGGCCTCGACCTCAGCCGGCAATGGATCACGGTTGTTGGGCGGCCGGCACTTGAGGATGTTGGTGATGAAGACATCCGCTCGCGAGAGGCCGATGCCGCGCAACAGTTGGTCGAGGAGTTTACCCGCCGCGCCAACGAACGGTTCGCCCTGCTGGTCCTCGTTCTGGCCCGGGGCCTCCCCGACGATCACGATGCGGGCGCTTGCGGGCCCGACGCCCGGGACGGCATGCGTTCGGCTGAAGCCGAGTGGGCAACGACGGCACTCGTGGACGTCCTTTGCCAGGACGCCCAGGTCAGCGAAGTCCAAACCGGGGCCAAGTATATGCCGCGGCACGGCGCCGCGGCATCCCTGATGTTCCGAAGCTAGGAGTTGCCGCCTCGCGGTCCTCGATCGAAGTCCCGGCGCGGCCCGCGATCGCCGCCACCCCGGTTGAAGCCGCCGCCGCCGCCGCCGCCACTGCCACCCCGGGGCGGGCCACCACGATCGCGCTCGCTGACGACCCAGTCGCCGTTCGTGATCCCCTTGGCTTCCTGCAGCACGGCCTTCCGGGAGAGGTTGACCCGGCCCTGGCGATCGACCTCGGTCACCTTGACCTCGATGTCGTCGCCAACGTTGACGGCATCCTCGACCTTGTCGATGCGGTTTTCGGCCAGCTGGCTGATGTGGACCAGCCCGTCCTGGTTCGGCATGATTTGGACGAAGGCGCCGAAGGGCATGATCCGGACGACCTTGCCCTTGTAATTCTTGCCGACCTCGACCTCGCCGGTCAGGTCGCGGATGATCTGCTCTGCCTTGGAGCCCGATTCCTCGTTGACCGAGCCGATGATGACACGACCGTCATCCTCGATATCGATGCTGGTCACGCCGGAGTCCTCAATGATCTTGCGGATCATCTTGCCCCCGGGGCCGATCACTTCGCGGATCTTGTCGGGATGAATCTGGACGGTAATCATGCGCGGCGCGTAGCGCGACATCGCCGTGCGTGGCTTATCCAGGGCTTCGTTCATCTTGCCCATGATGAACATCCGGCCTTCCTTGGCCTGCTGGATCGCCCCGGCAAGCACGTCGACGCCGATGCCCTTGATCTTCATGTCCATCTGCATCGCGGTGACGCCCGTGGCGGTGCCGGCGACCTTGAAGTCCATGTCGCCAAGCGCATCCTCGACGCCCTGGATGTCGCTGAGGACCGCGACCTTACCGCCCTCACCGGTGATCAGGCCCATCGCGATGCCCGCCACCTGGCTCTTGATCGGCACGCCGGCGTCCATCATCGACAGGCTGGAGCCACAGACGCTTGCCATCGAGGTCGATCCGTTGGATGACAGGATCTCCGTCACCACCCGGATCGTGTAGGGAAACTCCTCCTCAGTCGGCACCACCGGCAGCAGCGCCCGCTCCGCCAGCGCGCCATGGCCGATTTCGCGACGGCCGGGCGACCGAAGCGGCCGCGCCTCGCCGACGCTGAACGGCGGGAAGTTGTAGTGATGCATGTAGCGCTTGAAGTCCTCGAGACCGAGGCCGTCGAGCTTCTGCTTATCACCGATCGAACCCAACGTCACGATGCTGAGCGCCTGGGTCTGACCCCGTGTGAAGAGCGCGGATCCGTGCGTCCTCGGCAGGAGGCCGACCTCGGAGGTGATCTGCCGGATCTCGGTGGTCTTTCTGCCGTCCGGCCTGATGCCGTCGTTCAGGATCTTGCCGCGAACCCGCTGCTTGACCTTGGCCTCGAAGCTCTTCGAGAGTGCCGGAAGCCGGTCGGCGAAGTTCGGGCCGAGTTCGTTGATCGTCTCTTTCTTCAAATCGTCGAGCGCGGACTCGCGCAGCGACTTGTTCGGATTGAAGAGCGCCTGGTCCAGCCGGTCGGCCAGGTAGGCGTCAACCGCCTGGTCGATCTCGGAGTCGCTCGTCGGGGCGGGCAGTTGGAGCTTCGGCTTGCCGACCTCACGGGCGAACGCCTCCTGCATATCGCAGATGCGGGCAAGCTCCCGTTGCGCCAGCCGCATCCCCTCGACGATGGTCTCCTCCGGGACTTCCTTGGCTCCGGCCTCCACCATGATGATGGCGTCGCGCGTGCCGGCCACCACCAGGTCGAGCTGGCTCTCCGCCATCTTCGAGACCGACGGGTTGACCACCAGCTGGTTGTCGAGGTAGCCGATCCGGACCGCGCCGATGGGCCCCTGGAACGGAATATTCGAGATGGTCAGGGCGGTCGAGGCGCCGATGATCGCCATGATCGCGGGGTCCGCCTCCTGGTCGACGGACCAGACGGTGGCGACGATCTGGACATCGTTGCGGAAATCCTTGGGGAAGAGCGGGCGGATCGGACGGTCGATCAGGCGGCTGTTGAGGATCGCCTGCTCGCTGGGGCGGCCTTCCCGGCGGATGAAGCCGCCCGGGATCTTCCCCGCAGCGTAGAGCTTCTCCTCATAGTCACAGGTCAGCGGGAAGAAGTCGATCCCTTCCCGCGGGGACGTTGACATCACGGCGGTGACGAGCAGCATGGTCTCGCCCATGCGCACCGTCACGGCGCCTGACGCCTGTTGGGCGACCCGGCCCGTTTCGACCGTCAGGGTGCGCCCGCCAAGTTCTAGTTGTGTCTGGTTCACGTTTCCTCCTGGGCACCGCAAAGCTGCGATGACTGAATAGATCTGGCGAAAATAACCCAGGGCGGTCCCATCGTGGGTGGGCTAGGGGTTGGGGATCGAAGAAAAGCGACCTTTTCTCCGTGCACCAATCTCTAACCCCGTGCGAGTGGGCAGCGCCCGGGCGGACTTTGTGGCTAGCCGATCACCTCCGCAGCCCGAGCTTCGCGATGATCCCTCGGTAGCGTTCGATGTCGTTGCGCTGAAGGTAGTTCAGGAGGCGGCGACGCTTCCCGACCAGCTGCAGCAGACCACGACGGGAGCTGTGGTCGTGGCTGTTCACTTTCAGATGCTCGGTGAGGTGGTTGATGCGTTCGCTGAAGATCGCGATTTGCACTTCGGGCGACCCGGTGTCCGAGTCGTGCGTGCGGTTTCCTTCGATTGCGGCGGTTTTCGCTGATGTTGCCAGTCTGGATACCTCCTTACTTACAACCGACCCACGTGCCGTTGGCATGTCGAACACGCGCGTCAGGTTCGGGGGAAGTATACGCTACGGTCCCCAATCCAACACCGCAAGCGCGGCCGGAATGATCTCGAAGATCGCCGGCGTCGTCCCCACCAGCTCGCCGTCAGCCTCCACGCCGATCGGCAGATCACTCTCGATCTCAACCCGTCGCGCACTGGCAAAGCGCACCTGGCTGAGCCGATCGTGCGTCCCGCGGTAGAGCAGGGGCAGGCTGCGAATCCCGCCCCAGCGTCCGATGTCGCCGACGATGACAACCTCGAGCAGCCCATCGTCGGGCCTGGCTCGCGGGGCCATCCGCATGCCGCCCCCCAGGTAGGCGCCGTTCGCAATCGCGATCGTGCGGATCCGCAACTGCTGGACGGGCCCCTCGTCGAGACGAACCCGAACCTCGGCGTTGCGATGGACGAGCAGGCTGGCCACCGCGGCCCCGAGAAAGTTCGCCGTGCCGCCGAAGACGGCGGGGCCCGTCGCGGCCCGGCGCACCACCTCGGCGCCGATCCCGGCATCGGCCGCGTTGATGAAGTACCGGCGCCCGGTCGAAGTCCCGACCCGGGCCGCATCGAGGGGTCGGAACTTCCCGCTCTGCAGCCATTGGGCGACGTCCTCGGGACGGCGCGGCGACGGGACGCTCCGGACCAGGTCGGCCCCGGTCCCCGCCACCAGGGCGCCGAATCGGGGCGCTTCTGCCTGCCGTCGCCGAAGCAAGCCGTTGACGACCTCGTGCGCCGTCCCATCGCCACCGACCGCCACCACGAGCCGGTCTCCCGCGGCCGCGGCCCGGTCCGCCGCATCGCCCCGGCGCGCCGTCACAAAGACCTCCACCTCGATACCGGCGACCTGGCACATGGGGGCGCAGCGGCGCCAGAACCGAAGGGCGCGACCACCGCCGGCCACGGGGTTGACGATGATCAGCGGCGCTATGCCAGGATTCGTTTGGCGTTCTCCACATCACGGCCCATCTGTACCTGCAGCGCCGGGATCGAGGCAAATCGCTTTTCACCGCGTAGCCGCTGCACGAAAAAGACGGTGAGCAGCCGGTCGTAGAGGTCGCCGTCGAAATCGAAGAGAAAGACTTCAACCGTCAGGGTGTTACCGCCGAATGTCGGGCGGAACCCGAGGCTGAGCGCTCCCGCATACAGCGTCGAGTCGAGCAGCACCCGGACGGCATAAATGCCATTGGCGGCCAGCAGCTTGTTGGGCGTGATCTTCAAGTTGGCGGTCGGATAGCCGAGCAGGCGACCGCGCGCTTCGCCGTGCTCAACGGTCGAGCGGAGAAAGTAGTCGCGTCCGAGCAGCTGGCTGGCCGCCCGTACCTGCCCCAGCAGGATCAGCCGTCGGATTCGTGAACTGCTGATCGGTTCTCCACCTCGCAGCAGCGCCGGTCCGACTTCGAGTGTGAAGTCATGGCGCGCGCCGAGCCGCCGCAGGAAGGCGTGGTCGCCGCGCCGGCCGCGTCCGAAAGCGAAGTCGTAGCCGACCACCAGCCGCTCCAGTTTCAGGCCGCGCATCAATCGTTTCATGAACGCCGCCGGGCTGAGCGCGGCCACCTGCGAGGTGAACGGAATCACGATCAGATGATCGAGTCCGAGCTGCTCGCAGAGCCACGTCTTCTCGTCGAGGGTGGTCAGGTTCGCGGGGCACTGATCGGGGTCGAGGACGCAGCGGGGATGCGGTTCGAACGTGACCAGCACGCTGGGGGCGCCGGCCTTCGCCGCCCCGGCGATCAGGGGTTTGACGATGCTGAGGTGGCCCTTGTGCAGACCGTCATAGGTGCCGATCGTGGCATGGGCGCGCCCGATCAGGCCGGGCGGCGGGAACCCGTAGGTAACCGTCGTCATCGTGGAAAGACTGCCCGAGGCTGGATGCGCCGGTCAGCGTCGACCGTTCCCCACCCCAGCAAGGTACCCCGGCCATCGAGCAGACGGACGCGTGCCGCCACGACGTCCCCTGCGGCGATCGACCGGCCCTGGCCGATGGCCGTCGCATCGGCTTCGTCGAGCCGGAGGGCCGGCCAGGCTGCCAATGGCAGGTCCATCGGGAGCAAGCGCTTCACCCAACCTCCCGCATCTGCCGACATCGCCGCCGGCGAGAGCGCGTCGTCGATCAGCAGCGGCCCGTATCGGCTGCGCGTCAGTGCCGCGAGGTACGCACCACAGCCCAGGCGCTGTCCGAGGTCGTGCGCCAGGCTGCGCACGTACAGACCCTGGCCGCTCACGATCTCCAGGCGACCGATCGCCGTCGCATCGTCGTAGTCGAGCAACCGGAGGGCGTGAACCTCGACAGGGCGGGCGGCCCGGGCCACCGTCTCACCGCGTCTGGCCTTCCGATAGAGTGGCTCGCCAGCTTGCTTGAGCGCGGAAAACATCGGCGGGACCTGCTCGATGCGCCCGGTGAAGGCGGGGAGCTCGGCGACGATGTGCTCCGCCGTCACGCCCGTGGTCGCGCCTCCGCCGAGGATCGTCCCTTCGCGGTCATAGGTGTCCGACGTCTTGCCGAAGGCGACCGTCGCCAGGTATGTCTTCGGCCAGACGTGGACGAACTCCGCGAGGCGGGTCGCTGCGTTGACCAGGATCGGGAGCACACCGTCGGCGGCCGGGTCGAGCGTGCCGCCGTGGCCCACCTTGTCGATCCCCGGTAGGCGGCCAATCATCTGGACGGCGCTGAAGGAGGATATCCCGACGGGCTTGGCGACGTTCAGGATTCCGGAGTCCATCCCAGCTCGGCCATCCGGCGGCGCGCCTCGGCGAGCACCCGCGTCTCGGCCTGCCGCAATGACAGCGCCAGCTCGGCGCCGGCGGCCCGGTGATGGCCACCGCCGCCAAAAACGGCGGCGAGGGCGGCGGCGTCGAGCTGGTCGCGACTCCGAATGCTGACCTTGGTCAGGCGCGGGCCGGCCTCCTTGAAGAGGATGGCGAGTTCTTGGCCGCGGAGGGTGTTGAGCTGATCGATGGCGCTGTCGGCCTGGGCGGCGGCGGCGCCGCTCTTTTGCAGGTCCGCCTGGCTGATGGCGCCCCATACCAGGCGGTCACCGAACTCGAAGTGCAGGCTGCGCAGGATGCGGCCCTGCATGCGCAGGAAGCTGGCGGGACGGCTCTTGAAGAGGCCGCGAGCCAGGGCGACCGGGTCGGCGCCGAGCGCAACCAGCTCCGCCGCCGAGCGCAGCGCGCGCTCGGAAGTGTTGTCATGGCGGAAGCCTCCCGTGTCGGACAGGATCGTCGCATAGAGACAGCCGGCCGCCGCGGGTGGGATCGGGATCTTCCACGCTTTGAGCAGGTCGAAGACCAACTCGCCGGTCGAGGACGCGTCCGTGCAGACCAGGTTGAGCGTGCCAAACATCGTGTTCGTCACGTGATGGTCGATGTTGACGACCGTCCGGGCCGCCTCCACCATCGCGGTGTTCTCACCCGCTCGGCTTGGGTCGCCCGAATCGAAAAGAAAGACGGGCATTCCCGGCTGGACCGGATCCCGATTCACCCGCTCGATGCCGGGCAGAAAGGTCCAGGCATCGGGGACTGGCGGCGAGGAGAGCACGGGCACCGACTTGCCGAGCGGCTCGAGCGCCTGGGCCAGGGCCAGGGCCGATCCGAGCGTGTCCCCGTCGGCGTCCTTGTGCGTGACGCCGGCGATCACGGTAGCCTCCTCGACGATCCGCCAGATGGCTGGAGCGACATCGAGGACCTCCTGTCGCGGAGGCACGAGGTCAGGCGCCCGCGTCGGACGACCCTTTCTGCACTTCGCGAAGGAGCTGGCTGACGCGGACGCTGTAGGCAATCCCCTCGTCCAGCTCGAAGCGGAGCTCCGGCGCGAAGCGCAAGTTCGACAGGCGCGACCCCAGCTCTTTACGGATGAAGCCGCGGGCATGGTCCAGCCCGGCGACCGCCGCCTGCTGGCCCTCGCTCTCCCCCACGACGCTGACTCTGACGATGGCGCTGCGCAGGTCGGGCGTCAGCTTGACCTCGGTGATGCTGACCATCCCGATGCGGGGATCCTTGAGATCCCGCATGATGATGGCGCTGATCTCCTCGCGGAGCTGGGCGGCGACGCGTTCAACGCGATGACCGGCCATGGCCTCATTGTATTTGGCGGCTGCCAACGCGGTCCCGGTCGGCACCGGTCATGGACGTGCCTGGGCAACGTCGATCAGGTCGGCGAGGATGGCGAACGCCGTCTGCTGGACGCCTGGATCACGGAGCGTCAGCGCCAGGCGGCCGGCCACGTCGGTGTCGAGCTCGATTGCCATCGAGAACCCGTCCACCGCGAAAAACGGGTCGTCCGGCCCGACCGCGACCGGGGCCCAGCGGCTGCCAAACGGTCCGATCGCGGCCAGCATCCGCAGTCGTTGACCGTGCTTGGCCGCATCGTGGGCGCGTTCACCGGTCTCGGCGGTGACCGGCTGCCGCGCCACCTGCGCCACCTGGAGATCGAGGCCCATCAGAACGTTGGCGATGATGGTGGCCTTGAGGGCGGCGTCCCAGCCCTCCAGGTCATTGCTCCGGTCGCGCTCAGCGATGCCGCGCCGCTGCGCCTCGGCGAGTGCCTCGTCCCAGGGCACGCCACGGGCGGCCTCGCTCAGCAGGTAATTCGTGGTGCTGTTGAGGATGCCCCGGACCAGACCGACCTTCGCCGTCGGTAGCGCGTGACGCATCAGGTTGAAGACCGGCAGGTCGTCGGCCACGGTCGCCTCGAACCGAAGGCGGCGGCCCCGATCCGCGGCCAGCTGGGAGAGCGGATGGAAACCATGGGCGATCGGACCCTTATTGGCCGTGATCGCGTCCATGCCCGCCTCAAGCGCCTCCCCCAGATAGCCAAGCGCCGGCTGCCCATCGGCAGGGCTCACCGGCGTCATCTCGATCAGCACGTCCGCCGGCAGCGAGGCGATTGACGGCGGTCGGCCATCGTTGTGGAGCAAGTCGCCGGTGAGGACTGAGCTGAGCTGCAGACCTGCCTCGTCGACGACCCAGCCGTGGCGCGCGGTCATGACCGACGTCACGACCGGATTCAGCCCGTGGCGCTCGCGAAGCAGCCACATCTTGAGCAGCAGCAACCGGGCGAAGGCCTGCCCGACATGGCCGAATCCGAGGAGCGCGAGGCGGACGTCACGCACGGCCGGCGCCCCGCCCCGGAGCTTAGGCCTGCTTGACCTGGAAGCTGTCGATGACGTCACCCTCCTGGAAATCCTGGTAGCCGTCGATGCGAATACCGCACTCGAGGCCGGCCGTGACTTCCCGGGCGTCGTCTTTGAACCGTTTCAGGCCTGCGACCAGGCCCTCGTGAATCACCTCGTTGTTGCGGGTGAGCTTGGCAGTCGAGCCACTCGTGATCTTGCCCTCGAGCACACGCGAGCCGGCGATCACACCCAGCTTCGGGATCTTGATCGGCGTGAGCACATTGGCCCGGCCTTCCCAGACCTGGACATAGGTCGGCTCGTAGAGGCCCTTGATCGCCTTGTCGATGTCGTTCGTGACGTTGTAGACGACGTCGTAGAAGCGAATGTCGACCTTTTCGCGCTCGGCCGCTTTCTGCGCCAGGGAGTCGGCCTTGACGTTAAAGGCGATCACCAGCGCATTGGAGACGGCGGCGAGCAGGATGTCCGATTCGGAGACCGGCCCGACGCCCTCGAAGACAATCTTCACCTGGACCTTCGGGTCCTGGATCTTGAGGACGGACCCCTTTAGCGCCTCGACCGAGCCGTTGCTGTCGGCCTTGATCACCAGGTTGAGGTCCTTGATGGCGCCCTGTTCGACCGCGGCCGAGAGATCCGCCAGCGTGATACGGCGCGTCTGCGCCAGGGTCGCGACCCGGTACTGCTCGGCTCGCTGGCCGGCGATCGTCCGTGCGACCTTCTCGCTCGACACGATCTGGAAAATGTCGCCGGCAGTCGGCACATCGGGCAGGCCGGTGACGACGGCTGGGGTCGCCGGGCCCGCCTCTTTCATCTTCTTGCCGTGGTCATCGAGCAGCGCCCGCACCTTGCCGAAGATGTGGCCGACCACCATGTTGTCGCCGACGCGAAGCGTGCCGCTCTGGACCAGGACGGTCGCAACCGGGCCACGGCCCTTCTCCATCCGTGCCTCGATGATCGTGCCCGCGGCCGACTTCGCGGGGTTCGCCTTGAGGTCCTGAAGATCCGCGACCAGCAGGATCATCTCGAGCAAATCCGAAATCCCGGTCTTCTGCTTCGCGGACACCGGGACCATGACCGTCTGGCCGCCCCAATCCTCGGGGACGAGCCCCTGGTCGGACAGGCCCTGCTTGACCCGGTCCGGGTTGGCACCGTCCTTGTCCACCTTATTGATGGCGACGACGATCGGCACCTGGGCGGCGCGGGCGTGGGAGATCGCTTCAATCGTCTGCGGCATGACCCCGTCGTCGGCGGCGACGACGAGAACCGCGACGTCGGTGACCTGCGCCCCGCGGGCGCGCATGGCGGTGAACGCTTCATGACCGGGAGTGTCCAGGAACACGATGCGACGACCCCGTTCTTCGACCACGTAGGCGCCGATGCTCTGCGTGATCCCGCCCGCTTCGCCCGCGGCGACCTTGGTCTGCCGGATGGCGTCGAGCAGCGAAGTCTTCCCGTGGTCGAC
The DNA here is from genome assembly GCA_030946755.1 of Candidatus Dormiibacterota bacterium. Classification (GTDB taxonomy): domain Bacteria; phylum Chloroflexota; class Dormibacteria; order CF-121; family CF-121; genus JALYYC01. The sequence continues at coordinate 14,295 of JALYYC010000177.1, forward strand.
GTGTCCCATGACGGTGACGACCGGCGGCCGGACTTTAAGATTCTCGGGCGCCTCGCCCTCCAGGCTGAAGAGCTCCGAGCGCGTGGTGAGCTTGACCGACGTGCCATCGCCCTCCGCCGTCGCCTGCTCGGCGATCGCCGAGTCCATCGCCATCGGTGTCGCCTGGACCCCGAACGTGTCGGCGACCAGAGCAGCCGTGTCGAAGTCGATTTGCTGATTCATGTTGGCCATGATGCTGTTGCGCATCAGCTCTTTGATGATGTCGACGGTCTTGACGTTGAGGTACTCGGCCAGCTCCTTGACGGAGAGGGTCGGCGGCAGCTCCACCTTGCCTTCCTTGACCTTGGCCTTGGCTTCGGCGGCGGGGCCGCCGGGGGCAAACTGGGTGCGCACCGAGGTCTCCTGTTCCGGCGTCAGCATCCCCATGGCGTGGCGCGGGGCGTGGCGGGTCGGCTTCAGGAAGTCAAGGATGTCACGGGCCTCGATGCCGAGGTCCCGAGCGAGTTGCTGGACTTTGATACCGCGGGTCTGGGTGGTAGGGATACTAATTCGCTCCTTTCAACAATTCAACAGGCAATGATAACCGGCGCGCGGCCGAGCCGCACCTAACTCAGTATTCCCTCTCGGAGCTGGCGCCAATCGTCGGCCGTCACGGTGACCCTGAGCGCACGATCGAGCGCCCGGCGTTTCTCGGCGGTGGCCCAGCAGGCCGGCTCCTGGCACAGATAGGCGCTCCGGCCCCTGACCTTTGGGCCGGGATTGGCGACGATCCGGCCGTCGACGGCCACCAGCTGGACCAGCTCGGGCTTGCCCTTCACCTGGCGGCAGCCGATGCAACTCCGTTGCGGGCGAACGGGTGGCCTAGCCGCCGTCGGCCGCAACCTCGCCGCCCGCGCCGTCCGCGGTGGGCTTGATGTCGATTCGCCAGCCCGTCAACTTAGCCGCCAGGCGCGCGTTCTGGCCGTCTTTCCCGATCGCCAGCGACAGCTGATTTTCCGGGACGTGGGCCGTCGCCGTGCGGGACTCGCGGTCGATATCGACCCGTTGCACCTGGGCCGGGCTCAGCGCATTCGCGACCAGCTGCAGGGGATCGTCCGCCCACGGGATGATGTCGACGCGTTCCGTGCCCAGCTCGCCGACGACGCTCCGGATGCGGACGCCCCGGGGGCCCACGCACGCCCCGACGGGGTCGATCCCGTCCTGATGGGCGGATACCGCCACCTTGGTTCGCACCCCCGGCTCTCGCGCGAGGGCCCGGATCACCACGGCCCCGGACGCCACCTCGGGGATCTCGAACTCGAGCAGCCGGCGCACCAAGGCCTTGTGCGCACGCGACACGGTGACCTGCGCGCCGCGACTCCGCTTGCGCTCCTCGAGGAGCAAGACTTTGAGGTGCTGCCCGACCCGGATCGTCTCGTCGGGAATCTGCTCCTCGGGGGGCAGCACGCCCTCCGCCTTGCCCAGCTCCAGGTAAACCGTGTTGCCTTCCGATCGCTCGACCACGCGGTCGACGATGCCACTCACCATCTCTCCCCGGTGCTCGAGCACGTCCTTGAGCACCTGGTCCTTTTCCGCGTCCTTGAGGCGCTGGAAGACCACCTGCTTGCTGATCTGGGCGGCCAGGCGAGCAAAATCCTCGGTCGGTAGCGCGACATCGATCATGTCGTCGATCGCGACCGTCCCCTGCAACCGGGCGTCCTCGAGCGCGATCTCGGTTCCCGCGTCGGTGACCGTCTCGACGACGCGCCGGCGGCTGAAGATCGAGATCTGGGCGGTGTCCGGATCGACGTGGACGCGAACGTTCTCGGGCGGATTGAACGCCCGACGGTAGGCGGTGGCCAGCGCACTCTCCATCAGGGTCAGGAGCGACTCCTTGGAGATGCCCTTCTCTTCCTGGACCTGGTCGAGCGCCTTGAGGAAGTCCGAGCGCAACACGCTAGAGCTCGACCGCCAGGCGCGCGGCGAGGATGTCCGTAAAGGGGATGGCGACAGAGGCCGTGCCTTTCCGTTCGCGCAACTGCAACTCGATGGCATTGTCGGACACGGCGCTGAGGCGGCCCTCGGCGATCCGCTCGCTTTCGCCGGTCCGGTAGCGTACGTTGGCCCGTTTTCCCACGAAGCGCCGATACTCCTCCAGCGTGCGGAGCGGCCGCTCGGCCCCTGGCGATGAGACCTCCAGGTCATAAGTGGTCGGTACGGGATCAGCCTGGTCGAGCAAGGCACCGAGGGACTTGCTCACCCGCTCGCAATCATCGAGCGAGACGCCTTCGGGCTTATCGATCCGCACGCGGAGGGTGGGATGCGCGCCGCCACCCGTGAGGCTCAGGTCGTATAGCTCATAGCCGAGGAAATCGAGCGTCGGCTGGATCAATTCGCGAACACGCGTCAACTGAGGCGGCGGCTCGGCAGTCCCCATCAAAACAAAAGGGGCCGTAAGCCCCGTTGCACGACATCGATATTCACTTCGTTCTCAGTATAGAGCGCTACCGTGGGTCGAGACGGCGCCACACCACCAGCAAGGGGCTCGCGTTGAAGATCGACGAATAGGTTCCGCTGATGATCCCGATCAGGAGTGCGAGTGTGAAGCCCTTGATGTTTGTCGGCGAGATCAGGAAGAGGGCAACCAGGACGAAGACGACGGTCATCGAGGTGTTGACCGACCGGGCGAGCGATTGAATGATGCTGAGATTGACATTCTGCTCGAAGGTAAGCCGGCTTGCCTGCCGGAGATTCTCACGAATCCGGTCAAAAATGACGATCGTGTCGTGGACCGAGAACCCGATGACGGTGAGTGCGGCTGTGACGAAGAGCGTGTTGATCTCCCCCAAGGGCAGGTTGAAGACGCGCCCGAGGATCGAGTAGAGGCCAGTCAGGACGAAGACGTCATGGAGGAGCGCCAGGATAGCGCAGATTGCGAACTTGTAGTTGAATCGGAAGGTCAGGTAGGCCACGATCAGGATCGAGGCGATCGCGATCAGCCCACCGGCGCCGAGCACCAGCTCGCGGGCGATCAGGGGGCCGACCGCGGCGCTGCTCGACTTCTGCGTGTCGATGCCGCCGAACTTCCTATCGAGATCGTTCCGGATCGCGGTTTCCTGGGTTAGGCTGAGCGGCTTCGTGGTGATCAGGACGTTGTTCGGCCCCGCTTGCTGCACGGTCGCTTCGACATTGAAGGTGTCCATCGCCCGCTGGACGGCCGACGCTTGGACCGGCTGATTGAAGACCAGGTTCAGCTGGTTGCCGCCGGCAAAGTCGATCCCGAGCCGAAAGCCGAAGAAGATCATCGAGAAGATGCCGGGCAGGATGATGAGCAGCGAGGCCAGGAAGTACCAATTGCGCCGTCCAACGATGTCCAGCGAACGCATCAGGCCACCTTCTGCGGGGCCTGCACGCCGTAGAAGGAGAGCCGGCGTGCCGGGCGCAGCCCCGCGACGATCTGGAGGAGCTGCTGCGTGGTCACGATCGCCGAGAACATGCTCACCCCAACGCCGACCGCCAGGGTCACGGCAAACCCCTTGATCAACGGGGCGCCAAAGAAGTACAGGACGAAGCACGTGATCAAGGTCGAGATGTTGGAGTCCCGGATTGCCGGCCATGCCCGGCTCACACCAGATTCCATCGATGCCCCGAGCGTCCGTCCGGCGCGCAGTTCTTCCTTGACGCGCTCGAAGATGAGCACATTGGCGTCAACCGCCATACCGACGGACAGGATGAACCCGGCGAGGCCCGCGAGGGTAAGCGTCACCCCGAACAGCTTGAAGATCGCGAGCGTGATTGCCGCGTACAGCAGGAGCGCAACGCTCGCCACCACGCCGGGGAGGCGGTAGTACAGGAGCATGTAGAGGATGACGATCGCGAGACCGAAAGCCCCGGCAAGCAGACTCAACCGGACGGTGTTGGCCCCGAGCGTCGCGCCGACTTCGGTGCTCGAGACGATGTTGATCGTCCCGGGGAGCGCACCGGAGTTCAGCTGGACCGCCAGCGCCTGGGCGCTATCGGCCGTGAACCCACCGGTGAGTTGCGCGGTGCCGCCGCAGATCTCACTCTGCACGTTGGCGTCCTCGACCAGGTTGTGGTCGATGAAGATGACGAGTTTGTTGTCGGGCGTGCCCTGCCCGTGGGTAAATCGATCCCGGGTCAAGTTGCAGAACAGCGTCGAGCCCGTGTTGTTGAAGGAAAGGGTGACGTCGGGCAGGTTGGTCGTCGTGTCGGTTGACCGGCTGGCGTTGGTGACCATACTGCCATCGATGCCTGTGGGCTGCGGCTTGTAGCCTGGATACCTGTTCGCGTCGGTCGCGTTCAATTGGGCAATCGTCTTGGCGTCGGCCGTTCCCGGGACCCACTCCCAGATCGTCAGGAACGACGTCTTGCCCAGGATCTGCTTGGCCTGCTCGAGGTTGACCCCCGGCAACTCGACGATGATGCGGGCGGGTCCCTCTGGCCGCACCGTCGATTCGGCGTAGCCGCTGGCGTTCACGCGGCGCTCGATGATCGCCAGGGCGGTGTCGCGAGCCGCGGTCACTGTGCCGGACCGGACGTCGGTGACCTGGAGCTCGAGATGCGTCCCACCCGACAGATCCAGACCTTTGTGGACATAGATGTCCTGCTGGAAGCCGAGCAAGGGAATCGACAACTGCGGCCGGCTGTTGATCGGGCCGGTCAGCGACTGGTGCGTCGCCATCCGGTAGATGTAGGCAAAGCCGTCGATGAAGAGAGCGATGACTGCGACGCCGGCGATCAGCGCCAGCAGGGCACGGTTGACGCGCATGCGTGCAAAAGTATAGGCGAGCCTCGATGAGAGACTTATAAACGGCCTGGTCGAGTCGGTTCAGGGAAGCGGAGCCGCCTGCCAGCGCCGGCGGACTTCGTCCATCGTGGCCTGAAGGTGACCCGTGCCGATCGCGGCCCGAATCTCGGTCACCAGCCGCACCAGCACCCGCAGGTTGTGGATCGAGGCCAGGCGGTGGCCGAGGATCTCACCGGCCATGAAGAGGTGGCGGAGATACGCGCGTGTGAAGCGCCGGCACGTATAGCAATCGCAGCCTTCGTCAAGTGGCCCGGCGTCGGTGCCAAATTTCACGTTCCGCAGATTGATGCGGCCGCCCTGCGTGAGGATTGACCCGTTGCGCGCGATCCGGGTCGGCAGCACGCAATCGAACAGGTCGATGCCCCTCGAAATCGCCTCGATCAGGTCGGTCGGAGTCCCGACGCCCATCAGGTAGCGGGGCCGTTCGGCCGGCAAGGCGGCCGCCTGCAGCGCGACCAGCCGATAGGTCATCGCCATCGGCTCGCCCAGGCTGAGACCCCCGATGCCGTAGCCGTCGAACGGCATCCCGCCCAGGACACGGGCACTCTCGAGGCGGAGAGCCTCATCGAATCCCCCCTGCGCGATCCCGAAACGCAGCTGTCCGGGCGCGGGGTCGGTGGCGAGGCAGCGTGACGCCCAGCGGTGGGTTCGCTCGGTAGCGGTTCGGGCGGCGGCGGGTTCGGACGGCCAGGGCGCAGGCTCGTCGAAGGCCATCGCGATATCGGAGCCGAGGTCGCGCTGGATCGCCATGACCGATTCAGGCGTGAAGCGCTGCTCGCTCCCATCAAGATGCGACCGGAACACGGCGCCCTCGTCGCTGACCCGCACCAGGTGATCGAGGCTGAACACCTGGAAGCCCCCGCTGTCGGTGAGGATGGCGCCATCCCAGCCCATGAAGCGATGCATGCCGCCGAGTTTCGCAATCCGATCGCTGCCAGGCCGGAGCGCGAGGTGATAGGTATTCCCGAGCAGCACCTGGGCGCCGAGGTCACGCACCTCGTCGGGCGTCAATGCCTTGACGGTGCCGTTGGTCCCGACCGGCATGAAGGCCGGCGTCTCGATCGGACCGTGCGCCGTTTCCAGGACGCCGCGGCGTGACCCGCCCTCGGTCGCCAGCAAGCGGAAGCTCACGCGGGGGCCGACGCCGTGATGAACATGCAGTCGCCAAAACTGTAGAACCGGTAGCCCTGGCGAACGGCTTCCGCATAAGCGGCGAGGATCCGGTCACGCCCGGCAAAGGCGCTCACGAGCATCAGCAGCGTGCTCTTTGGCAGGTGGAAGTTCGTCAAGAGGGCGTCCACGGTGCGAAATCGATGCCCTGGGAGGATCAAGAGTTCAGTCCAGCCCTCACCCGGGCTCACCCCGGTATCGTCGGCGGTCGTTTCCAGCACCCGGACGCAGGTGGTCCCGACCGCGACCACCCGGCCGCCACGCCGGCGGGTTCGCCTGATCGCCTCGGCGGTTTCCTCCCCCAGTTGGTACCACTCACGATGGATGCGGTGTTGCGTCGGGTCCTCGACCCGGACCGGCCGAAACGTGTCGAGTCCAACGTGGAGCGTCACGGTCGCGACCTCGACGCCGCGAGCGGCGATTCGCGCCAGCAGGTCCTCGGTGAAATGCAGGCCGGCGGTGGGCGCCGCCGCCGATCCCTCGACCTTGCTGAAGACGGTCTGGTATCGCTCGGTCGCTTCGAGTCGCTCCTTGATGTACGGAGGGGTTGGCATCTCGCCGATTCGCCGGACCTCCGCAATCGGATCATCAGTCCCGCCGAAGCGCACGATCGCCGTCTCCCCGGCCTTCGATTCGATCGTGGCCATAAGCCGAGATCCGACGAAACTGATCTCGGCGCCCTCGCCAAGCCGGCGGCCGGGCCGGACCAGCGCCTCCCAGAGGCCGTCGCTCCCGGACGGACGGAGCAGCAGGACCTCGGCCTCTCCCCCGCCCTCACGCATGCCGCGGAGGCGGGCGGGAAGCACCCGTGTGTCGTTCAGCACCAGGAGATCGCCCGACGCCAACAGGTCGGGCAGGTCGCGCACCATGGCGTGAGTTGTCCGGTCCTGCCTGGGATCGAGCACGAGCATGCGAGCCCCATCCCGTTCCGCCGGGGGATGCTGCGCGATCAGCTCGACGGGCAGGTCGTAGTCGAACTCAGTGGTCTGCACGGGTGCCGACGCTCATCATGACGATCGGGGCCGCGACCAGGCAGGCGATGGTGCTCAGGATCAGGGCGGTCCCAAACCCGGCCTCGGCCACCAGCGGCGCGGCCGCCAGGCTGCCAACGCCGACCGCAGCGGAGAAGCTCAGCGAATAGAGGGCCATGGCGGTGCCCCGATCTCCGTCGTCGCTTCGTTTCGTCAACTCGAGCAGGATGGGCGGCAGCAGGAGCGCCGCCCCGACTCCAGTCCCGAGACCGGCGAGCACGAGTGTGAGCAGCGACGCGGGGGCGAGCAAGAGCAGGATGCCGGCACTCGTGACGACGATCCCGGCGGCAAGCAGCCACCGCGGGCCGAAGCGGTCGGCCAGGAATCCCGTCGGGATCCGAAACGCGAGAACGGCGAGCGCGTCCGCCGTAAAGAACCAGCCAACGTTGGTGAGCTGGACACGTGGCACATGGATCGGGAGGAATGCGGTCACGACGCCCCAGTAGACGACGGTCAGGAAGGTGACGAGCAGGAGCGGGGTCCAGCTCGCACGATACGTAAACAGCTGGCCACGCCGCGAGGCCGGGGCACTGGACCCGAGGACCCAGCTGCAGGCAAAGCCGAGTGCGGCGATGGCCAGCGCGGTCCCAAACAGCACCAGGGACCCGCGCCGGAGGAGGAGCAGGCCCACGGGTGGACCGATGGCGAGGGCGATCGTGTTGGTGGCGCCGAATGCCCCCAGCGCGGTGCCGCGGCGGCGTTCGGACACCAGCGTTGGCAACAAGGCAAACGCCGCCGGAATGATCATGGCCGCGCCGATCCCCTGCAGGGCCCGGGCGAGCGCAATAGCCGGCGCGGCGGCTGTGGCGATAAAGATGCCGGCAGCGACAGCGTAGAAGGCCGGTCCGAGACGGATCGCCAGCCGGGCGCCGCGCCGATCGATCAACGGACCGGCGAAAAGCGTGATGACCACCTGGACGACGAAGGCAAACCCGACCAGCTCCCCGACGGCTTCGAGCGAAAACCCGCGGTCGCGGTAGAGGTAGATGGGCAGGGTCGCGCTGAGGAGAAACAGGGAGAAGGACGCGCAGAACATGGTGACCACCAGCCCCGCGATCTGCGCAGCCTGAGGCCGCGCCGCGGTCAAAACAGTCGAGGCTGGTCGCCTGCAGAGCCGGCGGGGCCTGCAGCCTTGACGAGGCCGAGATGCTCGTAGGCGAGCTTGGTCGCGACGCGCCCACGCGGGGTCCGTGCGAGAAAACCGAGCTGCATGAGAAACGGCTCGTAGACGTCCTCGACGGTCTCGGGGTCCTCCGAGACCGAGACGGCGACCGTGTCCAGGCCGACCGGACCGCCGTCGTATTTCTCCACGATGGTGCGCAGGATCCGGCGATCGACGATATCCAACCCCAGGTCGTCGACCTCGAGCATGGCGAGCGCCTCGAGCGCGATCGGCGCGTCGATCCGGCCCTGGGCGCGGACCTGGGCGAAGTCACGGACGCGGCGGAGCAACCGGTTCGCCACCCGCGGGGTGCCACGCGCCCGGGTGGCGATCACCCTGGCCCCGGCATCGTCCGCCGAGACCTTGAGCAGCTTGGCGGACCGCACGACGATCTCGAACAGGTCGTCGACGTCATAGAAATAGAGGGGATACACCGCGCCGAACCGGTCACGAAGCGGGGCGGAGAGCATGCCCTGCCGGGTGGTCGCCCCGATAACCGTGAAGCGGGGCAATTGAAGCCGGAAGGTCTGCGCGCCGGCGCCCTTTCCGCTCACGAAGTCGAACTTGAAATCTTCCATGGCCGGGTACAGCGACTCCTCGACTGGGCGGGCCAGCCGGTGGATCTCGTCGATAAAGAAGATGTCGCGATCCTCCAGGTTGGTCAGGATCGAGGCAAGCGCTCCCTGGTGCTCGATCGCCGGGCCGGAGGTCGTCCGGATGTTGACGCCCATCTCGTTGGCCATGATGTTGGCCAGCGTGGTCTTGCCAAGGCCTGGCGGACCGGCGATAAGGATGTGCTCGATCGGTTCCTCGCGGCCGCGGGCGGCGCTGATCAGGATTTCCAGGTTCGCCTTCACGCCTTCCTGGCCGATGAACTCCGTCAGCCGGCGCGGGCGAAGGCTCCATTCGAATTCCTTGTCCTCGGTTTTCTCCTCGCCGGTGAGCACCCGTTCAGTCATCCGCGATCCAGGCCCTTGAGGGCCACCGTCACCAGCTGCTCGACCGAGTGGCCGCCTCCGTTGCCACTTTCGACCTTGCGGACGGCCTCCTTGGCCTCGATCGGCGTGTAGCCGAGTCCGGTCAGGATCTGGACCGCCTCGGCCACCGCCTCCGAGATGCCGGGGGTGGCGGCGCGGGTCTCGTCGGGGAACATCTCCTCACGAAGTTTGCCCTTCAGCTCGAGCACCACGCGGGCCGCCGTCTTGGGACCGATCCCCGGAACGGTGGCGAGCATGGCGGCATCCTCCTGGAGGACCGCCCGCTTGAGCACACGGAGTTCCGCCCGACTGAGGATTGCCAGCGCTGCCTTTGGTCCAATGCCCTTCACCGAGAGGAGCAGCTTGAAGAAGGTGAGCTCCTCCTGGCGAATGAAGCCGAAGAGTCCAAGCGCATCCTCCCGCACATAGGTGTACGTATAGAGGCGGAGCTGCTCCCCCACCCTCGGCAACTCACTGAGCGTTCGGTTTCCCACGGTGACCAGATAGCCAACCCCGTGCACGTCCAGAATGATCGAGTCCTCGGCGCGATGAACGATCGTCCCTTCCAGGCTGGCGATCATCGGGAGACTCCCGCCGGGGCGCGACTCAGGATCGTCCGTAGCCGGCCGCTGTGATGGTGGCAGATGGCGATCGCCAGCGCGTCGATGGCGTCGTCGGAGCGGGGCAGTTGCCTGGTGCCGAGCAGCGATTGGACCATCTTGAGCATCTGACCCTTGGTGGCCGCGCCATAGCCGGTAACCGACAGCTTCACCTGATTCGGCGTGTACTCGTGCACGAGCGCCCCGGCCTCGACGGCCGAGAGCAGGGCGACGCCGCGGGCCTGCCCGACCGCCATGGCGGTGCGCACATTCTTGCTAAAGAAGAGCTCTTCGAAGGCCGCCGCCTCCGGATGCAGGTCGGCCAGCAGACTCCGCATTTGCTCCGCAAGCAGGCGCAGGCGTTGCGGCTCCGCCAGGTTGGCGGGCGTCTTCAGCGTGCCGCAGGAGACGAGGGTCAACCGGCCGTTGTGGCGCCGGACCGCGCCATAGCCGGTGTCGGCGAGTCCAGGATCGATGCCAAGCACGAGAAAGCCTTCGGTGGATTTCTCCACGGTCAGACGCGTTCGCTGATGCGTTCCATGACGGCGGCCGGGATCTCGATGTTCGAGTAGACCGACTGCACATCATCATGTTCCTCGAGCTGGTCGATCAGCTTCAGGACGCTCGGCGCCTTGTTCTCATCGACGGTGACGACCTGCGACGCATTCATCGAAATCTCGGCGGATTCGATCTTGAATCCCTTTTTCTTCAGGCCCTCCTGGACCGGCTGCAACCGGGCTGGCTCAGTGATCACCTCGACAGTCCTGGCATCGATGCGGGCGTCGGTCGCCCCCAGGTCGATGGCCTCGAGGCCGACCTCGTCTGGGTCGTGACCGTCCGCATCGACGACGATCTGGCCCTGCCGCGTGAACATCCAGCTGACGCTGCCGGTCGCGCCCAGGTTACCGCCCGCCCGGCTGAACAGGTTGCGGACCTCACCGCTAGTACGGTTGCGGTTGTCGGTCACGGTGTCGACCATGATGGCAACGCCGTGCGGACCGTATCCCTCGAAGCGGAGCTCCTCCATCTGGCCGCCGCCAAGCTCGCCGGTGCCGCGCTTGATGGCGCGCTGCACGTTTTCTTGAGGCATGTTGACATCGCGCGCCTTTTCGATCGCGAGCCGCAGCCGGTAATTCCCGTCCGGGTTCCCCCCGCCTTCCCGCGCCGCGATCGAGATCTCTCGGGCCATCTTGGTGAACTGCTGACCCTTACGCGCGTCCGTCAGGCCCTTCTTGTGCTTGATCGACGACCACTTTGAATGTCCAGACATCAGTTTGTGGACGAAGTTTAGCGCACCCTCAGGCGCACCATCCGATGCGCGCCGCGGCGCAACACCCACCCATCGGCCGGCACGACCCGATCGTCCGCCGACCCTATGGGCTGGTCGTTGATCGTGAGTCCACGCTGGGCAGCGAGCCGGCGCGCTTCGCTTTTGCTGGCCACCAGGCCGGCATCGAGAAAGAGCTGACCCACGGGCCGCTCCTCGGCATCGACTAAGACCTCTGCCGGTCCTGCCGCCTTGAACGCCCCATCGGCGCCGCGGTACGCATCCGGTCCGGCGTCGGGGTGAAATTGCCGCACCAGTCGCTCGGCCAGGCGGCGCTTCACGTCGCGGGGATTCTCCCCCGTCCGTAGCGCGGACGCCTCAGCGGCCACCTCCTCGGCAGATGCGTCCGTGACCAGCGTGAAGTAGCGCACGATCAGCTGGTCCGGCACGGCGAGGGCTTTTCGGTAGATCACATCGGGCGGCTCGTCGATCCCGATGTAGTTGTCGAGGCTCTTACTCATCTTCTGGACCCCATCCGTCCCTTCGAGCAAGGGCATCGTCAGGATGTCCTGTGGCGGCTGCCCGAAGGCCTCCTGCAAATCGCGGCCTACCAGCAGGTTGAATGTTTGGTCGGTCCCGCCGAGCTCGACGTCGGAGTGGACGGCCACGGAGTCATAGCCCTGGAGGAGCGGGTAGAGCAACTCATGGAGGCTTACCGGCCTTCCCTCCCTGGTGCGCTTGGCGAAGTCGTCACGCGCCAGCATCCGCGCCACCGTGTACTTGCTCATCAAGCCGACGATGTCGTCCAACGTCATCTTGTCGAACCACTCGGTCTGGTGGCGAACCTCGGTATGGCCTTCGTCGAGGATTTTCCACGCCTGCTTCAGGTAGGTCTTCGCCGCTTCGTCCACCTCCGCGCGGGTCAACTGCGGCCTGGTGACGCTCTGTCCCGAGGGATCGCCGATACGGGCGGTGGTATCGCCAATGATGAGAACGGCGGTGTGTCCATAGTCCTGGAAGCGCCTCAGTTCCCGCAGCGGCACCGTGTGCCCCAGATGGATGTCCGGCCTCGTCGGATCGAGCCCGAGCTTGACGCGCAGGTGATCGCCACGGTCGATGCGAGCCTTCAAGTGACTACGGTCGACGATCTCGACGGCACCGCTGGTCAGCGTTTCCCATGCGCCCATCATTTGGGTTTGTTGTTCCTTCACTGTTTCGTCACGCGTTCCAGATGCCGAGTATATACGCGGCTGTATTCGAGGACTGTGCTGTTTTACGAGCGCCGCCGTTATAACCGCGGTGCTGACAGAGAGGGAACGCCTTGCACGGCGCGCCGCGATCCGCGTGCTCGGGATCGTCCGGCGAGCTCGGCGCCGTCGCGGCCATGGTCCCAAACTGCTCGTGATCGGGCTCACTATTTTTGCGACGCTCGGCCTCAGCGGCGGCGCCGAAGCCTACGACAAATACCAGACCTACACCCGTGACCTCCCCGACCCAAGCTCGCTCAACCCCAAGGAGCTTGCGCAGGCGACCAGAATCTACGACCGGCACGGCACGCTCCTCTACGTCAAACACACCGAGGGCGTGGTCCGGACCGTCGTGCCGCTGGCCGCGATCTCGCCGCACCTGGTCCAGGCCACCATCGCACTCGAAGACCGCCAGTTCTACACCCATCACGGCATCGACTTCCAGCGGACCGTGGGCGCGGCTCTCGCCGACCTGACCCGCCAACATGTGGTCCAGGGCGCCAGCACGATCACGCAGCAACTGGTCAAGCGGATGTTCGTGGGAAGCGATGTCTCGCTCGAACGCAAGATCCGAGAAGCGGCATTGGCGCTGGAGATCGAGCGTCGGTATTCGAAGAACGACATCCTCACGCTGTATCTCAATCAGATCTTCTACGGCCACGAAGCGTACGGCATCGAGGCCGCCGCGCAGACCTACTTCGCGAAGTCCGCGAAGAACCTCGACATCGCCGAGGCGGCGATGCTGGCCGCGATCCCGAATTCGCCCAGCCAGTACGATCCCCTGAACCCGCAGACCAGCGCCAGTGCCAGAGGCCGGCAGGGCATCGTGCTCAAAGCCCTCCTTCGCGACCACTACATCACGGACAAGGAGTATGCCACCGCGCTCAAGGAGGCGCTCGTCTACAAGAACGGGAGCATCCAGCGGGACGTTAAGGCCCCCTGGTTCGTCGACTACGTCCTGACTCAGCTGGGGAAGCAGTACGGCGATGCCGTCGTCCAGTCCGGCGGCCTGTCAGTCTGGACCACGCTCGATCTGCCCCTCCAGCAGATGGCGGAAAAGGCGGTCACCACGGAGGTGACCCGCCCCGACCTGAAGGCGCGGAACGTGAACAATGGCGCCGCGGAGGTGATCGACCCCAATACCGGCCAGGTGCTGGCGATGGTCGGTAGCGCGAACTACTACGACCAGGGGATCGGCGGCCAGTACAACGTCATCACCGATGGCCAGGGCCGCCAGCCCGGCTCATCGTTCAAGGTCTATGTCTACGCCACCGCCCTCTCCAACGGTATCGCCCCCTCAACCCTGATCAACGACACCCAGGGGAAGATCGACGGCCATGCCTTCGTCGACTGGGACCATCGCAGCGAGGGCGTGATCACCGTCCGGCGCGCCCTCGAGGAGTCACGCAACATTCCGGCCCTGCTGCTGATGAAGCAGATGGGCTACGACCGCGTCTTCCAGACCGCCCGAATGATGGGCGTGACCGGCGCCAACTTGACCCCGGTGCGTGGGCTGGCCCAGGCGATCGGCTCCACCGAGGTCCTGCCTCTGCAGCACTTCAACGCCTACGGCGTCTTCGCCTCTGGCGGGATCTACCACGATCCAACCGTCATCCTCAAGGTCCAGGACAGCAGCGGCAAGATCCTCCAGGAGTGGAAGCCGAACCCGGGAGTGCGCGTGCTCTCCCCGCAGGTCGCCTTCATGATGAGCGACATCCTCAAGCCGGTCGGTGCGGCGTTGAACATCAAGCGGCCCTTTGCCGCCAAGACCGGGACGACCGAGAACTGGCATGATTCGTGGCTGGTCGGCTACAACCCCGATGTCGTGATCGGCACCTGGATGGGTCACACGTGCGCCGGGGGCTGTGCGGCCAACATGAACTCCAACCTGAACGTCGTGTGGGGTGTGCAGGGTGCCGGCCTGATCTTCCGCGATATCTTCAACAGTTATGTGGCACCCTTGCCGGTCCATGATTTCGCGGTGCCTGATGGCCTGAAGAAGATCACGGTCTGCAAGGCGAGCGGCCTGAAGGCGACCGCCAACTGCGCGGGGCAGACGGTGACCGACTGGTTCATCGCCGGGAATTCTCCGACGCGTGATGACGACTGGTATCGCCAGGTCAGGGTCTGCACCACCGACGGATTGCTCGCCACACCGGATATCCCGCTGAACCTCACCGCGCTCAAGAGCTTCCTCATCTATCCGGCCGGGTACCCGGACGACATGAAAGATAAGAACAACCCCCAGCCACCGGCCCAGGCCTGCCAGTTGCTGACGGAAACGACGCTGCCGACGCTCTCGGTCACCCAGGCAGCGCAACTCGACGGCACCGTCCTGGTGACGGCACAGGCGGCGGACGACGAGGCGGTCAAAGAAGTGGACTTCTTCCTCGACGGGAGCAAGACCGCCGTGCGGGTCTCGGCCGCGCCGTACACCTTCGTGGTCACCGGCAGCTCGGGCAGCAGTCATACGCTGACCGTGCAGGCCTACGACTACAACCCGGCAAACGCCCCGGCGGCGCAGACCCTGACCATCGTTCTCCCGTAGTTGTGCTTACTTCGCTCTGCCTGGCAAGCCGGACTCATGACGCTGACCGCCGGCCAGATAGGGCCCTGCTCGCGCGCACGCTAAATCGGTAAGGAAGCTCGACGGCTCGGCTGATGCCGATGCGGGGCGTGATGGCCACATCCCGGTCTTTGACGGGGTTACCCGCGGCGATGCCGAACGGCCCGCGGGTCAGGTCGCGCCCGTTGTCGGCGAGGGTCAGGCCGAAGGCCCGCCCGATCTTGCCCGGGCCACTTAACAGGCGAGCGTCGGGTCCGGTGTCACCACGCGACCGCATGATCGGCTGCCCGGCAAGGGGCTCCAGGGCGCGCAGAAGGACCGCTCCCGCGGTCCCAGGTACGTCCGCGGTGACATTGAGACAGTGATGCATGCCGTAGCTGAAGTAGACGTAGGTGAACCCCGCCGGACCGAACATGACCCCATTGCGGGCCGTCCGGCCGCGGTAGGCGTGCGACGCGGCGTCGGCCGCCCCGGTGTACGCCTCCGTCTCGACGATGCGGCCCGCCAGTAGGCCCTCCGGCGTCCGGGAGAACAGAGTCCGTCCCAGGAGATCGCGGGCCACCACGGTTGGATCACGGGCATAGAAGCGACGCGGAAGCCGGGGCGCTAGCTGGATCACGTCGCCGAACAATCTACCGGCCCGACGACCAGTCTGAATTTTTCCGAGGACACTTGAGTTACGACAAGGTCTGCGGCCCCCACCACCGGATGCTCCATGAAGGCGCCTGGATGTTGCACCGCAGCAAGGAAGGCCGTTGGATAACCTCGCCGCCAGGAAGCCAGGTCCGGGCGAGCTCACGATCGGCTTAGCCGCGCTCGGCGGCGCAAAGACTAGCCGCGCTCGGCTTAGCGGGAAATCAGTTGGGTGAAGTACGAGCTGATGCTCGTTGGCAGCACCATGGAGAAGATCGCGCTCGTGATCGGCTCCAGGCTGTAGAAGTGCGGGGCCAATGCCGAGGTCGTGAACCACTCGCGCCAGGTGAGAAAGGCGGGCGGCGCGCCGTAGCCGGCGGGCAGTGAGGTCGTGACCAGGCCGACGCCCACGATCAGGATGACAGTCACTTCGAAGGCGCCCAGGACGCCGCCGACAAGCACTCCCGACAGGCGGTCGAAGGCCGGAGCGATCAGGGCGTCCAGATGGCGCTGGTAGACCGCGCCGAGGACTTCGAACAGGATCACGGCGAACGTGACCACCAGGACGTAGGTGATGACGTGGGCCCAGATGGCCGACGTGATGCCGAAGGAATTGGCGATGTAGCCGGAGGTATTGGCGCTGGTCAGGGTGGCGGCGCCCAGGCCCGCGAACAGGCCGGCGAAGGCCACCGCGCGCCGGATCAAGCCGAAGATCCAGCCAAGCGCCATGTTGCCGAGTAACAGAACGATGATGATCAGATCAAGGGTGTTCATCAGGCGCGCACCTCCGCGTCGAACTCTTGCTTGAGTCCGTCGACGATGCGCTGGTAGGTCGCGGAGACTTCCTCACTCGTCAGGGTTCGATCGTCCGCCTGGAACTGCAGCCGGAACGAGAGGCTCCGGGCACCGGCCCCCACTTGCAATCCCTGGTATTCACTAAGCATAGAAATCTCCCGCAACGTGTAACCACCGACCCGCTGCATAACTTGCGCGAGCTCGCCGGCGGCGACCTGGCCCCGAATCACCACCGTAATGTCCCGGCGGATGCCGGGAAACCGCGGCAGCGGGCGCGCCGTCGGCGTCCGTCCCCCGAGGTCAACGAAGCGATCGAATAGCACCTCGGCCGCGACCGCGCGGCCAGGTAGTCCGAGGGCCACCAGCACGCTCGGATGCACCTCGCCGACCATGCCGACGAGCCCATTCTCGTCATGGATCTCGGCGGTGCGACCCGGATGCCAGCCAGGTCCTTTTGCCGGTCGGAACGTGACCGGCGGCATGCTGACACGATCCCGGAGAACGGCGAGGGCCTGTTGCACCTCACGAAGGCCGGCCAGTGCCGGCTCGACTCCGCCGGTGACATGCACGCCGAGTCCCAGCACCCGTGGCTCGTCGACCCCCTCCTCCCCTTTCCAGAACACGGTGCCCAGTTCGATGAGCCGGGCCCCCGGTTGATCCTGGCGGGCATTGAGGGCCAGCGCTTCCAACAGTCCGGGCAACAGGCTGGCTCGCAGCGCATCTCGGTTTTCGACCATCGGGTTTCGCAGACGCGCACGGGCGGCCGGGGCAGCCGGTAGCCGGATGTCCGCCGTGGTCTTTTCACTCACCAGGCTGTTCGTGAGCGCCTCATCGAAGGCGAGCCCGACCAGCAGATCTCGCGCAATCTCGTCGACATCCTGCCGTTGGTAGAGATCCCGCACCGGCATGCGCTGGCCGGGCAGCGTGCTCGGCACGCGGTCGTAACCATAGATTCGACCGACCTCCTCCACCAGGTCTTCCGGGATCGTGCAATCGAGTCGGAAATCCGGGGGGGTCGCGGTCAACTGGTCGCCCGTCAGGCGGACCGCGAATGCAAGCCGCTCGAGGATGGCGGCAGCTTCCTCGAGCGGGATGGCGATCCCCAGGACGCGGTCGATACGCGCCGCGCTCAGCTCGATTGACACCGGCACCAGCGGATCGGGATAGACGTCGTTGTGCCCGACCGCCTTCCCGCCGGCAAGCTCCGCGATCAAGGCGGTCGCGCGCTCGATCGCCGCTGCGCTAATGGCTGGGCTCAGTCCCTTTTCGAAGCGGGACGAGGCTTCGCTGCGAACCCCGTGGGCGCGCGATGAGGCACGAATCTGGCGGGGCTCCCACGTCGCCGCCTCGAGGACGATCTCCGTGGTCGTCGCGTCGACGGCCGTGTCGGTTCCCCCGATGATGCCGGCCAGCGCGCGGGCCCGCGACCCGTCCGCGACGACGATGTCTTCCGGGCGCAGCTCCCGCGTTTTGCCGTCGAGGCAGGAAAGCGTTTCCCCGGCGCGAGCCTGGCGGACAACGAGGGCGCCGTCGAGGCGGCGTTGGTCGAAGGCATGCATCGGCTGGCCCAGCTCGAGCATTACGTAATTCGTGATGTCGACGACGTTACTGATCGGGCGCACGCCGGCCGCTCGCAGACGCGCCTGCAGCCAGACCGGCGACGGGGCCACCTTGATGCCGGTGAACCGTCTAGCCACGAAACGGCGACAGGCGCGCGCGTACTCCAGCCGGACCAGCGGCTCCGCTGGCAGGGCCGTCGTCGCGCTCGCACTCGGAGGCCGCAATGGGACACGGACGAGGGCGCTGATCTCGCGGGCGATGCCCACGTGACACAGCAGATCCGGCCGGTTCGATTTGATCTCCACCTCCAGAATCGTGTCCGCGGGGAAGAGCTGCCGAACGTCCTCGCCAGGCACGGCGCTCGGATCCAGGATGAGGATCCCCGCGGCATCCTCGCCCACCCCGAGCTCGATTGCCGAACAGAGCATGCCCTCCGATGGGATCCCGCGAAAGACCTGGCGCTCGATCCGTCGATCTTTGAGACGGGCTCCCGTGACCGCGAGCGGCACCCGATCGCCGACCGCGAGGTTGGTGGCGCCCGTCACCACCTCAACGGCAGTCCCGCCAGTGGAGAGCAGGGCCAGCTGGAGCTTGTCGGCGTTGGGATGCGGTCGAAGGGCGTCGACCAGGGCGACGATGACGCCCTCGAAGTCGACTCCCTGGTCAATCACGCGCTCGACCTCGCTCCCGGCGCGGGTAAGCCGGTCGATCAGCATCTGCCGATCGGGGATATCGACGTAGTCCCTTAGCCAGGCCAGCGAGTACCGCACCTAGAACTGCCTCAAGAAGCGGACGTCGTCCTCGAGGAACAGCCGCAGATCGGCGACGTTGTACCTCAACATCGCCAGCCGCTCGAGGCCGGCTCCGAACGCGAAGCCGGAATACAGGTCGGGGTCGATTCCCCCGTTGCGCAGGACCTGGGGATGCACCATGCCCGCGCCCATGATTTCCAGCCAGCCTTCTTTGCAGCTGCGGCATCCCGTCCCACCGCAGATCCCACAGGACACGGCCGCGCCGATGCTCGGCTCGGTGAACGGAAAATGGTCGCCACTGATCCGGATCCGGCGATCGGGGCCGAAGAGCGAGCGGGCGAAGTATTCGATCGTCCCCTTCAAATCGGACAGGCGAATGTCGCGATCGACGCACAGGGCCTCGATCTGGTTGAACTGCGAGCCGTGCGCCGGATCCGTCGCGTCGCGCCGGTACACGGTTCCGGGGGCGATGATCCTGATTGGCGGCCGGTGCTGCTCCATGAAGCGGATCTGGACCGGCGAGGTATGCGTCCGCAGCAGAAGCTCATGGTCGTCGAGGTAGAACGAATCCATCGTCTCACGGGCTGGATGCTCGGCGGGGATGTTGAGGGCCTCGAAGTTATGGAATTCGTCTTCGACTTCGGGGCCGACCGCGACCTCGTAACCGAGGCGAGAAAAGATTGCCTTGACCTCGCGCAGGATGATCGTCAGGGGATGGAGATGCCCACGACGCAATGGACCAGGCACGAACGTCAGGTCCGCCCATTCCGCTTCAGCCAGCGCCTCGAGGCGCGTCGCCTGGAGTTGCCGGCCACGCTCGGCCAGCAGGGTCTCGATCTCCCCCTTGATGGCGTTGGCTCGCGCACCCATTGCTGCGCGCTGGTCGGTGGGAAGCGTGCCAACGCCCCGGAGCGAGGCCGTGATCGCCCCCTTCTTCCCCAGGAGTTCGATGCGAAGGTGTTCCAGCGCCGGCTCGTCGGCGGCGTCCGCAATCCGGGCGCGGGCCCCGGTCAGAAGCTCGTCGAGGCTCTTGCCGTCAGCCTGCTGCACGTTCCCCAATCCTCCAAGGCACGCCGAATTCCCATCGTGGGGGCAAGCCGGCGGACGAGCGGATTTGGCTGATTACCCTTTGGCCGGCGGCTTCGCGATCGTGATCAGCTCGCTGAACGACTCCGGGTCGCGGACGGCCAGCTCGGCCAGCATCTTGCGATTGATATTCACCCCCGCGGACTTGAGCCCATGCATGAACTGGTTGTACGGCACGCCCTGGCTTCTCGTCGCGGCGTTGATCCTCGCGATCCAAAGCTTGCGCATGTCGCGTTTGCGGACACGGCGGTCGCGATACGCGTACTCCAGGGCATGGAGTACGGCCTCGTTGGCCGGCCGAAAGAGCGTGCGGTGCGTCATGCGGAAGCCCTTGGCGAGGGCGAGAAGCCGTTTGTGGCGCTTGTGGGCCGCCACGCCCCGCTTTACGCGCGGCATCTCACTTCCCCTCCAGGTATGGGGCGACGCGGCGCAGCCGGCGCGCGTCCTTCCCGGTCAACAGCAGCAGCTTGCTGTACTGCCGCTTGCGGCGGGCGCTCTTGTGGCCGAGGAGGTGGCTCTTCTGGGCGTGCTGGCGCACAATCTTTCCGGTGGCGGTCAGGCGGAAGCGTTTGGCCGACGCGCGGTGAGTTCGGATCTTTGGCACGGTGACTCCTTTACGTCCTGGGCGCCGGCGCCTTGGCCGGGGCTGGCGGCGGCTGGGCCAGTGCGGCTGCGGGTGGCGCGGTGGGCGCGGGAGCGGTCGCGCTGGCGGCCGGCGCCAGGATCATGATCATGTTCTTCCCTTCGAGCAGGGGCGTCCGCTCCACGCTGCTGATGTTCTTGAGCTCCAGCGCCATCCGATCGAGCAGCTTCTTGCCGATGTCCTGGTGGACCATTTCGCGGCCACGGAACATGATGGTCAGCTTGACCTTGTCGCCCTCTTCGAGGAACGATTTGACGGCATGGAACTTCGTCTGGAAGTCATGCTCGCCAATCTTCGGCCGGAGCTTCATCTCCTTGACTTTGATGACATTGTGCTTGCGGCGTCCATCCTTGTCCTTCTTTAAGCTCTCGAATTTGAATTTGCCGTAATCCATGATGCGGGCGACGGGTGGCTGCGCCTGGGGCGCCACCTCGACCAGGTCCATCTCGCGCTCAACCGCCAGGGCCTTGGCCCGATCGATGGTCATGACACCCATCTGTTCGTTCTGATCGTCAATGACGCGTACTTCGCTCGCCCGAATCTGGTCGTTGATCCGAAGTTCCCTAAATGCCGTGGATCAAACCTCCTTGAAACAAAAAAAGATAGCCGAGGCTATCTTCTGTCCCGTAACCTCTTCGGGCCGACCTTGAGGTGAGAGTCGGACAGCCTCTCTTAGCATGCGGGAGTATAGCACGCCCCGTCGCCGCCCAAACCTGCCCTACAGGGGTAACCGCGCCTCCTCGTCCAACTGGCTGAGGAATTCGTCGACGGAGACGGCCACCTGGTCGCCGCCCTCCCGCCTCCGGATGTTGAGCGTGCCGGCCTCCAACTCCTTGTCACCGACGACGGCCATGTAGGGAACTTTTTGAAGTTGAGCATGCCGGATCTTGGCCTGCATCCGCTCCGCCCTCGCGTCGACCTCGACCCGAAGGTCGCGTGCCCGAAACCGCTCGGCCAGCTTCGAGGCGGCGTCGACGTGGCGGTCGGCAATCGGAATGAAGGTGAGCTGGACGGGGGCGAGCCACACCGGGAAAGCCCCCCCGTAATGCTCGATGAGATACGCCATGAAGCGCTCCATCGACCCGATCGGCGCCCGATGCAGCATGACGGGCCGTTCCATTGTTTGCTCGGACGTCACGTATTCGAGGCCGAACCGCTCCGGCAGCAGAAAATCGATCTGATTGGTCGAGAGGCTGAATTCCCGACCAATCGAATCCTTGATCTGCACGTCGAGCTTGGGACCGTAGAACGCGGCTTCTCCCGGCGCCTCGGTGAACGGATGGCCGGCGGCCTGCAGGGCACGTCGGGCAGCGCTCTGGGCTTTCTCCCAGACCGCCGGGTCCCCCATCCACTTCTGGCTGGTGTCGTCGCGCAGCGAAAGCCGGAAGTGAAAGTCTGTGATCCCGAAGGCCCGATAGACCTCGAGGATGAGCTGGACCACCCGTTCGAATTCCTCGTCCAGCTGATCGGGGCGGCAAAAGATGTGGGCGTCGTTGATGGTGAAGGAGCGCACCCGGATGAGGCCAGACACCTCACCGGACTTCTCGTAGCGATAGACAGTGCCGAGTTCCGCCAGCCGTACCGGTAGATCGCGGAAGCTGTGCGCCTGCCGCTGGAAGAGACGGATATGGTGGGGACAGTTCATCGGCCGCAACTGCCATTGCTCGTCCTCCACCTCCGCTGGGGCATACATCGAG
This sequence comes from Candidatus Dormiibacterota bacterium, assembly GCA_030946755.1. Classification (GTDB taxonomy): domain Bacteria; phylum Chloroflexota; class Dormibacteria; order CF-121; family CF-121; genus JALYYC01. Next base: position 36,287 of record JALYYC010000177.1, read on the forward strand.
TCGCGGTAGCGCTCGAGGTGGCCGCTGACCTTGTAGAGGTCGAGCCGGGCGATGTCCGGCGTGTGCACGTGCGCGTAACCGCGCCGCCGCTCGAGCCGGAGGATGTAGTCCTCCATCTGGCGCCGGATGGCGGCACCCTTGGGGGTCAGCAGGGGCAGACCACGTCCGACCAGCTCGTCGATCATGAACAGGTCGAGGTCTTTGCCGAGCTTGCGATGGTCACGCTTGGCCGCTTCCTCGAGCGCCTGCAGGTGATGCTCGAGCTCTGCTTGCGTCGGGAACGCCGTCCCGTAAATCCTGGTAAGCATCTGGTTTTTTTCGCTGCCCTTCCAGTACGCGCCGGCGATAGACAGCAATTTGAACGCACCAAGCTTGCCGGCGTCAGCAACATGGGGACCAAGACAGAGATCGACGAAGTCGCCGGTTCGGTAGACGCGTGCCGTCCCATCCGTCACCTTGTCCGCGATCACCTCGAGCTTAAGCGGCTGGAAGGAGTCAGCGAAGAGCTTGACCGCCTGATCACGCGGCAGTTCTTCTTTGACGAACTGAGGCGCGGCCTTCACGATCTCGCGCATCCGGGCTTCGATCCTGGGGAGTTGATCGGCCGGAAGCGGCTCCTTGAAGCCGAAGTCGTAATAGAAGCCCTCATCCGTGGCGGGGCCGATCCCGATGGTCGTGCCCGGAAACAAGTCGAGGACCGCGGCCGCCATCACGTGCGCGGTCGAGTGGCGGAGTGTCTCCAGGTCCTCGCTCATAACTGAATTCCCGTTTGGGTCAGCCGATTATACGAAGCGAGGTCTACGGGGTCGGCGCTTAGACAGCTCGCAGCCGCTGCAGACCCGCGGGCACGTCCTCGCGACTCCCGACCCGATCATCGAGGGAGCCCTCGATGTCCGAATGCACCTGGAACATGATGGTCAGTTGATGCGCCAGGGGGAGGATTGGAGCTCTGCGGGCTTGCCGTCTGAGCCGTTCTTGGCGATTGGGGTCGGTGGCACAGCAGCGGATGCTGCAGTATTTTGCTGTCACCTTTTTGACCAACGCCTGACAACCCTGACGAGCGCAAACCTTAAGCGGAGTGGTTTGTTTCAAACCGTGAGCGACCTCCCTGACTCCCTTGCCTTGATGCGGTCTCTGCCGAAACCGTTTCCCCCGGCGCGTTAATGATTATCCTCTCCGGTCCAAGCGTGTCAAGCTTCCATCGCCCTTATCCACATATTGAAAAGGGGCAGAGGATTACTTGGGGAAAAAATAGTGTCGAGCTAGAGTGGCGTCGCAGGGACGCGAGGCTTGAGGGTGCCCGCCTTGCGACGAGCGAGCAGGTCGGCCGCCACGTGTGGGAGTTCTGCCGCGTCATCCACGCCGCGGATCCAGATGCCATCCGCACCGAATCGCTTCGCCCGCCTGACCTGATGAGGCAGGGTGCAGAGCGCAATGATCACGGGCCGCGTGAACCCCTCGGCGGCTGTGAGCACGCCGTATACGTAGGCGGTATCGGCCTCCCAGATGTTCATGTCGAACAAGACGAGCGCGGGCTTGGTTCGCTCACACAGGGCCTGTACATCCGACGTGGGCGCCGGCGTTTCGACGATGTTGCCTTCGGCCTCGAAGAGCTCGCGATACGCGATGGCTTGCCGGGGATCGTTCTCGAAAATTAGCATTGTCAGGCCGTCGGTTTCGTGGCTCCCGGCTTCTGCCATGGTCGAGCGAAATTATTGCATGGCGAGCCACTGGCCAAGCCTGACGCTGTCGACGTTGCCCCCGGTCAGGATCGCCACCGCCGGCCCCTCAATCGCGATCGTAGTCAGGGCGGCAATCGCCGCGGCGCCGCCCGGCTCGACCACGAGCTTCGCCTTCCCAACGATCGCGCGCAGGGCATCGAGGATGGCCGCGTCGGTCACCGTGATCAGCTGATCGACGTATTGCTGAACCAGGGCCAAGTTCCTGGCGCGGGTGTATGGCGGCGCGAGACCATCCGCCACGGTATCGATGCGGTCCATGGTGACCGGATGGCCGGCCCTAAGACTGCGGCTGACC
>JALYYC010000186.1 GCA_030946755.1 Candidatus Dormiibacterota bacterium
GCGCGCTTTTGATTCATCAGCATGAAGGCCGTGAAGTCAGACACCCGGGAAGCCTGCTGCATGTTGTGCGTCACGATCACGATCGTATACCGCTTCTTGAGATCCTGCATCAGCTCTTCGATGCGCAGGGTGGCGATCGGATCGAGCGCCGACGCCGGCTCGTCCATGAGGATGACGTCGGGCTTGACCGCCAGGGCGCGGGCCAGGCACAGGCGTTGCTGCTGGCCGCCCGACAGATTGAGCGCCGATTTTCGCAGCCGGTCTTTGACCTCATCCCAGAGCCCGGTGTCCTTGAGGCACTCCTCGACCACGGCCTCGATCTGCCGCGTCGGCCAGCCCAGCATGTGGGGACCGTACGCGACGTTGTCGAAGATCGATTTGGGAAACGGGTTCGGCCGCTGAAACAACATGCCGACCTGGCGGCGGAGCTGGATCACATCGGTACCGGGGTCGAGGATGTTCTTGCCATCGAGCAGGACGTCGCCGGTCGCCCGCGCGTTCGGCACCAGGTCGTGCATGCGGTTGAAGATCCGCAGGAAGGTCGTCTTACCGCAACCCGATGGTCCGATCAGGGCCGTGATCTTGCAGGTCTGGACAGCGAGGGATACGTCGTGGAGCGCCTGGAAATCGCCGTAGAAGAAATCGACGTGGCGAGCATCGAGCTTGATGTCAAGGATCTCCTCCGGCCTAAGCATGGGTGCGACCTCGGCCTGCATTGGGACGTCTTCCATTGTGTCACTCACCGCCACGGGATCAGGATTGAATCCGACGCACGTAGAGGCGGGCCACGATACTGGTGACCGAGACCATGATGACGAGCAGCAGGGCGGCCGCCCACGCCTGGTCCTGCAGCTTGGCGTAGGGGGTGAGCGCGTTGTGATAGACGGTCAGGGCGAGAGCGCCCATCTGGCGCCCGGGGTTGAGCTGGAGCAAGTCGTTGCCCAGCGTCGTGAACAGTAAGGGCGCGGTCTCGCCGGCGGCGCGGGCCATGGCGAGCAGGGCGCCGGTGACGATTCCGGCAAGCGCGGCAGGCACGACGATCTCCATCGTGACCCGCCAGCGTGGCGCTCCGAGAGCAAGCCCGGCCTCGCGCAGCGCGTTCGGGATCAGGATCAGCGCATTTTCAGTGGCTCGGATGATGACCGGGAGCATCAGCACCCCGAGAGCGGCCGAGGCGGCGATCGCCGAAAAGTGCTTGGTCGTGAGCACCAAGATGGTGTAGCCGAAGATGCCGAAGGCGATCGACGGCAGACCCGTCAAGACGTCGCTGATAAAGCGGACCGTGTCACCGACCCGATTGCGACCGAACTCCGAAAGGAAGATCCCGACCAGGGTGCCGAATGGGACCGCCGCCAGTGAGGCGATGCCGACGATGATCAGCGTGCCGACGATCGCATTGAAGACGCCGCCCCCGGGGAATCCAACCGGATGCGGCACGTCGGTAAAAAATCCGGGCTCAAGCATGCCCGGCAAGCCCTTGACGATGACGAAGATGAACAGCACCAGGATCGGGACGGCGGCCACCATCACGCACAACACGATCAGCGCGCTGACCACGCGGTCCACCAGCACCCGAACGATGAGGCGGCTCACAGGCGCGCCTCCCGGGCTCCCTTGAAGCGCCAGACGAGGAGGCGGGCCAGGACATTGACGACGATCGTGATCAGCACCAGCACCAGGCCGAGCTCGAAGAGCGCGCCCTGGTAGAGGTTGCCGACGGCTTCAGTGAACTCGTTGGCGAGCACCGCGGACAGCGTGTACCCGGGGGCGAAGAGGTGGCTCGTGATCTGGGCGTCGTTCCCGATCACCATGGTGACGGCGATCGTCTCTCCGAGGGCACGGCCGAGCGCCAGGAGCACGGCGCCGGTGATGCCGACGCGGGCGTACGGCAGGATGACCGACCAGATCGTCTCGGCCCTGGTGGCGCCAAGCGCCAGGCTCGCCTCGCGCAGCGCCCCGGGCACCTCGTGGATGACGTCGCGCGACAGGGCGATCAGGATCGGGAGCACCATGATGGCCAGGACCACGCCGGCGGTGAGGAAGCTTGCGCCGCTGTACCCACCCTGGAAAATCGGCAGAAATCCAAGGACATGATTGAGAAACGGCTCAACGGTGTCGCGCATGATCGGTGTCAGGATGAAGAGGGCCCATAACCCGATCACGACGCTCGGAATGCCGGCCAGCAGCTCGACGGCAAACGACAGCGGGACGCGGATGAAGCGCAGGCGCGCCTCCTCGGCGAGGAAGAGGGCCGCGCCAATGCCGACCGGGAACGCGATGGCAAGCCCGATCGCCGATGTCACCAGCGTGCCGAAGATGAAGGGGAGGGCGCCGAACTGACCGGTGACCGGGTTCCACTTCGAACTGGCGAGGAATCCCAGGCCGAAGGCTCGGATCGAGGGCAGCGCCGGGATGAACAGCGTGACCAGGAAGACCACCGCGATCAGCATGATCACGCCGGCCGAGGCGTAGGCCAGGCCGCGGAAGATCGCGTCGCCATCAACGAATCGCCGCTGGCGATCGTTCACCAGCGGCGATGGGGCTACCTGCTCGGCAGTCCCCAGGCTCATGTCGCGATCAGGAGGCGGCGGGCACGCCGGTCAGCAACGGGCTGCCGCCCGAGGTCACCGTTTTCAACGCATTGATGTCGTCCTGAACCATCTTGCTTGGAAGTTTTGCATAGTGGACAGTCGCGGCGTACTGCTGGCCGTCTGTGATTAGCCAGTAGAAGAGGTCCACCATGGCCGTGCCCTTCGTCTTGTCCAACTGGTCCTTGTAGAGCATCAGCCAGCTGTAGCCACTGATCGGGGCGCTGTGCTTGCCCGGCGCGTTGACGATCGAGAACGATGCGGTCGGACTCACGTTCAAGAACTGGGCAGCCGCGGCGGTCGCGCCCGCCTCGCTCGGGGTGACGAAGCTGCCATCGTGGTTCTGGAGCTGGGCCTGGCTCATGTTCGTCTGCAGCACATAGGCGAGCTCCACGTAGCCAATCGAGCCGGGTGTCTGCTTGATCGTGGTGGCGACGGCGGCATTGCCGGAGGCTCCCTGCCCGACCGGCCAGGAGACCGACTTGCCCGCGCCGACCTTCGTTTTCCAATCCGAGCTGACGTTCGAGAGATAGTCGGTGAAGATGTAAGTGGTGCCGCTCCCGTCAGACCGGTGGACGACCGTGATGGCCTGGTTCGGCAGGCTGACGCCGCTGTTATCGGCGGCCAGCGCCTGGTCGTTCCACTTCTTGATGGTGCCGAGGAAGATGCCGGCGATCGTTTTGGACGTCAGCTTGAGCTGACCGCTCGAGACACCCTGCAGGTTGTAGGCGAGCGACTCGGTGCCGAGTGTTCCGGCGATTTGCACCACCTTGTCGCTGCCCCCCATGGCATCGGCCTCCGAGGTCTTCAAGGGGACATCGCTGGCGCCGAAGTCCACCGTCTTCTTGGTGAGCTGCTGGATCCCTGCGCCGGATCCGATCGCCTGGTAGTTGACCGTGACCTGGCTGAACTTCTGGTTGTAGGCGTAGAAGGCCGCGGTGTAGAAGGGCGCGGGGAACGTGGCGCCCGCACCCGTCAGCGCGGCGGCGGGTGGCGTCGGCCCTCCCCCGGCCGCGGCGGAGGGACTCGTCGGGCTGCTGGTGCCGCATGCGGCTAGCAACAGGGCGGCGCCAATCGCGGCAACGAGATGCGCACGCTTCATGCTGGCGTTCTTTCCTCCTGGATGACGGGCAAACACGACGGTCATACGGGTCCCATGCTATGGAGCGCCCGTAATCGCCGGGGGCGCCCAAGATTAACAACGCGTTAAGGGACGGTCGCCGACCTCGGGAGAAACAGCCGAAGGGTCGTTCCAGAGCCAGGACGACTCTCGGCGACAAGCCGTCCGCCCTGTAACTCAATCAGGTGGCGGGCGATCGCCAGTCCCAGCCCGGTTCCCGGCACCTGGCGGCCGCGCGCCCGATCAACCTTGTAGAAACGCTCGAAGATCCGTGGCAAGTCCTGTGGCGGGATGCCGACGCCGGTGTCCCGAATGGCGATCTGGACCAGGGATTCGCCGGCAGATGCGTTGAGAACCACCTCGCCCTGCGGCGTGAACTTCAGCGCATTGTCAACGATGTTCTGCAGCGCCTGGTCTGTCTTCGCCCGATCGCCAAGCGCCGCAATCGCCTCACCAGACGGCTCGGCCCGCAACACCAGGCCGGCAGCCTGGGCGCGAGCCTGGAACCGCTCCGCCAGGTCGTCCATGAGACG
>JALYYC010000238.1 GCA_030946755.1 Candidatus Dormiibacterota bacterium
AGCCCAAGAAGCAGGAACACCGGGGTCGTATGCGCGATGCGGTCGACAAGATATCCAAGTCCCAGACATAACAGCACAGCGGCGGCAAACTGGATGCCGATCCCCGATGCCATCCCCAACATCGCCAACAGGCTCGGAGGGTTCTTATCGGTCGGGGCCATGGTTGTCTCCGAGATTCGGCCTCAACTGGCTCAAGCTTATCAGGCGTTAAATTCACGCCGCAATCGGGCGAGGGCCGTAAGCAACCTCAACCTGGGCTGATTCAGCGGGAACGGCGACCGATGACGATCGCGATCCCCACGACGAGCATGACGATCGCCCCGACCAGCACCTTCCGGTGCCCGAAGATCGTCAAGCCGATCGCGGCGAAAATCGCGGTCCCAAAGTAGAAGACGAGGGCGGTCTCCCGAGGACTCAAGCCGTAGTCCAGGAGGCGGTGGTGCAGGTGCTCCGCGTCGGGTGTCGCGATCGACTGGCCACGGACCCGCCGGCGCAAGATCGCCCACCCCGTGTCCAGGATTGGGATCGTCAACGCCAGGATCGGAACCACCAGGGCGAGCACAACCGCGACCTTTGCCACGGAGAGGACCGAGAGGGCCGCGAGCGTGAACCCGAGGAAGTTGCTGCCCGTATCCCCCATGAAGATCCGCGCCGGATGCCAGTTGAAGATCAAAAAGCCGAGGCAGGCGCCGATCAAGCAGCCGGCCAAGATCACGATCTCCGGTTTGGACAGGCTGACCGCCGCCAGCAGGATCGCCGCGGCGACGATGGCGACGACGCCGGCTGCCAGGCCATCGACGCCGTCGATCAAGTTGATGGTGTTTTGCAGGGCGACGAACCAGAGCAGGGTGAGGGGGATCGAGACGAGCGGGATGAAGTTGATGACGTGGGGGCCTGGCAGGCTGATAAATGTAATTGCGATCCCAAAGACCGCGATCGCCAGTAGCGAGGCCAGCACCTGAAACCCGAGCTTGATCCAGGCTGCGACCCCGCGCCGGTCGTCGAGCACCATCAAGGCCGTGATCACGGCTGCCGAGAGGAGGAGGCCCTCCGTTTCCCGGCTCGTCGAGAAAAGGGCCGCCGACAGGCCAAAGCCGACGTACATCGCCAGCCCGCCTAGCAGCGGTGTCGCCCGCTGATGAATCCGGCGCCCGCCCGGCTCGGCGACGGCTCCCAGTCGGAATGCCAGCCAGCGAACCGGGATAATGGCCGCCGCTGTGATTACCAACGCGACCAGCAAGGGTCGTATGGCGGGCCCGAACCTGGCAGGCGAAAACGCCGTCCACAGGGTCGGGTCGTTGAAGATCGAGCCGCTCAGTAAGGCAGTGGAAATCGTTCGCACAGCGCCCGGCTGCGGGCGCGAACCTGCTCGTGAACCGTCCGGTCATCGATGTGGGTCAGCAGCTCGGCCACCATGTCCGCGATCTGCGCCATCTCGGCCTGGCCCATCCCGCGCGTCGTCACCGAGGGGCTGCCGAGGCGGATGCCACTCGGATTGAACTTACTGGCCGTGTCGTAGGGGATGGAATTTCTGTTCACCGTGATCCCGACTGTGTCGAAGGTCTCCTGCACTTTTTTCCCGGTCAGGTTGAGCGGACGCAGGTCGACCATCATCAGATGGTTATCGGTCCCGCCGCTCACCAGTCGCAGGCCGTGGCCGGTCAGGCCGTCGGCCAGCGTCTTGGCGTTGGCCACCACCGACTGGGCGTAGGTCTTGAACTCGGGCGTCTTCCACTGCGCCAGCATGACGGCCTTGCCCGCGACGGCATGATTGAGCGGGCCGCCCTGGATACCGGGAAAGACGCTCTTGTCCAGGTCCGCCGCGTATTTCGCCTTGCAGAGGATGATCGCTCCCCAGGGTCCACGCATCGTCTTGTGGGTCGTGAAGCTGACGAAGTCGGCATATGGCACCGGGCTCGGATGCGCGCCGCCCGCCACCAGGCCGGCGAAATGCGCCATGTCCACGAAGAAGATGGCATCAACAGCACGCGCGATCGCCGCCATGCGCTCGAAGTCGAGCGTCCGCGGGTAGGCGCTGTAGCCGGCCAGCAACATCTTGGGCCGCACCTCCTTCGCCTGCCGCTCGAGGAGGTCGTAATCGATCCGCTCGGTTTCCCGATCGACCCCGTAGGGGACGATGTGATAGAGCTTGCCGGA
>JALYYC010000194.1 GCA_030946755.1 Candidatus Dormiibacterota bacterium
TCGTGATCAAGCCGGCTACAGTTCCCCAGTTGTAGCGCTGGCCTTCGATCAGCCCGAAGATGACCCCCAGCAAGCCGAGCGTTGCCAGTCCGACGCCAACGAAGTCGAGGCGGTGTGGCCTGCCCGGCCGAAGATCCGGGACGAAGAGGAATGCGAGCGCGATCGTCAGCAAGCCGACCGGCAGGTTCACATAAAAGATCCACCGCCAGCCGAAGTTCGACACGATGAAGCCGCCGACCAGCGGCCCAAGCAGCACCGCCACGCCGGCCAGCGCCCCATAGATCGCAAAGACGCCGGCGCGCCGTTGCGGCGGGAAGAGCGTCGTCATGATCGGGAGACCTTGCGGTGCGAGCAGCGCGGCGCCAAACCCCTGCCCGGCGCGCGCCAGGATCAGTTGCGTCGGATCTTGCGCCAGCCCGCTCAGTGCCGAGGCAACCGTAAACAGCACGACACCGACGACGAACAGATTGCGCGGCCCGAAGATGTCGCCGAGGCGACCCGAGGTTATCAGCAGCACCGCGTAGAGCAGGCTATAGGCGTTGAGGACCCAGAGCACCTGGTCGAGTGAGGCGTTCAGATCGTGCAGAATGCTCGGGATCGCGATGTTGACGATGGTCAGGTCGAGAAGTGTCATGAATAAACCGAGCGCGAGGACCGCGAGCACGATCCACGGACGGGAGACTTGTGGTGCAGCTTCGTGTTTCACCATGGTGTGGTCGGTTCCCTCCTACTCATGTTCCTGTCGGTTGTGAACGGTTGCCGCGACCGCGAGCATTTCTTCCTGAGTCAGCCATACTCCCCCCTTCTGGATATCCGCCAGGAGCTTCCGAATCCAATCGATCTCCGCGTCGCGCATCGCAATCAGGTACTCCGCCTCAATCGTGAACAGACGTGGGATGCCGTAACCCGTCGTTAGCGTGAGCTTCGTTCTCGCGGCCGCCTGTTCCGCCTCCAAGTGGAGGAGTCGCCGGTGCAGCATCTCGACGGCCTCGTCCTTCTCCAGACCGGCAATGAAGGCCAGGCCGGCCGCGAACTGTGGAAACTCCTTCGCCGGCTCGGAGATGATTTCGCGCATCCAGCCGCGAAGTTCGTCCCGCCCCGCGTCGGTGAGTGCGTAGACGGTCCGTTCCGGGCGACGTCCGTCGCGACTGGTCTCCTGAGGTTGGACGAACCCACCGCGTTCGAGTCGTTCCACCGTGTCGTAGATCGATCCGCCTTTGAGCTTGATCACCTCGTTGTGGCCCCGCTGCTTCATGGTCATCTTCATCTCGTAGGGGTGCATCGCCCGTTCGAGCAGGAGGTTCATGATGGCGAGGGCCAGCGGGGAACGCGGCAGTTCGGTGGGGGCGGTCATTGGTCGCTGCCGACTATACGATATCGACCATTCGGTGTCAACTAAGCCGGCAACAAAAAAACCCGGCCCCACTCGGGACCGGGTCTACAGAAGAGGGGGTCCGGCTAGTAGCGAGCGCGCCGGTTGCCGAAGCGGCCGCCCGCGCCACCCATGGCGACGCTGACGATCAGGACGACGATGGCCGCGCCGAGGATCGCCGAGATCAACGGAATGCCGGCCAGCGAGAGCTCGGGGGCAATGACCACGTGCAGCACGTCGACCATCAACCAGGCGCCGACCAGGCCGGCCACGATGGCCCCAACCAGGCCGAAGGGAAGCCCGCGACCAACCAGACGCTCCCCGATCAGACCCGCGAGCGCACCGACGATCAGCAGAACCAACAGGTGCGTAAGCGACATATTAGACCTCCATTAAATTGTTAACGCGACTATCACATTATAGTTAAGCGTCCATGGAAAGGCAAGCGTTCGGAACCCACCATCGGATGTCGCCCCGATCAAATCGGCGGCCGAATGCATCGAACGCGTAGGATGAGCAGGCCCGGTTGACCGCAACGCGTTGCCCGGCTCAGATCGTTGCGCAGCCGGCGAACTGTTTCGCTCCGGCAAACGTTATAGAAGAAGAGTCACCTGGGCCTCCGCCCGACCGTAAAGGTTGGGTGATGCGGGCCGATCACCAAAGGAGCAACACACTGGAGAAAGATGCCATGACCAAAGCGAACCAGGTTCCATTCAAGCCTGGCGATCTCGTCGTGCACGCTACCCATGGGCTGGGACGGTTTTCCGGCATGCGCGCGATGGGAGACGCGAACGGCCAGTATCTCCAGCTTGACTATGCCAGCGGTGACCGCGTCTTCGTCCCGCTCGAAAACCTCGATCGGGTAACGAAGTACAGCGGCGACGAGGTCGATGTCGCCCGGCTGACCAGCAAAGAAAGCCCGAGCCGCTCGCCGTACGCTCGTCCAGCGAACCCGAATGCCGCGCACCCACCGGTGCCGACCCCAACGCCGCCGGCCGCGCCGACCCCTCCCGCCGTTTAACGACGCCGCGCTGGTGCCCAGCCAGGTCCAGAAAAAGCCATTTCGGTTTGGTGCGGGGCTGCCCGGGATCATGCCCCGCCAGCCATTCATCGACTCGGTGCGGGAGATCGAACAACTCGGGTATTCGACCATGCTGCTCTCGGACCACCTTGTGGATCAGTTCGCGCCATTCTCCGCGCTCGGCATGGCGGCAGGCGTGACCAGCACGCTTCGCCTCGGGATGTTCGTGCTGAACAACGACCTGCGTCACCCGGCCGTCCTCGCGCAGGAGCTCGCCACGATCGACCAGCTGAGCGATGGCCGGCTCGAGATCGGCATCGGCGCCGGATGGAACCGGCCGGAGTACGACAGCGGAGGCATTGCCTTCGACAGCTCGGGAACCCGCATCGAGCGGATGAGCGAAGCCGTGACGGTTCTCAAGCGCCTCTTCGGTGCCGGACCCACCGAATTCGAGGGCCGCCATTACAAAATCAACGGCTTCGCCGACCTTCCCCGGCCAGTCCAGCGCCCTTATCCGCCGATCATGATCGGCGGGGGCGGCCAGAAGACCTTGACGTTTGCGGCGCGCGAAGCCGACATCATCGGCCTCGCTCCGCGCGCCGTCCGGCCGGGCGTTTCCGACGTCCGCAGCTGCATGGCCGAAGGGACCCGGCAGAAGATCGACTGGGTCAGGGAAGCCGCCCACGACCGCTACGCCAACCTCGAGTTCAACACGTACCCGACGTTCCACCCGGTGACGATCACCGACGACCCCCGGCCGGTGGCCCGCCAGGTGGCCGACCGCCTGAACCAGCGCTACAGCGCCGGCCTTACCGAGGATGAGATCCTGGAGTCCCCGCACGTCCTCATCGGCTCAATCCAGGGGCTGATCGAGAAGTGCAAGGAGATTCGCGAGCGCTTCGGGATTTCCTACATCTTTATCGGTGACGAGTTCCGCGAGTTCGCCCCGGTCGTCGAACAGCTCGCCGGTCGCTGATCCGCGCGGCGAGGGGGGCTAAGCTTCGCTGGTGGGAACTCGAACGCGTGCATTTCGGCCAATCTGGGTAAAGCGGTCCGCATGACACCCCCGGGCCACGGCCCCTCGATGTTCGCCATGTGGGCCCGCGCGCGCGCCCGGCGGACCGATACTGGGCCGGCCAATAGTGGCCTGACCGGCGACCCGGTGATCGAGGGGCCGCCGGAAGACGATGGCCCGAAGGATCTACGGAGCCGCTGGCGCAACCTCCGCGAGTCGGTCCGCGGCACGGCAGCCGCGCTCCCGCGAGTGATCGGCATCGTCTGGGACGCAGACCGAGGGGTCACCGCACTGCTGTTCGCGACCACGGTGATCGCCGGCGTCATTCCCGCGATCTCCGCCTACACGGCCAAACTGCTGATCAATGCCGTCGTGCAGGGCATCGCCGTCCACCGTTTCCATTTGCCGGACCGGGTCCAGTTCGATTTCGGTCCTCTCCATACACCCATGTTTACCACCATCAACGGCATCATCTTTCTGGCGGTTCTCCAGCTGCTGATCTTCGCACTGACCGCCTTCCTCGGCACGACACGCAACATCACCCAGCAGCTCCTCCAGAACTCGGTCTCGAAGCGGATCCAGCTGATGGTGATGGAAAAGGCGGCGACCCTCGACCTGTCGTTCTACGAGGACCCGGCCTCCTACGACCTGCTCCGCCGCGCACAGACCGACTCGATCAACCGCCCGGTGCTGATGATCTCAACCGCCTTCGGACTGGTCCAGACCGCGCTGACGTTCGTCACGATGATTGCGCTGCTGGTCGTGGTCAGCCCGCTGCTCGCCCTGATCGCGCTCGTCTCCCCCATCCCGGCCTTCATCGCCGATACCCGCTACGGATGGCGCGGCTACAACATCGCCCGCTGGGGGTCGCGGCTCATGCGCCGAATGAACTACCTCGTCACCCTGGTCACCACCGACAGCTTCGCCAAGGAGGTCAAACTCTTCGGCCTCGGCGACTACTTCATCCGCCGCTACCGCCTGATCGCCGACGCGTACTACGGCAGCCAGCGAAGCCAGGTGGTACGCCGCTATCTGACCGGCTTTGCCTGGGGCAACCTGAGTACGATCGCGACGTCGTTGACCTATCTCTACGTCGCCCTGCAGGCGATCGCTGGCCGGCTCACCCTGGGCGACCTCACGCTGTACACGACGGCGGCACAATCGGTCCAGAGCTCGATCCAGGGAATCCTCGGCGGTTTTTCGGGGATGTATGAGCACAACCTGTACCTGAACAACCTTTTCGAGTTGATGGCGATCGAGAGCGTAATGCCGGTCCCCGACAAGCCGGTGCCCGTCCCCAAGCCGCTGCGCGGTGAGATCCGCTTCGAGAACGTCACCTTCGCCTATCCGGGCGCCACGAGCCCGGCGGTGACCAACCTCAGTTTCACCGTCGCCCCAGGGGAGACGGTGGCGATCGTGGGGCGCAACGGCGCCGGCAAGACGACGCTTTTCAAGCTGATCTGCCGGCTCTACGACCCGGTCGGCGGCCGCATTTTGGTCGATGACGTCGACATCCGCGACTACGACCCAACCGAGCTACGCGCGCAGATCGGCGGCATGTTCCAGGATTACGTCACCTACCAGGCGACTGCCGCCGAGAACATTGGGCTCGGCGACCTCGAGGATATCGGGGATCGCCCGGCGATCGAGCGCGCCAGCCGCCAGGCCGGCTCGGACGAATTGATTGCCACCCTGCCACAGGGGTACGACACGGCGCTGGGGAAGTGGTTCGACGCTGGCGTCAACCTTTCCGGTGGCGAGTGGCAGAAAGTAGCGCTCGCCCGGGCCTTCATGCGCGACGCCCGGATCCTTCTGCTCGACGAGCCGACCTCGGCCCTGGATGCCCAGGCCGAGTACGAGCTGTTCGAGCGGCTACGGTCCCTCACTGAAGGCCGGACGGCCGTGTACATCTCGCATCGCTTCTCGACCGTGCGCCGTGCCGACCGGATCCTCTTTCTCGAGCATGGCCAGCTCGTCGAGGAAGGCACCCACGAGGAGCTGATGCGCCTCAGCGGACGATATGCGCGCCTCTTCCGCCTGCAGGCCTCCGCCTATACCGGCGAAGACGTGCTCGCCGAGATTCCCGACCTCGACGTCGCCCCAACCGCCTGAGCAAAACGGTGTGCCGTAGCATGCTCCGATGGGCGGGTCCGAATATGTTCGGAAGATACGGGATCGTATCGGCGCAGATCTTCTCCTGCTCCCGTCTGTAAGCGTATTGGTGCGCGATCGGTCTGGCCGCCTCTTGATGGTTCG
>JALYYC010000198.1 GCA_030946755.1 Candidatus Dormiibacterota bacterium
TCGCGGAGTCCGTGATCTTGACCCCGTGATGAACCTCGTACCGTTCTTTCAGGCCGCGGAGGATCGAGATCGTATCCTCGACCGTCGGCTCGCCGACGAAGATCGGGGCGAAGCGGCGTTCAAGGGCCGGATCCTTCTCGATGTGCTTGCGGTATTCGTCCAGGGTGGTGGCCCCGACTGCCCGCAACTCGCCCCGCGCAAGGGCGGGCTTGAGCAGATTGGAGGCATCCATCGCGCCCTCGGCCGCCCCGGCCCCCACGAGCGTGTGCAACTCGTCGATGAACAGGATGATCTGGCCGGAGGCGGATTCGATCTCCTTCAGTAACGCCTTCAGGCGGTCTTCGAACTCCCCGCGGTACTTGGTGCCGGCGATTAGGGCCCCGAGGTCGAGCGAGACAACCTTCTTGTCCTTGAGCGATTCCGGTACGTCGCCCTGGGCGATGCGCTGGGCGAGGCCCTCCGCGATCGCCGTCTTTCCGACGCCGGCTTCCCCGATCAGCACAGGGTTGTTCTTCGTCCGGCGCGAGAGGACCTGGATAACCCGTCGGATCTCTTCCTCGCGACCGATGACGGGGTCCAACTTCCCTTGCCGGGCCAGCGTGGTCAGGTCACGGGTGTACTTCTCGATCACCTGGAACTTCGACTCCGGGTTCGCATCGGTCACGCGGCTGGCGCCGCGAACCTGCGCCAGCGCCTGCAGAATCTTTTCCCGGGTGGCGCCGACACGCGCCAGAAGGCGCCCTGCCTCACCGGTGGCTTCGTTCGCGATCGCGAGCAGGAGATGCTCGGTCGAGAGGTACTCGTCCTTGAGGCGCTCCATCTCGGTCCAGGCGGCATCGAGCAGCCGTTTGAAGCGCGACCCCACATAGGTCTCCGCGCCATAAACCTTGGGTAGTCGGTCGAGCTGTTCCTTGAGCTCCCTGGTCAGGGCCGCTGGATCGGCGCCCACCCGTTGTACAAGCGGCGCAATTGTGCCCTCCTCCTGGTGCAGCAAGGCAAGAAGCAGGTGCTCGGGGAGGATCTCCTGCTGCTGCGCGTCCTGGGCAAGCGCCTGCGCCTGCTGGATTGCCTCCTGGGATTTCTCGGTGAGTCGGTCAGAGCGAAACGGCATGGTCAAGATGTACCCGGCAGAGAATGATGCCTAAACTTGCGCCAGCATGACACACTCTGGTTGAGTTGTGGCGGAGGTAATGACGATGCCATTGAGCTCGACGACACCAGACTGGCTCGACCGCTGGGATGCCGTCCGCCGCAAGCTGCCGGCCATCAATCCCGTGATCATGGGCCATCCCCTACATGCGGTCATGACCGACATGCCGGCCGCGCTGATCCCGGCCGGCTTCACGTTCTCGCTTCTCGGCCAGCTGACCGGCCGGCGCGAGCTCGCAGCCGCTGGCTACCTGGATTCGGTCGCCGGCGTGGCCCTGGCGATCCCGACCGCCATGCTAGGTGTGGCGGACTACCTGCAGATGGAGGCCCGAGACCCGGCCCAGAAGACCGGGTTCGTGCACGGCATCCTCAACGCCGCGGCGCTCGGGCTCGGCATTGCGTCGCTCGCCGGACGAAGTCTCAAGCGACCGGACTCGCGACGTGGCTTGTGGCTGGGCGGCCTGTCTACCGGTGTGCTCTTCGCCAGCGCTTATCTCGGCGGTGATCTTGTCTTTCACCGTGGCTGGCGCGTGAAGCCGATGGAACGGGAGGAAATCGAAAATCACGGGGCGCCCGAGACCGTGCATGAGGACGACTTCGTGCTTCGCGGCTCGGCACCCCGATCCTCGATCCGGTTGCCGAAGAGCTAGCGCAAGGCTGACGGCTGGTCGCCGCGCCAGCAGGCGCGGCGACCAACAACACCGTTAAACCTCTTTGAAGTCGGCGTCGACGACGTCGCCCTCTGGGGCCTTGCCTGCCCCAGAGCCGGCGCCGGCGCCATCCGTACCGGTCGCCGACTGCGCGCCCTGAGCCTGGCGGTAAACCTGCTCACCGATCTTCTGCATCGACTGCGTCAACTCTTCGCTGGTGGACTTCATCCGTTCGACATCGTTGTCCTTGATCGCCTGCTTCACCGGTTCGATCTTCCCCTCGACCTCCGATCGGAGGGTCGCGTCGATCTTGTCCGCATTGTCCTTCAGGACCTTCTCTGCCTGGTAGACGAGGCTGTCAGCCTGGTTGCGGGCCTCGACCTCTTCGCGGTGCTTGCGGTCATCGGCGGCATTGGCTTCGGCGTCCTTGACCATCCGCTGGACTTCGTCCTTATTCAGGGTCGTCGAGGCGGTAATCGTCACCTTCTGCTCCTTGCCGGTCCCGAGGTCCTTGGCCCTGACATTAAGGATGCCGTTGGCGTCGATATCAAAGGCAACCTCGATCTGCGGCATGCCGCGCGGTGCCGGTGGAATGCCGTCAAGATGGAACTTCCCGAGCGTCTTGTTGACCGATGCCATCTCACGCTCGCCCTGGAGCACGTGGATCTCGACCGACGGCTGGCTATCCGATGCCGTCGAGAAGACCTGGCTCTTCGAGCTCGGGATTGTCGTGTTGCGCTCGATCAGCTTCGTCATCACGCCGCCGAGCGTCTCGATCCCCAGGGAGAGTGGCGTGACGTCGAGCAGCAGCACGTCTTTGACTTCGCCCTTGAGAACACCAGCCTGGATCGCCGCGCCGACCGCGACGACCTCGTCCGGGTTGACCCCGCGGTGCGGCTCCTTCCCATTGGTGAGCTTCTTCACCAGTTCCTGGATCACCGGCATGCGGGTCGATCCGCCGACGAGGATGACCTCGTTCAGATCGCCTGCCGAAAGCTCGGCGTCCTTGAGCGCGCTGGTGAATGGCTGCACACATTTCTCGGTCAGATCCGCGGTCAGTTGCTCGAACTTCGCGCGCGTGATCTTCATGTCAAGGTGCTTGGGCCCGTTCTGGTCGGCGGTGATGAACGGCAGGTTCAGATCCGTTTCCGCCCGGCTGGAGAGCTCGATCTTGGCCTTCTCCGCCGCCTCGGTCAAACGCTGAAGCGCCTGGCGGTCACCACGCAGGTCGATCCCCTGCTCGCGCTTGAACTCGTCGGCGATGTAGTCAACCAGTCGACGGTCATAGTCGTCGCCACCCAGGTGCGTATCGCCGTTGGTGGCCTTGACCTCGAAAACGCCCTCGCCAACCTCGAGCACGGAGACGTCATACGTCCCACCACCCAGGTCGAAGACCAGGATCTTCTCGTTCTCCTTCTTGTCGAGGCCGTAGGCGAGTGAGGCCGCGGTGGGCTCGTTGATGATCCGAATGACATTCAGGCCCGCGATCTGGCCGGCATTCTTGGTCGCCTGGCGCTGCGAGTCGTTGAAGTAAGCCGGCACCGTGATCACGGCGTCGGTAACCTTTTCACCCAGGTAGGCCTCGGCGTCCGTCTTCAACTTCTGCAGGATCATGGCCGAGATCTGTTCCGGCGTGTAATGCTGACCCTGGATGTCCACTTCGACCCGGCCGTCCTTGCCGTTGACGGTGCGGTAGGGGACCATCTTCCGTTCCCGGTCGACCTCGTCATAATTGCGGCCCATGAAGCGCTTGATGGAGAACACCGTGTTCTCCGGGTTGACGGCGGCCTGGCGCCGGGCCAGCTGGCCGACGAGACGCTCACCCGACTTGGTGAAGGCGACCACAGACGGCGTCGTGCGACCGCCCTCGGCATTCGGGATGACGACCGGCTCGCCACCTTCCATGACGGCGACCACTGAGTTCGTGGTCCCTAAGTCGATTCCAACGGTCTTTCCCATCTCGTTCTCCTTCAATTTCAGCCGCCCGTGTCGCCCCGACGGATCGGGGAGGCTGCGCCGTA
The DNA here is from genome assembly GCA_030946755.1 of Candidatus Dormiibacterota bacterium. GTDB lineage: Bacteria > Chloroflexota > Dormibacteria > CF-121 > CF-121 > JALYYC01. Next base: position 3,821 of record JALYYC010000198.1, read on the forward strand.
TATACCCGTGCGATTTCGGCCCTAAACGATGGTTTCGCGAACGGCAGCCACGCGTAGAATAACCTTCGGGCATGCGAACGGTTATCGTCGGATGCGGACGGGTCGGCGCAAGCTTGGCCAGGCAGTTGAGCGAAGAGGGTGACGCGGTGACGGTCGTCGACTCAAGCGAGTCAGCCTTTAACCGCCTGGGCGAAGATTTCACCGGCGAGATGATCTTCGGCACGGCCGTCGACGAGGACGTGCTCCGCCGGGCCGGCACGGAGAATGCTGACGCCTTCGTGGCCGTCACCAACGCGGATACGACCAACATCATGGCCGCCCAGCTCGCCCAGCACCTGTTCAATGTCCGGAAGGTGATCTGCCGGATCTACGACCCGGCCCGCGCCGACGTCTATCAGGAACTCGGGCTTGAAACGATCTGCCCCACGACCATCGGGGCGGAGAAGGTGGAGCGCTTCTTCAAGCGCTAGATGACACCGCACCGATTTACGCAGGGGGTTGGGATCCTTGCCTTGCTGCTTGGCCTGGCCATCCTGGTCCGTGATGCGGTCGAGGTCCACTCCATCCCGTACGGGATCGCCGGGATCGGGCTGCTTGCCTTTGGCGCCTGGCGGCTCCAGGCGGCAGCGCGGCTTCACCCGTGAACCTCGTGCTGAACCCGCTCGGAATCACGCTCGCGGTCGCCTTCACGGTCGGCCTGGCCGGCACGCTGGGATGGATGCTGCGAGTCCCTCCGCCGGCGCCACGCGGGGCCACCAGCACCGTCCGCTCGGTGCAATCGATTCGAAAGGTGCTCGTGCCCATCATCGACCTGGGCGCCTCGGTCCGTGCCGTCGAGCTCGCCGCCCGCCTCAACCAGGGGCACAAGGCCGAGATGGTGATTGTTTACGTCCACGAGATCCCGCTCCAGGCCCCGCTGGCGATGCCCGATAAGGACCCCAGGATCCAGCGCGCGCTCGATGCGGCCGCCTTCATCGCCATGCAGCACGCCATCGCACCTCGAACCAAGATCAACGTGGCGAGGCAGGCCGGACACCGGATCGTCGAAATCGCCCGGGAAGAGGGAGTGGATCTCATCGTGATGGGTATCAGCCACCTCAACCGGCCGAACGAAGGAACGCTCGGCCGGATCGCCGAACATGTGATGCGCAACGCGCCTTGTGAGGTCGTCGTCGATCGCGTTCCGCGTCAGAAGGTTTCGCTGATCCCCACGGAAAGTGTCTGAGGGCTAGCTGGCGAGCTTGGTGCTGTCGAGCCGATCGCCGTACGGAAGGCCGAGCGTTGCCCTGATCTCGAGGCTGAGCCGCGCCAGGATCACCCGGGACTTGAGGAAGTAGCGCTGCACGTTCGGGGCGTTGTGCCACCAGAGGTTGTCCTCCGGCCCGGCGTTACTGAGGATCCACACTGGGATCGCGCCGGCCACCGGGTCGGGTGCCCAGCTCTCGATCAGGTCGCGGCCGTCGCCGTCCGGCAGCCGGAGATCGGCAAGGATCAAGGCCGGGACGCGGGTGCGAACGAACTGGTCGGCATCCGCACCGGTGCGGACGTGTTCCAGCGGAATCCCGTCCCGACGAAGCTGCTCGAGGTACAGATCCGCGATATCCTGATCGTCTTCGATCAGAAGAACCCGCCGCTCTCGTGCCACACCGCGACATTAGGTCGCGAAGGTTGCGGGCAGCCTTGCAGCCCAGTTGGGCGTCAGGGCGTTTCCATGGTTCGTTTCGCGGTGCGATAGGCATCGAATGCGCAATACCCCCAGAGGCCGAGGCCACCCATGTCGAGGGGGATTCCCGCAACCAATCCGATGCCGGTCAGATCCAGATCTGTACCGATCACCAGGGGTGCCATGATCGCCACGAAAAACGCGAGGCCCCGTAACGGCGCGCGCGCGTACCAGTGACCGAGGCCAGGGACGATGGAGAGCCGGGCAGCCCGGCCCGGGTTGATGGGCGAGCCGGAGGCTGCGCGCGCCGAACCAGGGACGACCTCACCTTCGACCGTCTGCGCTCGTAACTGGGTGCCGCAGGCCGGGCAGAACGCTGCGCCCGCAGCAACCGGTCGGCGACAGCGCGGACAGGTCTCCATGCGCCCAGCCTACTAGCATTATCCGGGTGCCGGCCGCTGAAGCCTTGACGTCGCGCCCCGCCGGAAAACGCCGCGAACTGGCGGCGGCTCTCGCCGAAAACGTAGGCGATGGGGACAGCGTCGCCCTTGGACTCGCGCTCGAGGCCGCGATTCCATTCGCCGCGGTGCACGAGATCATCCGGCAACGCCGAACCGGTCTGACGCTGATCGGTCCGATTTCGGACATGGCCTTCGACCAGTTGATCGGGGCGGGGAGCGTGGCGAAGGTGATTGCCGCCTGGGTCGGCAACGTCGCGGCCGGATCGGGATACGCGTTCCGGCGGGCGGTCGAGGAGGGGGTCCCCCGCCCGCTCGAGGTCGAAGACCACTCGAACTTCACGGTCGGGCTGGCCCTGAAGGCGGCAGCCATGGGTCTCCCCTACCTGCCCACCTACACCGGAATCGGCGGCGACATCGTAAAGGGGCACCCCCGGATCCGCCCGGTTTCCGACCCGTTCGCGGGCCCGCCTCTGCTCGCCGTCGGTGCGCTCCGTCCCGATGTCGCGATCATCCACGCGCAGCGGGCTGATGAGGACGGCAACGCGCACCTCTGGGGAAATCTGGGCCTGGTCGTGGAGGCCGCCTACGCGGCGCGACGCACCATCGTGACCTGCGAAGAGATCGTGTCGCGCGACGTCATCCGCAGTGACCCGAACCGCACCCAGATTCCCGGGTTCCTGGTCAGCGCCGTGGTGGAGGAGCCGGGCGGGGCGCTGCCGGCATCGGTCCAGGGGTACTGGCGCCGTGACCCCGCGCCCTTCCTCGACTATCACCGCGTCTCCAAAACGGTGGAGGGTCTGCACGCGTGGCTCATGGACTGGGTCTGGGGCGTCCCCGACCGCGCCGCCTACCTGCGAAAGCTTGGCGATGACGCGCTCAGCCGGCTTCGCGTCCAGGACCAGCAGCTTGCGGCCCCGGCAAACTTTGCGCCGTGACCGAAGGATACACGCGCCGCGAGTTGATGGTCGTCGCCGCCGGACGGGAGATTCGCGAGGGCGAGATCGTCTTCGTCGGGATGCGCCTGCCTCTGCTAGGGTTCGGGCTGGCAAAGGCGACGCATGCGCCGAATGCGGTCGGCCTCTTCGAGAACGGCGTGATCCGTGACCGGCCTGCCGAGGCGTTCCTCTACACGATGGGTGATCCGCCGAACATCGCCGGGGCGGTCGGCTGCCTCGGCCTCCTCGACGTCATGAGCCTCCTCCAGCAAGGCCGTGTCGACGTGGGATTTCTGGGCGGCGCCGAGATCGACCCCTCTGGAAACCTCAACACCACGCGGACCGGGCCGGCGGGACGAACGGTTCGACTGCCGGGCAGTGGGGGCGCCAGTGATATCGCCTCGCTGGCCTTACGGACGGTCCTGATCATGGAGCACGAGCCGCGGCGCTTCAAGGATCACGTCGCCTACATCACCTCACCCGGCCATCACGGCGGTCGACTCCGCGGCGGGCCAGCAACGCTGATCACCACGCTGGGCGTCTTCGACCTGCGAGAGGGCGGCTTCCGCGCGACGTCGCTGCATCCGGGAGTGACGGCGGAGGCGGTCACCGCCGCCACCGGGTTCCCGGTCGAAATCCGGACCGAAATTCCGAGCACGACACCGCCCAACGCGGCCGAGCTCACCTACATCCGTCGTGCCGATCCCGAGGGGTTCTGGACCCGCGTACGATGAGGGGCCGATGAGCTCGGCGACGCCGATGTGGGTGCCCTCCGATGAACAGGTGAGGGCGAGCCGGCTCTGGCAGTTTCTTGCGTCCCACGGCTGCCAGGGTTACGCCGACCTCTGTGCGCGGGCGACGCGCGATCCCCGCTGGTTCTGGGACGCCATGGTGAAGGACCTCGGGATCGTCTTCACCCGACCTTATGACGACGTCATGGACACGTCGGCCGGCATTCCCTTCACCCGATGGTTTGTCGGGGGAGAGCTGAACGCCTACGACTCCGCGGTCGTCCGGCACAGCCGGCGCAGCCCCACATCGGTCGCCGTGATCGCCGAGGTGGAAAGTGGCGCCGGTCGGCAGCTGACCTATGCCCAGGTCGAGGATGCCGTTGAGCGGGCGGCGGCGGGGCTCCGGACCCTCGGCATCAAGCGGGGTACTGCGGTCGGCCTCTACCTCCCCCTTGTGCTCGAGAATGCCATCGCGCTGCTTGCCTGTGCCAAACTCGGCGCAGTCGCCGTCCCCCTCTTCTCCGGTTTCGGCGCAGAGGCCATCCGCCAGCGCCTCGCCGACGCGGGTGCCACGGTCCTGGTTACGGCGGACGGAGCGGTGCGCCGCGGCCGGCCAGTTCCCATGAAGGTGATCGCCGATGAGGCGGCACGCGGGTTGCCGGCCCTGCAGCATGTTGTCATCGCCTCCTGCGCCGGGATCGAGGTGCCGATGACCGAAGGCCGCGATTGCCGCTGGGACGACCTGATCGCGGCGTCCCATCCGCCGGTCGCGACTGAGGCGATGTCGCCTGATGAGCCACTCCTCCTGCTCTACACGTCCGGCACGACGGGGCGGCCCAAAGGCACCATCCACGGTCACGCCGGGCTGCCGATCAAAGGCGCCCAGGACTGGGCCTACGGCATGGACGTGCATCCGGGCGACCGGATGATGTGGGTGACCGACATGGGCTGGGTCATGGGGCCGCTCCTTGTCTTCGGCAGCCTGATGCTCGGTGCGACGGCGGTCATGTACGACGGCGCTGCCGACTACCCGGATGCCGGCCGGATCTGGGCCGTCGCCGCGCGGCACGACGTCAGCCATCTCGGCGTCTCCCCCACGCTCATCCGGGTGCTGATGCCGGCCGGGGAGGCCGTCGCTCGCCGATCACTGCCACGCCTTCGGCTCTTCGCCTCGACCGGCGAGCCGTGGACGCCGGAAGCCTGGACGTGGCTCTTCGAGGTGGTCGGCAAAGGCCGGCTGCCCATCATCAATTACTCGGGCGGGACCGAATGTGGCGGCGGCCTCCTCTGCGGAAACTTGCTGACACCGTGCCGGCCGGGGAGCTTTGCCGGCCCGATTCCCGGCGTCGACGCGGCTCTCTACAACGACGCGGGACAACCCGTCCGGGGCGAGGTCGGAGAGCTGGTCGTGCGCCAGCCGTTCGTGGGGATGACCCTCGGCTTCTGGCACGACCCGGGCCGGTATCTCGAGACCTACTGGTCGCGCTGGCCCGATATCTGGGTGCACGGTGACTGGGCGATGATCGACGACGACGGCCTCTGGTTCATTCTCGGCCGCTCGGATGACACGATCAAGGTGGCGGGCAAGCGCGTGGGCCCGGCCGAGGTCGAGGCCGCCGCTCTCGACGGCGGCGACGTCGTGGAGGCCGCCGCAGTCGGCGTGCCGCACCCGATGAAGGGCCAGGCGGTGGTCGTCTTCGTGGTAGTCAAATCAGGGGTCGCCCTGCACCCGATCCCGGCCGAGGTCTCCCGGCGGGTTGAGCGCTCCCTCGGCAAGCCCTTTCGACCGGCGGCGGTCTACGTCATCCCCCGGCTTCCCAAGACCCGCAACGGGAAGATCCTGCGGCGCGTAATCCGCAACGTGTTCCTGGGCAATCCGATGGGGGACCTCTCATCCCTGGATGACCCGGCGACCCTCGAACCGATCCGACGACTCGGACCTCCGCCCCTGACGTAGCGCGATACGACGCAGGTGAATCCATTTTGACCTGCGATACGTTGTACTGGGTAGAGGAAATGACGATGAAACCACTGAACGCCGAGACGGCCGCCCGCGCCTGGGAATTCGCCCAGGGCCTCGAGCTGGAGGAATACCGGAGGCTGCAGCAGGAAGTGCGGACCGCATGGCCCGCGACCGCGAAGCTGGACCGGCTCGACTTCGACCGGGCCTTCCTGGCCTTTATCGCCGAGCGCTGGCTGGATCGGGCCGCCTGAAGGCAGCGCGCCGCTAAATCGCCAGCGACCTTGGGCGCAAGCCCGCCTGAATTCAGGCGTTACTCGCGGCAGGCCACCAGATGTCACTGAATGATGGGCTGGCGCTCATTCGCCGGCACGACTTCGAAGGCGCTCTGCCCCTGCTCGCCGCCGAGGTGCGGCAGCGGCCTGACGACGCCTATGCGGCCTATTACCTGGCCTACGCCTTCGTCGGCGCCCAGGACCCCCAGCCGGCGGCGACCCTCCTGAAGAGAATCCTGGCCGCGCATCCGGATTTCTCCGAAGCCCGGACGCTGCTCGGCCTGGCGAAGCTCCGGACCTCCGACTTCGCCGGCGCGAGCACGGAATACGACAGCGTGCTGGCCAGGGATCCCAAGAACGCCGCCGCCTTGCTCGGCCTCGGCATGATCTATTACTGGCGCCGCGAGACGGCCGCCGCCGAGGATTACCTCGACCGGGCGCTGCGCGCCGACCCGAGCGCCCGCGACGCGATGGTATTCAAGGCCGACCTTCGCTTCGGCAGCGGCGATCTGAACGGCGCGGTCGCCTTACTCGAGAATGCCAAGCGGATGCGCCGCCCGGGCCTGGCTGAGGTCTCCGACCCGGAGCTCGCCGATCGGTTGATCCGCTACGAGGCCGCACGGGAGCCGCTTCGCCGGGCCCGTGGCGGTCTGCCGCCGATGCCCGGCTGGGTGCTGGCCGTGGTGGGCGTCACGCTCGCCCTGACGCTGCTGGCCGGCGCCGGGCTGCCGGGCGCCTGGAGCGGACTCACCCACTACCAGGCTGGCAAGCTGCGGCTCCTCGGCAACGACTACGCCGGGTGCGCTAGCGAGATGGAGCATGCCGTCGAGTCCGCACCCAACTCGCCCAAAGCCTGGGCCTACGAGGGCTACTGCTACCTGCTCGACCACGACAACAAGGCCGGCCTCTCCGCCTGGTACACGGCGCGAAGCTACGATCCGGGCATCACGCTCGACACCCGGAGCGACCAACTGGCGATGCTCGCCAAGGTGAAAGTCGCGAATCTCCCGCCGGTGGTGAACGCCAAATGAGCGGCGCCCTGGATCCGATTCAGGAGGAGTTGCCGTTTGACGTGGCGGCCACCCCGCCCGTCCCGATCAAGGACGTCTCAGCCACCCCGATCAAGGACGTTGTCAGGCCACTGAAGCTGCCGGACGCCACCCCCATCGACCCGGCCGACCTGCCACCCTCGATCTACGAGCAGGTGTGGCAGCGCCTCCGTGCCCTACCGTGGCAGCGCTGGCGCAATCAGGCCACCCCGGTCGTCCACTCCGGCGTCCAGCAACTGGGCTCCGGGGTCCAGCACCTTGGAACGGTCGCGCAGGCGGCAGTAACCCGCGGCACGCCCTATACCGTCAAGCTCGCGCGCGCCACCGTGAAGGTCGCCCTGATTCGCGCCTTCCCGCTGCTCATCGCCCGCACCATCCATCTCTTCGGATTCCCGGCGGTCGTGCTGCGAACGGCCCTGCAAGCCGCCATCGCCTACCGCCTCGGTCTCGCGGTCGATGAGGTGACGTACTTTCGGGTCGACGATCCGGCCGGCTACACCGTGTACGAGGCGCCCGCCCGCCTCTCGAGCGCGCTCGCCATCGCCTACGTGCCGGCCCTCGTTCTGTTCGTCCTGGCGGCTATCTGCCTGACGCCCGCCCTGACGCCGCGTGCCGTGCTCCATCTTCCCGTAACCTGGCTCACCTGGGTGCAGGTCTGGCTCGGGCTCGCCTTCGCGGCGCATGCGCTCCCCGCGTACGAGGAGGCCGGTCCGGTGGCCGAGCAGGCGCGTGTCGGCGTCACGCAGGCGGACCCGGTGGCGGTGTTCTGGATCATCCCGGCGCAAGCGGTGGCGCTCCTCACGCGGCTCGGCGGCATTCTTCCGGCGGTGATCGGGGTCGTGCTCACCTGGTGGCTCGCCGGCGCGATTCTTCGTTAACCCAAAACGCCGGTGCGTCGCAAAATTCCTGTAGGCTTTGCCATCGGTGATCCGCCGACGGTTCCTTCTCATGCTGGCTACCGGGCTTGGCGTGCTGACGTTGGCGGGATGCGGGACGGCCGACCAGCCGTCGCTCCAGGCGAGCCCATCCACGAGCGGCTGTCAGGACGGCCACGCATACCAGCATGCGACCCTGGGCTACAAGATCTGTTTCCCCAACGGATGGGCCACGCGCGATTACACGGCCGAGCCCGGTTCGGGCGGGGCCCAGAGCGTGGTCGCCTTCGGACCTCCCGCCGCCGTGCCCACCCACGTGCCCAGCCAGGAGGGTTTTGCCGCGCCGGTCGAGGTCCGGGTCGTGGCGGGCGCCAAAGGGCCCGTTGAAACCAGCCTGACGCAGAACAACCAGCTCAGCCAGATCCAGGTGGCCGGTGTCGCCGCTGACCGGATCGAGGTAACGGAATCAGGCCCGGCCGCCGGCGCCATTTACATCGTCTTCGAGCATCAGGCCAATACCTACGTGATTCAAAAGGGACCGGGCTCGACCTACAGCAGCGAATTCCAGAAGATCCTGGGCTCCTTCACGTTCTCGGCCGCGTCAGGGTAAGCCAGGCTGAGCGCCGGTCGGGGCTCCGGCCGGCTGGTGGAGGCGGCGAGAATCGAACTCGCGTCCGAAGCAGCGTCCCGCAAGACATCTACGAGCGTAGTCTCGGATTTCATCTCGCCGCAACGGCTCCCTTGAGACCGGATCCGCTACGGCCAGTCGCGGTGGAAAGTCCCCCCGGCGGCCGCGACGCCCGCCGGGAGCGAGTCAGCTAAATTTCCGCCGGACACCGTTCCTGCTGACTCAGAACGGGCCGGCGCCGGGGCGAACCCCGGGTGACTTAGCTACTTACGCAGCGTAAGCCAGTTCGCGATTGGCGTTTATAGCCTTGCCGCTTTTACGTGCTCGGCGACACGGCTCGCCATCTTGCAGACCACTAC
>JALYYC010000212.1 GCA_030946755.1 Candidatus Dormiibacterota bacterium
ACGACAGCGATCAAGACGAGAATAAGGGCGTACTCGACCATGCCCTGCCCTTCCTCACGGTTGAGCAGCTCACGGAGACGGAGATACAGGTTGGTCAACATTGCATTCACCTCCTTTAGAAGCGACAATCGATGTAGCCATAGTCGCATCGCTGGCTGTTCAGAAGGTGGAAACCATGTATGGGCTTTGCACGGAACCGGTCACGAGCCCGTCACAGCGCCCGTGGCACTGGTGAGGTCGCTCGGCCCAGATGGGATGAGATGGCTCCGGAGCCCGGATTCGAACCGGGAACCATCGCGTTAACAGCGCGCCGCTCTACCGTTGAGCTACTCCGGAGCGAAAACTCGACCAGTATATCCGCCCCTCCAGAGCGCCCGGCCCTAGCTTGCGACCAGCTCTGCCGGTGCTCGGCGTCCCGCGACGCTCGCCCTGAGCGCGACGCCCCGCGCCGCGCGCAGCCCAGACCTTACCGCCTGCCCCTGGCCCTCCGCCTCGCCCAGCTCCTCAGGATCGCCGTGGTCCTCCGCCCCGCCGCACTCAATGCCATGCCGTCCCGCGAGCCAGAGGTTAGGGAGCGCGCCATTCGCCCACTCCGCGACCGCCCCAACCGCCTGGCTGCGCGCCTCGACGCCCAGCTCCACCAGGTCGTCTCCCGCGGCCCATCCCAGCGAGTGGATCCTCCGCTGTCGGTAGACCATGCCTGCTTTGACGTCGTCCGGCCGGCACAACCCGAGCGCGATCAGATCCCGACGCCCGCGGTCGAGCAGCTCCGCATCCGCCATCGCCCACAACGCGTCGCCTTCGAAACAGAAGTATTCCATTCCAAGGCCGGTCAGGCCGGGGTCCGCAACCATCCCCGGACTCAGGTTTTTGAAGTTGGAAATCCGCGCCACCCCGACCCCGGCATCGTGAATCGAAATCACCTGGTCGGAAAAGACCTCGGCCCGATCCAACACCACATTCACCGTGACCACATCCCGATACCGAAGCGCGTCAGCCGCCGCCCGCACTACTCGCGGCGGCGCGGGTGATAACTTCGCCATCAGCGCAGCGACCGGCATCGTGCTGATGAAGTCCGACCCGACCAGATCGACCGTCCGCCCCGCACCATCGCGCAGCGCCACCGCGATCACGCGGCCGCGCGCGTGCCGCACCGCAACCACCTCCTCGCCCAAGCGCACCGGATGGCCGGCCGCCTCGAGTCGGTCCGCGACCGCCAACCACACCTGCCCCGTCCCCAGCCTCGGATAGAGGAAGGAGTCCGCCAACAATCCGTCATCCCCCACCGGAGCTCGGTCCGCGACCCATGGCAGGCCCAACTGCCCGATGCCGTCCGCACCGAGGTCGCGCGTCGATCGACCCCAGACTTTCTCTGTGTACTCCTTGAACAACTTCGCGAACAGTCGGCGTCCCACCTGGTTCGTGACTGCCTCCTCGAAGCACCGCGGCTCGGCCACCGCTTGCATGCGCGCCTGCGCATAGCTCGCCAGGCAGCGCCCGGCCTCCACCGGCCCGAGCTGGCGAACCAGGTCGGACCACGTCAGCGCGCCGGCAAAGAATTTTCCCGCGCACAGCATCCGTTCCATCACCCGCAGCGATAGCAGGTCGGCAGGGAGCACGTCGGCCACGAGCCGTTCCACCTCAGCATCCCCACCACGCAACCGCTGCGGCCCAACGTCGAAGCGGCAGCCCATGAACTCCATCGTTCGCGAGATTCCGCCAACCACCCAATCCTTCTCCACCACCGTGACCGGCCGGCCCTGCTCGACCAGCTCGTGAGCCGCCGTCAATCCGGCCGCGCCCGCGCCGATGACCACCACGTGGTCCCCTGAGCTCGAGCGCCCGACGCCGTCCGCGTGGCCCACTTTCCGCCTAGCTCGCGATCCGCTCCGGCATACGCCGCCCGGAACGATCGTCCCCGTCCACCGTCGCCTCTTCGTGATACTCCGCATCGGTGTTGACCTTCCAGGGATCGAGCCGCGCGCCCAGCGCGATGTTCCGCGCCGTAAGGAGCGCCGTCATCATCGAGTGATCCTGATTGTTGTAGTGGTGCATGCCATTGCGGCCCACCAGGTCCAGGTTCGGCAGATGTTCCCGCAGGTAGTCGCGAATCACGGCCACCTGCTGCTTGTAGACGTCGTCATACACGGGATACGCCTTCGGCATCCGCACGACCGTTCCCCAGCGCACCTCGCTCGCCTGGCACATGCCGAGTTGCGCCAGCTCGGTGCGCGCCAGCTCCACAAGCTGCTCGTCGGTTGAGTTCCACAAGCCGTCGCCCTCGAAGCAGAAATACTCGAGACCGAGGCAGGTCGTCTTCTGATCGACCACCATGTCCGGGCTCCAATTCTTGAAGTTCTGGAGTCGCCCGACCTTTACCTGCGGGTCGTGGATATAGATCCAGTTATCCGGAAACACGGTTTCTCGATCGATCACGACCGCCACTGTCAGGAAGTCGCGATAGCTCAGGTGATCGGCGGCCGCGCGTACCTCGGCCGGCAACGGCGGCTCCATCATGTTGACCAGCTCGCGCATCGGCAGCGTGGAGATGAACCGCGAGCCAACCACGGCCCGGGTGGCACCCGCGGCCCCACTCTCCTCCGCACCCCGAACAATCGCCGCCGTCACGCGCGCTCCGTCATGCCGCAACGCAACCACTCGCTGTCCGAGCTCGACGGTGTTTCCCCCCCGCCGCAATCGCTCCGTCACCGCTTCCCACATCTGTCCCGGTCCGAGCCGCGGATAGCGGAAGCGATCGATCAGCGTTTTCACCACCGCGCCGCGCGACTCGCGCCGTAGCCACGCCGGCAGCAGTGCCGACTTGATCGCACCGACCAGGCTCAGTCCCTTGATCCGCTGCGCGGCCCAGTCCGCCGACAACTCCTTCGTGCTCATGCCCCAGACCTTCTCCGTGTAGGTCTTGAAGAAGATCCGGAACAACCGGTAACCGAACTGGTTGCGCACCCAGTCCTCGAGCGTGCGAGGATCCGCCACCGGCGTCAGCCGTGCCCAGGCGTAGCTCGAGACACACCGGATCGTTTCGACCAACCCCATGTTCAGCAGCGCGTTGCTCGCCTTCAGCGGGTAGTCGAAATATTTGTGGTTGTAGTAGATGCGAGAGAGCCGGCTCCGGGTCAGCATCTCGGCCCCGAGCACCTCGGTCCAGAGGTCCTCGATTTCCTGGCTCTTCGAGAAAAACCGGTGGCCCCCGATATCGAACCGATAGCCCCGGACCTCCGCGGTGCGCGCCAACCCGCCCACATACTTCGGGTCCGATTCCAGCACGGTGCTCCGCACGCCATGCTTCATGAGCTCGTAGGCCGCGGTCAGGCCCGCCGGGCCGGCCCCCATGATCACGACATGATCGGTGCCGGTGCGGCCCCTGGCGCGTGTCTCATCCATGTGGCAGAGGAATAACTGCCCGGCGACGACCCCTCTTGCGCCGAGCGCAGGTCAGCCCGTCGCGCTCCGTTGCAATCTGGTGGCGAAGCTGCTGATCGCCGGCTTTGCGCTGCTCACCCTCGCCTGGGTCTTCACCAATCCTCCCGGCGCCGGCCCCGATGAAGCCGCGAACTACATCAAGGCGGTCGCAGTCGGCCAGGGCGATCTCCTCGGGAGGCAAGTCGCCTCGAACCCCAACCAGCCCAACACCGCCTTCACCCCCAACGCGCTGCGCGCGGAGTGGGCCGACTCGACCACCCGCTGGCTGCGCGTGCCGGCCAACCTGGTCCCCGCTGGTTTCACTCTGGGTAACGCGACCTCACCGACGCAGCCAAGTTACGTCGGGACCTACCAGCCCTTCATGTACCTGCTGCCCGGATTGGCGACGCGCCTCGCCCCCGACCCGATTACCGCCGTCCTGCTCGCCCGCCTGATCACCGCGCTGATCTGCCTCGGCCTGCTCGCCACCGCCGCCTGGCTGCTGTGGGTGCCCGGGCGCGCCGGCCTGCCGCTCATCGGCCTCCTGCTCGCGATCACGCCGTTGGTCGTCTTCCTCAGCGCGGTCGTGTCCGCGAGTGGGTTCGAGATCTGCGCCGGCATCTGCACCGTCGCCGCCGTCATCCGGATCGCCCGACCGCATCCGCCCACGCGCGCCGTCCTCATCGCGGTCGCCATGTCAGGCGTGGTCCTCGCCCTGAGCCGTCCGCTCGGCGTCATCTGGCTTGGCCTCGACCTTGGACTGCTGGTCCTCCTGACCGACCCACACCGCGTGCTCGCCATCATCAAAACAACCGGTCGCACGCCCCGCCTCGGCGCCCTCGCGCTGGTGGCGGCCGCCGGGCTGGGCCTCGCCTGGGAACTCACCGTCGATCCCCATCACCACACGACGGTCGAGGAAGTGCTCTACTACCTGCCGCGCGCGATCGCCCTCCTGCCGCTCGACCTGAAGCAGGGCATCGGCATCTTCGGCTGGCTCGATACCTGGATGCCCGCCGGCGCCTACTCACTCTGGATCGCGGCGATGGCCGCCCTGCTGCTCGCCGCCCTCGTGGTCGCCACGCCGCACCAGCGCCTGACTCTCGGACTCCTCGCCCTCGCCACCATCGCCGTGGCGCTCGTCGTTGGCGCGGTGATCATCATGCCGATCGGGGGGTCCGCGCTCCAGGCGCGCTACTTCCTTGCCTTCGCGGTCACCGTCCCCCTCTACGCGGGCGAAATCATCGCCCTTAATGCCCATCGCCTCCGCGGTCTCAAACCCGCCCACCTCACCGGCGGGGTCGTCGCCGTGGCCGCGGTCCTGCAGGGCATCGCCCTCATCGTCAACCTGGCCGGCTTCAGCAGCGACCTGCCCGACTACGCGCGCGTCTTCAGCCCGACCGGGCACTGGGTTCCGTTCCTCGGCTCCACCCTCTGGCTCGGGGTCGGCCTCGCCGGCTGCGCCTTCCTCCTCGCGGCGGGCGCGGCCGCCTTTCGCGAGCCCCTGGGCGTCAGCACGGCACCCAGCGCGCACCCCGTCGCCGCTTGACCGACCCCATCCACGCGGCATCCTCCTTTACCATTCCCGCCGTGGCCCACCCATTTCTCGAGCGCCTGAAGCGGGGCCCCCTGCTGGGCGACGGTGCCATGGGCACCCAACTCCACGCGCGCGGGATCAGCTTCGAGCGCTCCTTCGATGAACTCAACCTCACCGAGCCTCGGATCGTCGAGGAGATCCATCGCGCTTACATCGCGGCCGGAGCCGAATTGATCGAGACCAACACCTTCGGCGCCAACCGCTTCAAGCTCGCGCGCCATGGCCTCGAGCGCAAGGTCCGCGAGATCAACCTCCGCGCCGTCAAGCTCGCCCGCGAGGCACGCGAGATCTCGGGCGAGCCGACCTTCCTCGCTGGATCCGTGGGTCCGATCGGCCAGCAGCTCGAGCCGATCGGGCGCATCAGCCTTGCCAGAGCCCAGGCCGCCTTCCAGGAACAGATCGAGGGATTGCTCGAGGGGGGCGCCGACCTCCTCGTGCTCGAGACCTTCACCAACCTGGCCGAACTGCTTGCCGCCGTCGCCGCGGCGCGGGCGACCAGCGACCTGCCGATCGTGGCCCAGATGACCTTTGCCGAGGACGGCCTTACCTTGAGCGCCGAGGAACCCTCGCAGGTCGTCTCGGCGCTCGAGCGCGCCGGCGTCGACGTCATCGGGGTCAACTGCGGCGTCGGGCCGCAGGTCGCCCTTCAGGTGCTCGAGACCATGCGCTCCTTGACCAACGGTCCCCTCTCCGCCCAGCCGAACGCCGGCCTGCCCGCCCGCGTCGAGGGCCGCTTCTTTTATTTCGCCACGCCGGAATACTTCGGCACCTTCGCCCGCCAGGCGGCCGACCTCGGCGTTGCCTACATCGGCGGCTGCTGCGGCACCACGCCGGCCCACATCGCCGCCATGCGCGCCGCGCTCGGCGCCGCGGGCCACACCCCCACGGCCCCGCGGCGAGCGGTCACCTCGTCGATCCCGATCGACTTCACCCCCACCGACCAGCTGCCGCCGACACCCTTCGCGCAGCGACTTCACGACGGCTCGTTCGTCGTCAGTGTCGAGATCGATCCGCCCCGCGGCCTCAACCCGGCCAAGTGCATCGCCGGCGCGCAGCTGATCAAGGACGCGGGCGCCGACGCCATCAACATCGGCGACAGCCCGATGGCGCGCGTGCGCATGAGCGCGCTCTCCCTGGCGGTGATGATCCAGGCGCAGGTGGGCATCGACACCCTGATCCACTTCACCTCGCGCGACAAGAACCTGATGGCGCTCCAGGCCGAGCTGATCGGCGCCCACGCGCTCGGCATCCGCAACATCATCGCGCTGACCGGCGACCCGCCGCGGATTGGCGACTACCCGTCCGCGACCGGCGTCTGGGACGTCGATTCCATCGGCCTGATCAAGGTGCTCGAGCGACTCAACCAGGGCTATGACTGGCTTGGGACCTCCATCGGAAAACCCGCGGCGTTCACCATCGCCTGCGCCGTCAACCCCACCGCCGAGGACCTCGACCAGGAGATCGCGCGCTTCAAGCAGAAGATCGAGGCTGGCGCGCACGTCGCCATGTCCCAACCTCTCTATGAGCGCGAGACGCTCGAGCGTTTCTTCGAGAAGACGGGGCCCATCCCGATCCCATTCCTCCTCGGTGTCCTGCCGCTGCAGTCGTCGCGCCATGCCGAGTTCATGCACAACGAAGTCCCCGGCATCGTGGTGCCGCCGTCGCTGCGCGACCGGATGCGAAACGCGGGCGAGAATGGCATCGCGGAAGGCCTCCAGCAATCGCGCGACCTGCTGGAGCAAACGAAGGACCTGGTCCAGGGCGTGTACCTGATGCCCTCCTTCGGACGCTACGAGGTAGTCGCCGAGCTCGTCCGCTGGCTGCGCCAGCAACCGGTTCCCGCCCACCACCGCTAACCGGCGCCATCCCCCCACCCCGTCCCAGCCGCCGCCCGCCACCACGCCACGATACTACGACATATCTGTGTATTAGTCAAGAACTAATGTTCGGCCCGCCGGGTCGGCACCTCCGCCTCGATGACAGAGCGAGTAAACGCCTCGAGCAGCCGTCGTGACCGCGCCTGTTGCGCCTCCAGATGGGTCGCCAACTCTCCCCTGACGTGCTCGGCACTCCGACCCCGCACCGGCATCAACGTCGGCTCGGCCGCCCGCAGCCAGGCCTCCACCCCCGGGCGATCGACCTCGAAATGAAACTGGATGCCCCAGGCGCGCGGTCCGACCCGAACGCCTGGTTCGCCACGGCATCGCCGGTGGCGAGCAACACCGCACCATCCGGGAGGTCGAAGGTGTCCTCGTGCCACTGAAAGACGCGGTCTCCGCTCGCGAATGCCCGAAGCAGCGGGTCGGATTCCCCCTCCGGCGTCAGCGTGACCAGCCCGAAGCCGAATTCGCGGACCGGTGCGGGGTAGACGCGAGCGTCGAGTGCGCGCGCCAGCATCTGGGCACCGAGGCAAATCCCCAGGACCGGCGTGCCGGCGTCCACCGCCCGCCGCAGAAACTGCCGCTGGGTCAGCAGATACGGGTGACGATCGACGGCATCGACATTCATCTCGCCGCCAAAGACCACCAACCCGCCAATCTGATCAACATCCGGCCATCGGACCCGGTCAGTAAACGCGTCCAGTCGCTGCACCGGCACGCCCTGCTCGGCAAAGACCGCCGGGGTGATCCCCAGGTTGTCATCGGGATCATTGCGAACACAGAGCACCGGTTTCACGCGTCGTCGATCATAGCCCTGCCTATTCAGGCGATGCACGATACGACTGCGCCGTCGCATGATGGAGCCGACGCAGACCAGTACGGGGTTAACCCCGGGAGGCCGCAAATGAAACTCGGATTATCGATCGTTGATTTCACCTGGCCCGAGGGCCCGGCGAAGCTGGGCCAGAGGGTCGCGGAGATTGCGCGCACCGCCGACCAGGCCGGCTTCGAGTCCCTCTGGGTGATGGACCACTTCTGGCAAATCCGTATGAACGGGCCCGCGCACCACGAGATGCTGGAGGGCTATACCACGCTCGCCTACATGGCCGCGCTGACGACCAAGGTCCGGCTCGGCACCATGGTGACCGGCGCCGTCTATCGCTATCCGGGTGTGCTGGCGAAAACCGTCACCACGCTTGACGTCCTTTCCGGTGGCCGGGCCTGGCTCGGCATCGGCGCCGCCTGGAACGAGGACGAAAGCAAGGGCCTCGGCATCCCCTTCCCACCGCTGGGCGAACGATTCGAGCGCCTCGAGGAGACGCTGCAGATCTGCCTCCAGATGTGGGAGGGCAAGCGGGGCTCAGAAAAACCCTTCACCGGCACGCACAACAAACTGGAGCGCCCACTCAACGTGCCGCAATCGATCAGCCGGCCGCACCCGCCGATCCTCATCGGTGGCGGCGGCGAGAAGAAAACCCTGCGGCTGGTCGCGCAGTATGCGAACGCCTGCAATCTTTTCCCCACCCCCGAGCTGCCGCACAAACTCGAGGTCTTAAAAGAGCATTGCAAGGCGGTCGGCCGCAATTACGACGAGATCGAGAAGACCTCGCTCTTCTCCTTCGACGTCGGCGACCACGGAGAAAACGTCGGCAAGGTGATCGGCCGCCTGAACTGGCTCAGCAGTCTGGGCATCCAGACCGTCATCGGCAACATCCCGAAGGTCTCCAACATCAAGCAGATCGAGATCATGGGCGAGAAGGTCATCCCCGCCGTGGCCCATCTGCAACCGAAAGTCCCCGTCTAAAATCTCCGGCAAACCCGTAAAGGAGGGAATGATGTTCGGAATCCCCGTGTCCCGGCGCGCCGGGATCCTGTTGTCAGTCGTACCCGTCATGGCAACGCTGGCTCTCAGCCCAGCCGCGACCGCCAGCGCCTCGACCGCTGGCACCCATGGAGCGCCGACCGTGACGCCTCAGGTGAGTGGAACGACCAAGCGCCTGCAGGCGGTCAGCGCCGTCAACTCCAGGGTCGTGTGGGCGAGCGGCCTGGGTGGGACCTACACCGTCACCACCGACGGCGGCGCCCACTGGCACCCCGGGGTCGTACCGGGCGCGGAGACGCTCCAGTTCCGCGACGTCCAGGCGGTGTCGGCCAGAACCGCCTACCTCCTGTCGGCGGGCAGCGGCAGCGATTCCCGGATCTACAAGACGACAAACGGAGGCGCAACCTGGACGCTCCAGTTCCAGGCCTCGAACGATCCCAACAACTTCTACGACTGTTTCGCCTTCTGGAATCCGCGTCGCGGTCTCACCATGGCCGATGGCAACAACGGCCGGTTCCCCGCGCTTCGCACCACCGACGGCACCACCTGGCATGACATCGGAAACAACCTGCCGGCGGCGCAGCCGAACGAGGGCGCCTTCGCGGCCAGTGGCACCTGCGTCGCGACCCAGGGCAGCAGGCGAGCCTGGATTGTTACCACCAACTCCAGGGTCTTCGCCACAGCCGACGGCGGAAACACCTGGGCCGCGTACAGCACGCCAATCCCTGGCGGCACTGGCACCGCCGGCGTCTTCACGGTCGCCTTCCGCGACGCCGCGCACGGCATGATCGGTGGGGGCGACTTCCTGGCGCCGACGCCCGCCGAGGCTGCCCGCTCGAGCAACGGTGGCAAGACCTGGCAGCTCACCAGCTCACCCGGCTTCCCGGGCGCCGCGTTCGGCCTGGCCTACGCCGGCGAATCCCGCACCGTAGTCGCGACCGGCCCGGGCGGCGCCGCCTGGACGGCCAACGAGGGCGGCACCTGGACCCTCGTGCCGGGACAGACTGGCTACTGGGCGGTGACCTTCGCCAACAAGCACGTCGGCTGGCTGGTCGGCACGCAGGGCCGGATCCTCAGGATCACGTTCGCCGGCTCGGAGGACGACTAACTCGCAGCCTGCGCAAAAGGGGTCCCGCCGCGCGGGATCCCTTTTTCGTGGAAACGCCTATCGTGATCTCGTGAGCCGATTGCTGGCGGCCCTGGCGCTGGCGGTTGCCCTTGCTGGCTGTGGTCCCACCCAGGGCGCCAGTCCTCCCGTGTCTCTCGGACCGTCGAGTCAGACAACCGCAGAGGCGCGATGCCCCACCACCCAGTTGCAATTCAGCTACGGCAACAGCGACGCGGGAACCGGCAATCGACGGATCCGCATCTCGGTGA
>JALYYC010000246.1 GCA_030946755.1 Candidatus Dormiibacterota bacterium
CTGACCGAGGTGAACATGTCGTCCAGCTCGCCGAGGACCTGCACCCTCCCCGGATCCAGCCCGATCTCTTCGTAGCTCTCCCGCAGCGCCGTTTCCACCAGACCGGCGTCCGACGGCTCGTGCTGTCCGCCCGGGAACGAGATCTGGCCCTTGTGCGTCAGCACGGTGTCGGTCCGGCGCGTGAACAACAACTCAATGCCTTCAGGGGCGCGAAACAGGGGCACGAGGACCCCGGCGCGCATCCGCGGCGGCGCGGCATCGATCCGGCGCGCTGGGCGTCCGACCAACTCCGCCGTCAGCCGGGCGAGCATCCGGGTGAGCGACGTCTCGATCAGGTGAAAGCCTCGAAGGAAACCGGCGTGCTGTGGCCGCAGTGGGGACAGACCCATACCTGGCCCCGTCGCACCACGATCCGTCCGTCATCCAGCGTCACCTCCCGGTCCGGCCCGGTGAGGTGCACCCACTGGGGCATGCGCTTGCACTGATCGCAGATCGGCGGTGGCGGATTGGCTCTCACTGAGCTGGATTATCCCTTGTCACCCCATCGAGCTCGCGGACGACGCGCGCCGGATTGCCAACCACGATGACATTCGATCGGACGTTGTCGAAGACGACGGCATGGATTCCAACCACTGAATTCTTCCCTATCCGAACACCGGGCAGCACCGAGACCTGGCCGCCGACCCAGACGTTGTCTTCCAGGATCACGGGACCCGCGAGCTCCCCCCTCGGACGACTTGCGGCCATGCCCCTCGTCGGGAGATTGTCGCGGATTTCACAGGAGCCGAGCACACAGTCCGCCCCGACCTCGATCCGGTCGGTTGCGATCAGCGTGCAGCCGTTAAGGCGGGCGTTGCGGCCGATCCGGATGACCGCCCGGCGATCGGTGGTGATCAGCCGGTTGACCTCCGCGTGTGACCACGCGTTGACGTCGTCGGCAAGCTCGACGCGGCCTGGCCCCTGGATCCGCAACCGGCCGTTGCCGAGCAGGCGCCGGCCGATGGTCACACGGGATTCGGGCAGGCGGTAGGGGAGGGTGGTGAGCCAGCCAAGGACCTGCGCGGCGGCTCGCTTCCCGTTCATTCGAGATCATTCTGCCGGGCTGGGGCTTGTTATTGCGTCCGCACATATACAGAATCGTGTAAGGTAACGGGGAATGGTCGCGCGAGCGCTGTCCGGGACCACCTTCGGCCTCGACGGGGTCCGGGTCGACGTGGAAGCAAACATTGCCGACGGATTGCCCGGGTTCCATATCGTCGGTCTCGGGGATCGAGCGCTCCAGGAAGCTCGCGAGCGGGTCAAGATCGCGATCAACAACAGTGGCTTCGAGTTCCCGGGGCGGAAGGTGACGGTGAATCTGGCGCCGGCTCAACTGCCCAAGCTGGGGAGTGGGTTCGACCTGGCAATGGCCGCGGCGATCGTCAGCGCGGCGATGGATCGGGAGCTCGCTTCCGAGGCCGCCTGGCTCGGCGAGTTGGCGCTCGATGGCCGCGTCCGCGGCGTCCGTGGCGTTCTGGCGATCACGGCGCACCTCGATCGGCTTGGCGCTGGCCGGTTTTTCGTCCCCGATGCGAACGTGCGCGAAGCGCGTCTGGCAACCAGCCGTCCGGTCATTGGGGTGAGCCATCTCCGTCACCTGATCGACCACTGGCGGGATGGGGCGCCCATCCCGGATCCGGCGCCAGCCTCGATGCCGCCACCGGCATCCGCCGCGGATCCGGTCGACCTCGCGGACTTTTGCGGCCAGCCGCACGCGCGGCGGGCGCTCGAGATCGCCGCGGCCGGCGCGCATCATCTTTTACTGGTGGGACCGCCGGGGGCGGGGAAGACGCTCCTCGCCCGCGCCCTGCCGGGAATTCTTCCGCCCTTGACGCCCAGGGAAGCGCTGGAGGTGACGACGATCGCGTCCTGCCTCGGCAGCCTGCCGCCGGGGGGCGGGCTGGTCGAGACGGCGCCATTCCGCGCCCCCCATCACAGCATCTCGCCGGCCGGACTGGTGGGAGGAGGGGCCACCGTGCCGCTCCCCGGCGAGGTCACCCGTGCTCACCGCGGCGTGCTGTTTTTGGACGAGTTCACCGAGTTTCGCCGTGACGCGCTCGAATCCCTGCGACAGCCACTCGAGGACGGCCGCCTGGCGGTGGCGCGGACCAGAGGCCACGCCGTGCTGCCCGGCCGGTTCATCCTGGTCGCGGCGCTGAACCCCTGCCCATGCGGCTTTGCCGGTGAGCCCGGGCGGTGCCAGTGCACCCCGCTGGTGCGGGCGCGATACCACGACCGCATCTCCGGGCCGATTCGCGACCGGATCGACCTCCAGGTGACCGTGTCGCGGCAGCCGGCGGGCGATCTGATCGCGCCCTCCGCGGTGGCGGAGCCGAGCGCCATGGTCCGCGAGCGGGTCCTGCAAGCGCGAGCCCGCCAGCACGCACGCCGGCCGAATGGTCCGTTGAACGGCGCCCTGACCGGGCCGATGCTGCGCAAGGACGTCGTGCTGCCGCTGCCGGCGCGAAGCCTGCTCGAAACGGCCGCGGAGCGCCTCCAGTTGAGTGGGCGGGCCATTCATCGCGTCGTGCGCGTCGCCCGCACGATCGCGGACCTCGAGGCCGCCCGGGACATCGGGCTGGACCACATTGCCGAAGCACTGCAGTACCGGGAGAGCGGATGACGGTCAGCCGCATCGCTGCGGATGATCCGACCTATCCGGCACTCTTGCGACAGATCTTCGATCCACCCGATCACCTCTACGTCGATGGGTTGATCCCGCCTGGGCCGATGATCGCGGTGGTCGGCTCGCGACGGGCCACGCCCTACGGCTTGCGCACGGCGCAGCGATTGGCCAGGTCGCTCTCGGATGCCGGGGTCGTCGTCGTCAGCGGGCTGGCGCGTGGGATCGACGCCGCGGCGCACCGCGGCGCGCTGCTGGGCGCGAGCCCGACGGTCGCGGTGCTCGCCACCGGCTTGGACCGCATCTACCCGCCGGAGCATTCAGACCTGGCTCGGGCGATCGCCGCCTCGGGCGCGGTCGTGACCGAGGCCGAAGCTGGGACGGCACCGCTGCCGAGCCGATTCCCGCCACGCAACCGGATCATCAGCGGCATGAGTCTGGGTGTGGTCGTCGTGGAGGCAGCCGCCCGCAGCGGAGCGCTGATCACGGCGCGCATGGCGCTCGAGGCGAACCGCGAAGTGTTTTGCGTGCCAGGCAGCGTCGAGAACCCGTTGGCTGCCGGGCCGCACCAGTTGATCAGGGATGGGGCCAAATTGGTGCAAACGGTTGAGGATGTGCTTGAGGAATTTCCCATGCTGGTCCCGGCCATCCCGCTCGCGCGTACGCGTACGCGCGCGCCCGCGCGCGCGGATTCAGGACCCATAGACCCCGATCTCGCTGCCGTTTGGGAATTGCTTGATTGGGTAGAACCGCGCCATCATGATGACCTGGCCGCCCTGCTTTGTTTAGAGAGCAAGGAAATAAGCCGGCGCTTGACTTTATTGGAAATGGGCAACTATATAATCGGCGACTGCGGTGCGGTCACGCGCCGTCCTCAGAACTGAAATGGCAAACCCACTGATCATCGTCGAGTCACCCGCAAAGGCCAAGACGCTTGGCCGGTTTCTCGGCGGCAAGTACGACATCCGCGCCTCGATGGGTCACGTGCGCGATCTCCCCAAGAGCACGCTGGGCATCGATCTCGACGATTCGTTCAAGCCGGAATACGTCACGATCCCGGGCAAGGAAGCGACCATCAGGGAGCTCAAGGCGGCCGCCAAGGGCGCGTCCGAGATCCTGCTGGCCTCCGACCCGGACCGCGAGGGTGAGGCGATCGCCTGGCATCTCGCCAGCGTGCTGAAGCTGACCAATCCCCGCCGCATCGAACTCCACGAGATCACGCCGGGCGCCGTCGAAAAGGCGTTGCTGGCGCTGCGCCCGATCAACCAGGACCTGGTAGATGCGCAGCAGGCTCGCCGAGTGATCGACCGGTTGGTCGGATACAAGCTGAGCCCGCTGCTCTGGAAGAAGATCCGCAAGGGGCTGAGCGCCGGCCGCGTCCAATCCGTCGCCGTCCGTCTCGTCTGCGAGCGCGAAGCGGAGATCGAGAAGTTCGTGCCGGTCGAATCCTGGAGTCTCGACGCCATGGTGGCGAAGCGGGAACTGCCGCAGCGCGTCTTCCCGGCGCGCTTCGTCGGGAAGCAAGGCGAGGAGAAGCTGGATCTCAAGCAGGAACCGCAGGTCCGCGAGATCATGGCAGCGCTCGAGGGCGCGACCTATCGCGTCCTCTCCATCGAGAGCAAGGACACGACGCGCAACTCGCTGCCGCCGTACAAGACGAGCACGCTGCAGCAGGACGGCTCCAACCGGCTGCGCTTCAAGCCGAATCGAACGATGAGCTTGGCCCAGCAGCTGTACGAAGGCATCGAGCTCGGCAGTGAGGGGCCGGTTGGTCTGATCACCTACATGCGAACGGATTCCTACCGAATCTCCGACGAGGCCCTGACGCAGACGCGCCGGTTCATCTCCGACCAGTTCGGACCGACCTATGCCCGTCGCGACAAGGCCGACTGGAAATCGAAGGGAACCGGCACGGTCCAGGACGCGCACGAAGCCATCCGTCCGACCGATGTCACGCGAACGCCGGATGCGGTGAAGAACTTTTTGACACCAGACCAGTTCAAGCTCTACAAGCTGATCTGGCAGCGATACACCGCCAGCCAGATGTCGCCGGCACGCTTCGCCCAGACTCGAGTCGACATCGCGGGCGGCGATTACCTGTTTCGCGCGACCGGATCGGTGCTCGTCTTCGATGGCTTCTACCGCGTTTGGGAGCGCGATAGCGAGAACGACGAGGAGAAGGAACTGCCGCTGCTCACGGTTGGCGAGGGGCTCGATCTGCGCGAGCTGAAGCCCGAACAGCATTTCACCCAGCCGCCGCCACGCTATTCGGAGGCGTCGTTGATCAAGGCGCTGGAAGAGCTCGGCGTCGGCCGTCCGAGTACCTTCGCCCCAACGATCGACGTCATCCAGACCCGCCATTACGTGCAGCAGGAGGAACGCCGGCTCCGCCCGACCGACCTCGGCAAGACCGTGAACACCTGGTTGGTCGAGCACTTTCCCGACATCGTCGATGCGGGCTTCACCGCCGAGATGGAGGAAGAGCTGGATGATGTCGAAGAAGGACGGCGGCAATGGGTGCCGATCGTACGAGAGTTCTTCAAGCCATTCCTCAAAACTTTGACGAAGGCTGAGGCCACCGATCGGGTCAAGGTCCCGATGCGGGAAACGGGCGAAGACTGTCCCAAGTGCAAAGAGGAGGGCCGCGACGGGCGCCTCGTCTATCGGATGAGCAAGATGGGCGAGTTCGTCGGGTGCTCTCTTTATCCGACCTGCGATTACATCCAGGGCCGCGAAGGCCAGGAGAAGGCGGCGCCCGCCAAGGAGACCGGGGAGCCATGCCCGACCTGCGGCAAGCCCCTCGTTGAGCGCAATGGAAAGCGCGGACCCTTCGTCGCGTGCTCCGGCTACCCGAAGTGCCGCTACGTCAAGCGGGAGATCAAGCCGGAGGATGTGGTCCCCGATCGAGTCTGCCCGAAATGCGGCAAGGCGTTGCTCAATCGGACCGGGCGCTTCGGCAGTTTCATCGGCTGTTCAGGCTACCCGCAGTGCCGTTACCTCGAGGGCGGCGCGAAAACGGTGACGCCTCCCGAACCGAGCGAGTTGCTGATGGACGATCCCTGTCCGCGTTGCGGCAAGCCCCAGGTGATGCGCAAGGGAAAGTACGGGGACTTCAAGAGTTGCTCGGACTACCCGGCGTGCAAGCCGGAGCGGGCGGCGAAGACCAGCACCCGGCCGCCCCGCGGCACTCGCGTCAAGAAGCCGACCGCGCCCGCCGCCTGACCCGGCTATACTCAGGCCCGCGGATTAAGCACGCCCCCCGACGGCGTCCGGGTTGCCCCAATGGGTCCGGCGGCCGAGAGACGGAGGCGGAAGCGTCAAAACAAGGAGGACGTTCGCATGCCACTCGTTACGCTGAAGCAGCTGCTCGAGGCTGGAGTCCATTTCGGCCACCAAACCAGCCGCTGGAATCCCAAGATGAAGCGGTATATCTTTACCGCCCGCAACGGGATCCACATCATCGATCTCCAGCAGACCGTCAAGCTGCTGGATGATGCCTCGACCTGGGTCAAGGACGTCGTCGGGACCGGACGGACGGTCCTGTTCGTCGGCACCAAGAAGCAGGCTCAGGAGTCGATCGAGCTCGAGGCCCGGCGCTCAGGGATGCCCTACGTCAACCATCGCTGGATGGGTGGCATGTTGACCAACTTCACGGTCATGCGGCGCCAGATCGACCGCCTCAACAACTTGCGGGCGACGCGGAACAATGGCGGCTTCACCGGCAGCAAGAAAGCGATCACGCAGCTCGAAGAGGAATATCAGCGGCTCGAGCGCTTCTTCGGTGGCATGTCCGAGATGAAGCGGCTCCCGGGCGCGGTTTACATCGTCGATCCGCGTAAGGAACACATCGCGGTGACCGAGGCGCGCAAGCTCGGCATCCCGGTGGTGGCGATCACCGATTCCAATTGCGACCCTGACGAGATCGACCATGTCATCCCGGGCAACGACGATGCGATCCGGGCCGTCAAGCTGATCACCTCCAAGATCGCGGATGCCGCGCTGGAGGCGCGCCAGCTGATCAGCCCCGACGAGCTGACCGCGGCGCCCGAGATGCCTGTGACGGAGTTCGTCCTCGACGAGGACGAGGAAGAAGAGGACGAGAAGGGTCTCGCCGGGATGCCGACTATCGATGAGGCTGAGTTCTACGAGGACGAAGCCCTGGACGACGAGAAGTAGATGGCCGTTCAAGCCGAACAGGTTAAAGCGCTCCGCGAAGCGACGGGCGCCGGCATGATGGACTGCAAGCGCGCCCTGGAAGAGTGCAACGGCGACTTCGAGAAGGCCAAGGACTGGCTGCGCCAGAAAGGGATCGCGAAGGCCGGGGCGAAGGCGACCCGCACCGCGGCCCAGGGGCTGATCGAGACCTACGTGCATCACAACCACCAGCTCGGAGTGCTCCTGGAGCTGAATAGCGAGAGCGACTTCGTCGCGCGCAATGAGGAGTTTCGCCACCTGGCGCACGAGATTGCCGTCCACATCGCCGCCGCGGACCCCAACTACCTGCGGCGCGAGGATGTCCCGGCCGACGTCGTCGAGCGCGAACGCAAGATCTTCGAGGCCCAGGCGAGTGATGCCAAGAAACCGCCGGCGGTGGTCGAGAAGATCGTCCAGGGCAAGCTCAACGATTTCTACAAGCGCGAGGTCCTCCTGGATCAGGGCTGGGCCAAGGACGACAAGAAGACGATCGAGCAGCTCCTCAAAGAGGCGATTGCCAAATTGGGCGAGAACATAACTATCTCCCGCTTCGCTCGTTTCAAAGTGGGAGACGCAAGCTAACTCGAGTGATCAAGCCGACCGCGGCGCCACGGTACAAACGCGTGCTACTCAAGCTCGGGGGCGAAGCGCTGGCTGCTGAAGGCACGTTTGGCATCGATCCGGGCGTCGTGCACGCCATTGCCGAGGAAATCGTCCAGGTCAAGCGGTCGTACGGAACGCAGTTTGCGATCGTCGTCGGCGGCGGCAATATCATCCGGGGTGATGCGGCAAGCAAACGTGGTATGGACCGGGTCACGGCCGATTACATGGGGATGCTGGGGACCGTGATCAACGCGCTCGCGCTGCAGGACGCGCTCGAGAATATCGGCCAGCCGACCCGGGTCCAGACCGCGATCAGCATGCATCAGATCGCCGAGCCGTACATCCGCCGCCGAGCGGTCCGTCACCTGGAGAAGGACCGCATTGTCATCCTGGCCGCGGGCAGCGGCAACCCCTACTTCAGCACCGACACGACCGCCGCGCTGCGCGCTGTCGAGATCGAGGCCGAGGTGGTGCTGAAGGCGACTAAGGTTGACGGGATCTACAACGCCGACCCGAAGAAGGACCCGAAGGCAAAGCGCTTCGACCATCTCAACTACCTGGACCTGATCAACAAGGACCTGCGCGTGATGGACCATACCGCCGTGACGCTCTGCCGCGAGAACAAGATTCCGATCATCGTGTTCGACCACTCGCAGGAAGGCAGCATCGAGAGCGCAGTACTCGGGAAACCGATCGGGACCTGGGTGGGAGACGACGCGTGATCGAAGACAACCTTCGCGATGCGGAGACCAAGATGCAGAAGACCATCGATGCCCTCGCCAAGGAGGTCCTCACGATCCGCACCGGCCGGGCCAGCGCCTCGCTGGTGGACAAGATCATGGTTGAGTACTACGGCAACCCGACGCCGCTCAACCAGCTCGCGACCATCACCGTCCCCGAGGCCCGCCTGATCCTGATCCAGCCGTGGGATCGCTCGGTGATGGCGGCGATGGAAAAGGCGATCCAGAAGTCTGAACTCGGCCTGAATCCGGGCAACGACGGGCAGCTCATCCGGATCCCGATCCCTCCGCTGAACGAGGAACGCCGGCGCGAGTACGCCAAGCTGGTCAAGCGATACGCCGAGGGCGCGCACGTGGCGGTCCGCAACATTCGCCGGGAGCAGATGGATCGGATGAAGGCGCTGGAGAAAGACAAACAGATCTCGGCTGATGAGGCGCGGCGCGGCGGCGAGCAGATGCAGAAGGTGGCCGACCGCTACATCGCCCGCGTGGACGAGATGGCCGCTCGCAAAGAAGCCGAGATCATGGAAGTGTAAGCAGGCCTGCTGTGAATTCGCTGCCGCCCCCCGAGCACGTTGCGATCATCATGGACGGCAACAGCCGATGGGCGCGCGAGCGATTTCTGCCTCGCGTTATGGGTCACAAGGCTGGGATCGAGTCGATCCGTCGTGTGGCGGAAGCGGCCGATCGGCGAGGCATTCGGGTCCTGACCGTCTATGCCTTCTCCACCGAGAACTGGTCGCGACCGCGCGACGAGGTCGATGCCTTGATGAGCCTGTTTTCGGAAAGCATCCGGCGGGAGGTGGACGAGCTCGCCCGGCGCGGGATCGAGCTTCGATTCTCCGGCCGCCTGCTCGAGCTGAGCCAGGCCCTTCAGGACCAGATCCGGCAAGCCAACGATCGGACCCGCGTCGGGGCGCGGGCGGTGCTCAATATCGCCATCAACTACGGCGGCCGGGTCGAGATCATCGACGCCATCCGCGAACTTGCCCGAAGCGGGGCCGATCTGACGCACCTGGACGAACAGCAGATCTCCGAGCATCTGTACACCCGCGGCTTGCCCGATCCCGACCTGGTGATCCGGACCGCCGGCGAGATGCGCCTCAGCAACTTTCTCCTCTGGCAGGCGGCCTACTCCGAGTTCTACAGCACGGCGACCCTCTGGCCTGACTTCGGCGAAGCGGACCTCGACGATGCCCTGGCGTCCTACCAGCGGCGGGTTCGCCGTTTCGGCGCGCGGCCCGAGGAGATCACCAATCGAGGTCGCTGAGGCGGAGGCCGGCAACCAGCCGCTCGGCCGCGCCCGGCGCTCCAACATGATGGCGCGGATCGCCGCCGCGGCTCTCCTGATCGCCCTGGTGCTTGCGATGCTGGCCGCCGGCTCCTTCTGGGTCTATCTCGGCGGCGGCATCATCCTCGGCGCCGCCGTCATTGAGTACTGGCTGCTGACCCGGGCCATGAGCGTCACCGCCCCCCTCTGGTTGCTGCTGCCCCTCAGTTACGGTCTCTTCCTCCACGACCGGCTGCCTGGCTGGGCAAGCTTGCCCTTCCTGCTGGCGGCCGCGACCGTGTTGGGGTTGAGCACGCAGGTCTTCGTCAAGGATTGGCGCCTCAGCCTGACTCGCTGGGCGCTGGCCGTCGGCGGCAGCCTCTACCTCGGCTACTTGCTCAGCTTCTACCTCGCGCTGTATTTCCTCCACCATCCCGATCCGAATCATCTGGGATTCGGCTACGTGATCGTGGTGTTTGGCGCGATCTGGGTGGGGGATACCGCGGCGATGGTGGCCGGGATGCTCATCGGTCGCCACCCCTTCTTTCCGCAGATCAGCCCACGCAAGACCGTCGAGGGGGCGGTCGCGGAACTGGTCGCCACCGTCGTCTTCTTTGGCCTCGCCGGCCCGGTGATCAATATCGGCTTTCCACACAGCGTGATCCTGGGCCTCCTGATCGGCATCTTCGCCGAGATCGGCGACCTCGTCGAGTCTCAGATCAAGCGGAGCGCCGGGGTCAAGGACGCCAGCCATCTGATCCCGGGGCACGGCGGCGTCCTGGATCGTATCGATTCGCTCCTGCTGGTGGGAGTGGTCGTGTACTATTACGTCACCTTTTTGCACCTCACCTGAGCCGGCTCACCGCGCCGGTCCCGTGACCAACGGTCGTTGCAGCTGAACACATGACATCTGTTTCCCGCTTCCCTAAACGTCTTGCCCTGCTCGGCGCGACCGGGTCCATCGGCCGACAGGTGTGCGATCTGGTCACGCGCTATCCGGAGCGGTTTGAACTGCGCTGGGCGGTTGCCGGGCACGACCGGGTGGCTCTCGACTCGATCGCGGCACGCCACCCGGGAACGAAGACACTGCTCGCCACCAGCCCCGGGGCTGACGCCGCCCTCGCCACAAGCGCCGTTTCCGACGCCATGCGGGACCCCGAGGTCGACTTGGTGGTGGTCGCGGTCGCGGGCAGCGCGGCGCTGACTCCCACACTGGCCGCGCTCGAATGCGGGAAGGACGTTGCGCTGGCCACGAAGGAAGTCCTGGTGATGGCCGGTGAGCTCGTGCGTGATCGGATGCAGCGACACGGCTCGCGACTGTTTCCCGTGGACAGCGAGCACAGCGCGATCTGGCAATGTCTGTGGGGCGAGCAGCGCGCCTCGGTCCGCAAGCTGATTCTGACCGGATCCGGGGGACCATTCCTGCGCCGGCCTCTGGAGACGCTGGAGAGCGTGACGATCAGCGAGGCGCTTGCCCATCCCCGATGGAAGATGGGGCCGAAGATCACGGTCGATTCCGCCACGATGATGAACAAAGGGCTCGAAATCATCGAGGCGCACTTTCTCTTCGAGATTGGCTACCCGGACATCGACGTCGTGGTTCACCCGCAAAGCGTCGTGCACTCGATGGTCCAGTTCATCGACGGCAGCATCAAGGCGCAACTGGGGGTGCCTGACATGCACCTCCCGATTGCCATCGCGCTCGCGTTTCCCGACCGCCTTCCCGGCGTCACGGCGCCGCCGGATCTGGTCGAGATCGGCCAGCTTGGCTTCGAGGCCGTCGACGACGTCCGCTACCCGGCGGTGGCGTTGGCGCGCACGGCCGGGGAGATGGGCGGAACCGCCCCGGCGGTGTTGAATGCCGCGAATGAAGATGCAGTGGCACGATTCCTTAGCGGACAGCTCCGATTTGTCGACATCATTCCCGCCGTGCAGGCGTGCGTCGATGCGGCACCACGGCTCAGCGACGTTTCCCTGGAGGCAATCCTGGAGGCGGATCGCTGGGCGCGTGCCCACGTCGCCCACTGGCACCCAAGTGCTCCGGCACGCCTGAGGAAGCGGCCCGCATGAGCCAGGTCATCATCGGTGTCCTCGTCATCCTGATCTTCACCGGAATCGTCGTCGTCCACGAATCCGGTCACTTCTTGACCGCCAAGGCCGCCGGGATCAAGGTCGAACAGTTCAGCGTTGGCTTCGGTCCAGTCCTGATCGGCCGCCAGATGGGCGAGACCCATTACGCGATCCGCGGTATTCCACTCGGAGGCTTCGTCAAACTGGCGGGGATGGACGGGACGATGGATGCCGGTCCGCGCAGCTTCAATGCGCATCCACTCTGGCAGCGGTTCGGCGTCATCGTTGCCGGCCCGGTCTTCAACCTGGCACTCACCGTCCTCATCTTCTTTGGCGTCTTCGTGTTCGTGGGGACCACCGACGTGCAGACGCCGGTGCACGTGAGCAGCGTCGATACCAACACGCCGGCCAGTTCGGCCGGGTTGCAATCTGGCGACGTCATCCGCTCGGTGGACGGCCGCACGATATCGCAGTTCGATGACCTGCCCAAGGCGCTCAACGCGTCCAAAGGCGCACCGGTCACGGTGGTCGTCGATCGCAACGGCCAGCCGGTCACCATCACCGCGAGTCCGAAGCTCGACCCGACCGGTGGCAACTACATTCTCGGATTCCATCCCGCGTTCGTGTCGCACAGACTCGGCCCGATCGAGGCAGCCCCCTTGTCGATCCAACGCACCGGGGATGCGATCGCGGGGACGTTCACAGGCCTGTATCAGCTGGCTACCAACAAGAGTCTTGGCGGCTTCTTCGGCCCCAAGGGCCTCGAGGGGCCGGTCGGCATCGTCAAGACCACCGCGAAAGCTGCGCAGGGTGGTGGGCTCAACCTGATCGGGATCGTCGCCTTCCTCAGCCTGAGCCTCGGACTCCTGAACATCCTGCCCTTTCCAGCCCTGGACGGGGGCCGGGCGGCCTTTCTGGTGCTGGAACTGGTCCGCGGACGCCCCGTGGATCCGCAGCGGGAGCAGGTCGTCCACTACGTGGGTCTGGCGCTTTTGTTTGGTTTGATCGCCCTTGTGACATATAACGATGTACTGAGGTGAAGACATGAGACCGCGCCGGAAGTCGATCCCCGTTCGCGTCGGTGACGTCGTCATCGGTGGCGCTGCCGAGATTGTCGTCCAGTCCATGTGTAAATCGGACACACGGGATGTCCAGGCGACCCTTAACGAAATCGGCCGGTTGAAGGACGCCAACTGCAAGATCGTGCGCATCGCGGTCCCGACGAAGGAAGCCGCCGAGGCCATGATCGCAATCAAAAAGGCTTCGCCGCTGCCGATCATTGCCGACATCCACTACGATGCCCCGCTGGCTCTCCTGGCGTTGTCCGCGGGGGTCGATGGGCTCCGCCTCAACCCTGGGAACATCAAGGACCCAGAGAAGGTCAAGGAGATCACTCGTCAGGCGAAAGCGCGCGAGGTGTCCATCCGCATCGGGGTCAATGCCGGATCCCTCCCGGGTCGCGCCAAGGAAGGTGCGGGCGTCCGTCCGCCGACGGAGGAGGTGGTCGAGGCGATGGTCAAAGCCGCCCTGGGACACATCCACATCCTCGAGTCGCTCGACTTCAACCTGATCAAAGTGTCGATGAAGGCCTCGGACCCGCCCACCATGATCGCGGCGAACCGCGCCATCGCCGATAAGATGGCATACCCGCTACACCTTGGAGTGACCGAGTCCGGTCCGCCACGGACCGGCTCCGTCAAGAGTGCGGTCGGCATCGGCGTCTTGCTGGAGGAAGGTATCGGTGACACCATCCGCGTGTCGCTGGCCGGGGATTCAGTGGACGAGGTCGAGGTCGCCTACGGCATCATCAACGCGCTCGCGGAGAAGCAGACGGGGCCGAACCTGATTGCCTGCCCGATGTGCGGTCGTCTCGAGATCGACATGCTGCCCATGGTCGCCGAGGTCGAGAAGGCCTTGAAAAAGATCAAGCGCCCGATCAACGTCTCGGTGATGGGCTGCGTCGTCAATGGCCCTGGTGAGGGCCAACATGCTGACATCGGGATCGCCGGTGGCAAGAACAAGGGCATCCTGTTCAAGCATGGCAAGATCGTGGGCACCTTCCCCGAGAAAGAACTGGTTCCCGCGCTGCTGCGCGAGCTCGACATCATCGCCGCCGAAGACGCGGCCGCGGCCGCCAAGGCCTGAGCCAGCACGCATCGGGTCGGCGTCATCAGTCTGCCCGCAACGCCGCCCCGATGGGTGCTGAATTTATACTGACCGGCTAATGGCTGAGCAAGAGAAGCCGGGGTTCGTCGACAAAATCCGCAAACAGTCCGAGGACTTTCCGGGCTGGTATACAGACGTCGTCCGCAAGGCGCAGCTTGCCGATTACTCGCCGGTCAAGGGGTGCATGGTCATCCGGCCTTACGGATATGCCCTCTGGGAGAACATTCGCGACGCCCTCGACGACATGATCAAGAAGACCGGTCACGAGAATTGGTACTTTCCCGCGCTCATCCCCCTCAGCTTCCTTCAGAAGGAGGCGGATCACGTCGAGGGATTCAAGCACGAGTTCCAGACCGTGACACATGGGGGAGGGAAGGAGCTCGACGAACCGCTCGTCCTGCGGCCGACCTCGGAAACCATGCTGGCCAGCGTTCTGAAGGACTACATCCACTCCTACCGCGATCTCCCCCAGCTGACGAACCAGTGGAACAATGTTTTCCGCTGGGAGCTACGCACGCGCCTTTTCCTGCGGACCAGGGAGTTCCTCTGGCAAGAGGGCCACACCTTTCATGAGACGGCACCGGAAGCGCAGCAGGAAGTCGACACGATGCTGGACTGCTATCGCCAGATCGCCGAAGACTGGTGCGCCATCCCAGTCCTGACCGGTCGCAAGTCCGAGACCGAAAAGTTTGCGGGCGCCCAGTACTCCAAGTCGATCGAGGCCATGATGAAGGACGGTAAGGCCTTACAGTCGGCCACCTCCCACTACTTCGGCGACAACTTCAGCCGTGCCTATGACCTGAAGTTCACCGGACGCACCAATGTCCTCGAGTATCCGTACTCAACCAGCTGGGGGCTGTCCACTCGCATGGTCGGCGCAGTCGTCATGGCCCATGGCGATGAGGGCGGCCTTGTCCTTCCCCCGCGCATCGCTCCGATCCAGATCGTGGTCGTGCCGATCTTCCGCAGCGATGCCGAGCGCTCGCAGATCGAGACGGCGCTGGCGCCGGTGCTCAAGGCGCTCGATGACGACGACCTGCGGGTGAAAGTGGACTGGCGCGACGAGCGACCGGGGTTCAAGTACAACGAGTGGGAGCTGAAGGGCGTCCCGATCCGGCTGGAGGTCGGTCCGCGCGACCTGACGAAGGGCGAGGTCACCCTGGTGCAGCGGCTGGATCGGACCAAGCAGGCGGTCCCGCTCGGTGACCTCCCCGTTGCCCTGCCGGCCATGCTGAATGCAATCCAGACGGCGATCCTGGACCGCGCCCGGGAGTTCCGGGCCGCGCACACCGTCCACCTGGACTCGCTGGCCGCCCTGGGGCAGTACTTTTCCGGCTCCACCGGCTTCGTGGTCACGCCCTGGTGCGAGAGCCCGGACGACGAGGCAACCGTGCAGAAAGCGGCCCAGGGGGTGAGCACGCGGGTTATCGTTTCGGGGTCCGTCAAGCCGGCGACGCCGTGCGCGATCTGCGGCAAGCCGGCAACGACCGAAGTGGTCTGGGCGAAGGCGTACTGAGTCCAGGCTGATTAGCTGCATCGGGCTTCGGGGATAATTCCCTCATAGAAGAGGGACGCTGCCATGCAATTTGCCGATCTCCTAGGTAAGGTCGGGTACCTCCCGCCGCAGGACGTGGAGGTCCTCTCGCGCGCCTACGATGCGGCCGCTAGCGCCCACCACGATCAGAACCGGCTCTCGGGCGAGAAATTCATCGAGCATCCACTCAGCGTGGCCGGCATCCTCGCCGACCTCCAGCTCGATCGCGACACGCTGGCGGCGGCGATCCTGCACGACACCGTCGAAGACACGCACCTGACGATTGCCGACCTGGAACAGAGCTTCGGACCGACGGTGGGAAAGCTCGTGGCCGGGGTGACCAAGCTGGAAAAGATCTCCTTCCACAGCCAGGAGCAGGCGCAGGCGGAGAACGTCCGCAAAATGCTGGTCGCGATGGCAGAGGACGTGCGGGTGGTGCTGATGAAGCTCGCCGACCGTCTCCACAACATGCGGACCGTCACATTCCTGCCAGAGGTGCGGCGGCGCGCCATGGCGCAGGAGACCCTGGATATCTACGCGCCACTCGCGCACCGCCTCGGCATGTGGAACATCAAGTGGGAGCTCGAGGACCTGTCCTTCGCCCAGCTGCATCCCGAGGAGTACCAGGAGATCGTCAAGAAAATCGCGCGCAAGCGCAAGGAGCGGGAGACCTACGTTGACGACATCAGGGAGATCCTCGACCGCGAACTGACCTCCGTTGGGATCAAGGCGGACACGACCGGCCGCCCCAAACACGTGTACAGCATTGCCAACAAGCTCGCGCTCGGGAAGGAGTTCGACGAAATCTACGACCTCTCCGCGATCCGGGTTCTGACCGACTCGATCAAGGACTGCTACGGCGCCCTCGGAGTTATCCATTCACTCTGGAAGCCGATCCCGGGCCGGTTCAAGGACTACATTGCGATGCCCAAATCGAACGGGTACCAGTCATTGCACACCACCGTGGTGAGCCATAGTGGCGAGCCGATGGAGATCCAGATTCGGACCCACGAGATGCACCGCACCGCCGAGTGGGGCGTGGCGGCGCACTGGACATACAAGGAAGGCGGCAAAGAGGACCGCAAGATGGACCAGCGCTTCGCCTGGCTGCGCCAGTTGATGGACTGGCAGAAGGAAGTACTGGACGCGGAGATGTTCGTCGACGCGGTCAAGGTCGACGTCTTCCGGGATGAGGTCTTCGTCTTCACCCCTAAGGGCGACGTGCTGGCACTGCCGTCGGGCGCGACGGCTGTCGACTTTGCCTACCGGATCCATACCGAGGTCGGCCACCGCTGCATTGGCGCCAAGGCCAATAGCCGGATGGTACCGCTCGACTATCAACTCCAGAACGGTGACATCGTCGAGGTGCTGACGTCGAAAGGTCCGCACGGCCCGAGCCGCGACTGGCTGGCCTTCGTGAAGACCGCCGGCGCCTCGCAAAAAATTCGGGCCTGGTTCAAGAAGGAACGCCGCGAGGAGAACGTCACCAAGGGCAAGGAGTTGCTCGACAAGGAGTTCCGACGCATTCAGCAGCGCGCCCTGGCCTCGATTGGGGATGAGCGCATCCTGGAACTCGCTACGGAGTTTCGCTTCACGACCCTGGACGACTTCTATGCGGCGATCGGATACGGCGACGTCAGCCAGCACTCGGTCCTGCTGAAATATCTCGCCGCCAGCCAGCCGGAGGCGGGGACGGCTGAATTTCCGCTGATCCCGCTCGTGCCGCAGTTCAAACCGACCGGCGAAATCGTGGTCAAAGGGGAACGGGGAGTCCTCACCCAGATTGCCCAGTGTTGCAAGCCGGTTCCCGGAGACCCGATCACCGGCTACATCACGCGTGGAAAGGGCATCAGCGTCCATCGGGCAAGCTGCAAGAACGTCGTGAACGTGATCGTCAGCGAGCGGCTGGTCGAGGTTGATTGGGACACCGCCGGGCGTCAGCAGTACCCGGTGGCGATCAAGATCGAAGCCTGGGACCGGACTGGTCTGCTTCGCGACATCGCGACCGTCATTGCCGAGAACAAGATCAACCTGACCGGTGCCGAAGTTCAGGTCTACGACGACAAAACCGCGATCATCTCGACGACCGTCGAGATCAGCAGCCTGACCCAGCTGAGCCGGCTGATGGAGCGCCTGGAAACGATCAAGGACGTCCACACGGTGGCCCGTGAAGGCAACTTGGCGGCTTCCTAGTTTGTCGGGCCACCGTATGTCTCAAACGCTCGCATGGCACTAAAGCGCCGCTCGCGTGGGGCGACGCCCCGTGCCCGTGAAGGCAACTTGGCCGCTAGCTAACCTCTCTGTTTCCAGATCGTTGCACTCCGCCATCAAGCCTCCGGGCTAGCAACGGCTCTCGTAACTTGGCGACCCTAGCATCGGGTCGATGGATTCCCATCGGGACGGACGGCGCACGGCTGCGGGCTTCGTCGGAGTGGCCCTTGGCATCGTCGTCCTCTTCGCGGCCGTGGCCGTCGCCGCCCTGCGGCCGACGGATGGCCTGGCATGGGTCCAGGTTCCCGACATGACGGCGGACCTCGGGCTGGACGCGGGGCTGCGGACCAAGCCACTGAAACAGAGCGTTGTTAACGCGGCGCTGCGCGACCGCCCCCTCGAAGGGACCGACACCCTGGTCGTCGCGCCCGTCCTGACCGTGGTTCCGCCGGCGAGCGGCCCGAGCACCGTGCCCGCGCCGCCGGCCAGAAGGCCGGTCGCGACGCCGG
The DNA here is from genome assembly GCA_030946755.1 of Candidatus Dormiibacterota bacterium. GTDB lineage: Bacteria > Chloroflexota > Dormibacteria > CF-121 > CF-121 > JALYYC01. The sequence continues at coordinate 17,960 of JALYYC010000246.1, forward strand.
CACCGACTCCGACCTCGGTACCGACCCTGGCCCCGACGCCGGCGCCGACCCCGGCGCCCTCGCCGACGCCTTCGCCTGTACCGACGCCCACCCCGGCACCGACGCCGGCACCGACACCCGTGCCGACGCCTGGGCCGACACCGACTCCGACCCCGAGGCCAACACCAACTCCGAAACCTACGCCTGCGCCTACGCCTACGCCTGCGCCTACGCCTACGCCTACGCCTACGCCAACCCCGGCGCCGACGCCGACGCCGACGCCGACGCCGAGGCCGACGCCGACGCCCACCACCCGGTTCGCCATCATTGCCGATTCAGAAGCGGTGAGCCGGGCACCAAAGGGGGCCAACGACCGGTGCAGCAACATTACGGTGACGGCCACTGGAACCTTCACCACGAACGGCGTGGGTGGCTGGGTGTTCTATAAGTGGGTGCGGAATGACGGCGGAAACGCTCAAGACATTTACGGCGTGCCGATCCGCGTCGCAGCCGGGGATGTCACTCAGCATGCGGTGGTGCCAGACCGGTGGACGCCGCAGAATTCCGGATCGGAGCAGCTTGTCTTCCTGAGTCCGTCCGCTCCCGCCGTTGCGGCACAGAGCTGGAGCTGCCGTGGCTAATCGATTCCGGATGCCGGTGATGCGGATTCGAACCCAGATCATCCTGCCCTTTCTGTTGCTGATCCTCCTCCTGGGCTTGGTCGGAACCTATCTGACGACGAGCCTGGTGGCCACCTCTCTCGAGGAGCGGATCGCCCAGCAACTCGTGCAAGCGCACAACAGTGCGCTCGACTCCGCCGTCAAGCTGCAGGGCCGACAGGTCGCCGCCCTTCGGCTGATCGCCAATACGGAGGGCGTGGACCAGGCTGTGCGGGCCGGCGACGTCAAGACGCTGCGGGAGCTTCTCGTTCCGCTCGAAATCAACAACCGCCTCGGGACCGTGATCATCTTCGACGTCCGCGGGCACGCCTTGCTGCAGATCGATCAGCCGGACCCACGTAACCCGAGCGGCCTCGTGTTCACGAGCGGCGCCAACCTCTCGAAGGATCCGGTCGTCATGCCGGTGCTCAAGGGGATGTACGACGGACTGGGCGACAAGTTCATCGGATACGAGGGAACACCGACGTCGGCACTCGGCGCCGCCGGGCCGATCCTGGTCGGTGACCAGGTGGTCGGCGGGGTTCTCCTGCAAACGCCGCTGAGTGCCGTGCTCGCCGATATGAAGGCCAAGTCTCAATCGCAGGTCTTACTGCTGGATGCCAGCGGCCACCTGCTCGGGACAACAGTGGCCGGCGTCAAGAGTGGTTTGCTGGACGACCGCACTCGCGCGTACCTCGACCTGGCATCGCCTGGCCGGGCGTCGCGTCAGAGCGTCGGCATCCAGGGCCACGCGTACGAGGTCCAATTCAGCCTCTTTTATCTCCGGCAGGAGCCCGCGGGATTCCTCGGTGTTGCCATTTCCCGCGACGCCGTGATGCAGGCAGGGCTCCATTCCGCCGTCCAGATGACCGCCTTGTTCACCGCCGTCGTGCTCGTCCTGCTGCTCATCGGCTATGTCCTCGCGCTTCGCCTGACCCGGCCGATCGAGGAGCTGGTCGCCGGCACCCAGGCGGTTGCCCGCGGAGACTTGAGCCAGCGCCTATCGGTGCGCCGGCGTGACGAGCTGGGCGAGCTCGGCGGCGCTTTCAATGCCATGACGGCCGACCTGCAGGAGCGGACCCGCGACCTGAATGAGCAGATGGGACGGCTGGCCGCGCTATATCAGACGAGCGTGGGACTTGGGAGCGAGGCCGAGCCCGGCACCATGGCCGAGGCGATCCTTGGCATCAGCCTGAAGGCGCTGAATGTCAGCAAGGCTGCCCTGCTGGCCCGCAACCCTGAAACGGGTGGCCTCGAAGTCCGTGCCGTCGTTGGCCTTCCAGGGGAATACTCGGGACAGTTGCTGCGGCTGAGCGGCACGGCGCTTGCCGATGGATTCGAGGAGAACACCTCGCAGATCGAGACCGTCATCGGCCTTGCCGGCGATTCACGCAAATGCCTGCGTCTCTTTGGCGAGCTGGCCAACGTCCAGCGCGCCTTTGTCGTGCCCCTCACGCGTGGCCAGCGCAATGCCGGCTATCTGGTCGTGGGGGTCGGCGGCGACTACGCGCTACCCCAGCAGGATGTCGAACTCCTGCAGACCATTGCCACCGAGATGGCCATGATGCTGGAGAACGCCGACCTGCGGAAAAAGACTCAGTTACAGGCCCACCGCCTCGACCAGGCGATCACCGCTCTCGAGAAGATCTCGCAGGCCCTGACCGCCGTCACGGTTGGGACGGACAACCTCTTGCGCGCGGTGGCCCACGCGACCGCCGAGATCCTGGACGTGCCCTACGCGTCAATTCACCTGCGCAAGTCGTCCTGGCGCGAGGAGTTCAGCGACGTCATCGTTCGGTGTACGACGCGCCGCGAGCTGGCGGCGGTCCGGGCGAGCGGCGATCTCGTTACGCAGCGGCTGGAACGGCCCGAGCAGGTGCTGGAGCTCGATCTCACCGATCCGAGCTCCGGGAACGCGGCGGCCCGCCGGATCGGCCTCGAGCGCGTCATCGGCGTCCCGATGTGTCTCGCGGGCGAGATCGTTGGCGTCCTCGCGATCCACATGCGCACGCCGCGTCGCCTGGAGCGGAGCGAGGTACGCGTCCTGCAGACGCTCGCGAACCAGGCAGTCATTGCGATCGAGAATGCGGCCGCCTACGAGCAAACCCGGCAACTCGCAACCACCGACGCCGTCACCGGTGTCGCCAACCACCGTGAGCTCGAGGCGCACGTCGAGCGCGAGTTGATTCGCGCTCGGAAAGCGAAGGAGTCGTTTGCCCTGATCATCTGCGACCTCGACCATTTCAAGGAGATCAACGACACGGCCGGTCACCCGGCGGGTGACGCCGTGCTGCGCCACCTCACGAAGCAGATCCTGGTTCCGGCGGTGCGCCCCAAGGACCTGGTGGCCCGCTACGGCGGCGACGAGTTCGTCCTGGTGCTGCGTGGCGCCGACGGGCGGGCCGCGATGGTGGTGGCCGAACGCATCCGGCGCGCGGTCGCCGGCCAGGCGGTCATGTACGACGGCAAGTCGGTCACGAACCTCTCTTTGAGCCTTGGCGTCGCCGTGTTTCCTCGCGACGGCGAGACCCGGGAAGCCCTGGTGCAGGCCGCCGATCAGGCGCTCTACGTCGCCAAGCGCACCGGGCGGAACCGGGTCGTCCGCAGCGAGACCGGTCTCGACGGCGCCCAACGGACCGCCTAGCACCACCGGGGATCGTGGCCGTCGTTCGCTAAGCTTTCGTGACTATGGCTCCCGTGGCGCAGCGTGCTCGTGGTACGCATGACATCCTGCCCGCCGACCGGCCGTACTGGGAGGAAATGGAACGAGCCATTAACGCGGTGGCGGCCAGCTATGGGTATCGCCGGATCGAAACGCCGATCTTCGAGTCGACCGAGCTTTTTGTCCGCAGCGCCGGTCAAGACAGTGACGTGGTTCGCAAAGAGATGTACACGTTCGACGATCGTGGCGCGCGTTCCCTGACGCTGCGGGCCGAGGGCACGGCGCCCATCGTCCGAGCCTATTTCGACGGTGGCCTTGACCAGGAGCCACAACCGGTTCGTTTGTTTTACCTGGGCCCATTCTTTCGCTATGACCGTCCGGCGGCGGGCCGCTTCCGGCAATTCCACCAGTTCGGGATCGAGACAATCGGCGAAGCCGATCCCCTGATCGATGTCGAAGCCATTGAGCTCGGCTGGCGCTGGTTCGAGTCGCTCGGCATCGCCGCACTGAGCCTGCGGCTCAACAGCATCGGCGATGAGGTCTGCCGGCCCGCCTACCGCGAGCTCCTGCGAGATTATTACCGGCCCCATCTCGTTGAGCTTTGCGAAGAAGACCGGGTTCGCTTCGAGCGCAATCCCCTCCGACTCCTCGACTGCAAGGACCCGCAATGTCAGGCATTCAAGGCCAACGCGCCGCATATCGTCGACAACCTGTGTGCGCCATGTGCGGCTGCTTTTTCCCGGGTGCAGGAAGGCCTGTCGGCGGCAGGAATTCCCTTCGAACTCGATCCCGCGCTCGTACGCGGTCTGGATTACTACACGCGAACGGTTTTCGAATACCAGCACAGTAGCCTCGGGGGGGCACAGAACGCGCTCGGCGGCGGGGGACGGTACGACGGGCTCGCCGAAGAGCTCGGCTACCGATCGACCCCCGGCATCGGCTTTGCGATGGGCATCGAGCGCACGTTGATCATCCTCAAAGACCGTGGGCCCGTCGAGGTGCCCGGTGCCGACGTCTATGTGGTGGCGCTGCGCGAAGCCGACCAGGTCTATGCGCTCCGGCACGCCTCGAGCCTGCGGGCAAGCGGGCTTCGCGTCGTGCTCGATCCTGGCGAAGCCAGGCTGGACGCCCGGTTGCGAAAGGCAGCGAAGAAGGGGGCCCGCGTCGCGCTGATCATCGGCCCGGAAGAGCGCGAGCGCGGCGAGGCGGTGATCCGGGACATGCACGCCAAGGCCCAGGTCACGGTGCCGGAGGCCGAGATCGTGTCGGCGGTGACTCAGACGCTGGGGCGGTCATGAGCCGAACTGCCCGCACGCCGGGGGGACGGCTCCGGGCGGGCGATGTCGCCCAGCGGGTCGAGCTGTACGGCTGGGTCCATCGCCGGCGGGACCACGGCGGACTGATCTTCATCGACCTCCGCGACCGCAGCGGGATCGTGCAGGTAACCTTCGATCCGGCCCACGCGCAGGCGCATGCGGCGGCGGCCGAGCTCCGTCTCGAGACGGTCATCCATGTGAGCGGGCCCGTGCGGCGGCGTCCCGCAGGCTCCGAGAACGCCGAGCTGGAGACCGGCGAGGTGGAGGTGCAGGCCGAGGAGCTGGTCATCCTCAACCGGGCGCTGACCCCACCGTTTGCGATCAACGACGACACCAGCGTCGACGAACAACTTCGCCTCCGCTACCGCTACCTGGATCTCCGCCGTCCGCGGATGGCCCGGAACCTCGCACTCCGCCATCGGATCTCGAAAGCGATTCGCGACTTCCTCGATCAGGAAGGCTTTCTGGAGATCGAGACGCCGGCCTTGATCCGCAGCACGCCCGAAGGGGCTCGGGACTATCTCGTCCCGAGCCGTCTGAACCTGGGCCATGTCTACGCCCTCGCCCAGTCGCCGCAGCTCTACAAGCAGCTGCTGATGGTCGCCGGCGTCGACCGCTACTTTCAGATCGTCCGCTGCTACCGCGACGAGGACCTCCGGGCGGACCGGCAGCCCGAGTTCACCCAACTGGACCTCGAAATGTCCTTCGTCGGCGAGGAGGACGTCATCGACGTGATCGAACGCGCCTTCGCCTACACGTTCCAGCACGTCCTCGCGGTCCCCGTCGCGACACCGATCCGTCGGATCAGCCATGCAGACGCGATGCTCCGCTACGGCGTCGACAAGCCCGATCTCCGGTATGGGCTCGAGATCGCGGAACTAACCCCGATCTTCAAGGGCACCGAGTTCAAGATCTTCCGCCAGGTTCTCGACTCGGGCGGGGCCATCCGTGCGATTCGGGTCCCAGGCGCCGCCGGTGCCCCCGCAAAGGAGATCGAGGCCTGGACCGAGGTCGCCAAAGCGGAGAAAGCCAAGGGGCTCGCCTTCTGGCATCTGGAAGCCGCCGGCTGGCGTTCGCCGATCGCCAAGTTCTTTTCCGAGACCGAGCTGGCCGGGCTGCGGGACGCAACCGCCGCCCAGCTGGGCGATCTGGTGCTCGCCGTGGCGGACCGCGCCGAGGTGGTCGCCGCGGCCCTGGGGGCGGTGCGGAAGGCGGTCGCGCGGCAGCGTGGCCTGATCCCCACCGGCCAGTTCGAGTTCGTCTGGGTCACCGACTTTCCGCTCTTCGAGCGGAGCGTCGAGACAGGTGAGATCACTGCCGCCCATCATCCGTTCACCTCGCCTCGTCCGGAGGACCTCGCCATGATGACGACCGACCCGCTCACGGTCCGGGCACGCGCCTACGACCTCGTGCTCAATGGGACCGAGCTGGGTTCGGGCAGCATCCGGATCCACGATGCCGAGATGCAGCAACGGGTCTTCGCCGGCCTCGGCATGTCCCGCGACGAAGCCGAGCGGCGATTCGGTTTCCTTCTCGAAGCCTTCGGCTACGGGGCGCCCCCCCACGGCGGCTTTGCCTTCGGGCTGGATCGCGTCGTCATGATTGCCGCCGGGGAGGAGACGATCCGGGAGGTGGTCGCGTTCCCCAAGAACCAGCAGGCCGAGGAAGTGATGACGGGGGCGCCCGCCCCGGCTGATCCGAAACAGCTTCGCGATCTCGGCCTTGAACTCAAGCTTCCGCCCAGGAAAGACCCCCCGTAAGGTCCTCGCGATAGCGTCACGGCGGTTTTGCCGAGCCGTGACAAAACGGCAATGCCGCGCCACCGAGCGCGTAATGTACGGAACTTACAGTAGTGCCCATGAACGCCGTAAGTCTCATCACCGCGAAAGGTCTCATTCTGGCGCTCGGCGGCTCGCTGAGCCTAAGCGCCACGCCCACCACACCGCCCGCCCCGGCCGCCCCGTCGTACGTCAAGGTGGATCTTGGCGCAGCCGCGACCTATCCGCTGGCGGGAACCTACGTCAACCCGCCGACGGGCGCCGTCACATTCGGGACCGTGCCTTTCACCATGGCGAACATCGCCCTGCTGACCTCGGGCACGAAGCTCGATCTTCCCGCGACAGTTTCTAGGCCCGCGTCGGTCTCATTGTTGGTCAACTCGGCCTACGGGTATGCGAGCCTGAAGGGCCAGAGCGTTGGTCGCGTGCATCTGACATTCAGTGACGGGTCTGCCCAGGACACGGACCTCGTTGCCGGTTCTCTGGTTCGGGAATGGTGGCTCGGGAATGGCTACCTGACCACCCTCTCAGGCGCGGCCGCGAACGTCT
>JALYYC010000253.1 GCA_030946755.1 Candidatus Dormiibacterota bacterium
TTGACCACGCTGTGGGTGTTACTCGAGATGAAATAGATCGGCCTATCACGAACTCCCTGCTCCTGCAGCAAGGCTTCGATCGGTTGCCACCAGCGACGCGTCGCCTTGACATAGCCCACCTGGGTTCCGCCCAGCATCCGCACGGTGAAGCTCTTCTCCTCGGCCTTGATCTGGCGCAGCGGGTTGGCGAGATCCCCCCAGATGTCCAGCAGGCGCAGGCTGTCGTCTTCCGAGATGCCGAGCCGCTCGAGCAACGCAAACTGCGCCGCCGGTGTGTCGATCCCGGTGAGATCCTCCGCGCTGAGTAGCCCATGCAGTTTGTTCCATTCGATTTGCAACGCCACGAGCTGCGGGATCACGTCGTCGACGTCGGACGGGCTCGCGATGTACACGGCCAGCGTGCCGTGGCCGTCGAAGAAGTAGCGCCGGCGGCGGCCCGGGGCGCTCTGCATCTCCCAGCCCTCGACGTCGACGTTGAGCGCGCGTTTGAAAACCTCGGCGGATTGGCCCAACACGATTCGCCGCACATTGAGGATGCTCGGCGGGAGGCGGCGCAACGCATAGATCAGCGCGCCGGTATCCGGTTCGAGCGAACCCGCCTTCGGATGCAGGCTCGAGGACATCCCGATGTGCGACTGCTCGAGGACCTTGAGCTTGGTCTCGCCCGAACTGCGCAGGAGCGTGGCATATGTCCGCGTATACAACTCGACCGCATCGCGGCCCGGTCCGCGGTCACTCTCATCGGCTCCGAACGCCATTGCCGGTATTATCCCGCTCGGCAGGAAAAGCCTGCCCGTCACCGTCCGTGACCTATTTACATCTTTTAACGAAATTTACTTGCTGGAGAGCGATGTCAGCCGTACCGTGAGCGCTGACCGACAACCCCGGACCCAAGTCGGAGGAAAGATTTCACTAATGTATGAAGCCATTCAAACTGAAACGCAACGCACCAGCCTTCGAGTAATGGCGACCCGCGCCCAGGACGCACAGCGCAAGCTTCACCTCTATGCGCTCGACCGGATTCTGTGGGCGCTCGAGGACCTCAACCTCAACGATAAGGCGACGGTGCCGGGCGCCATCGCGGAGGAACTCCAGCGGTACGGTGTGCCGTACACGCCCGAGGTAAAGATTCCCGATCTGATCGAGCTGGTCTTCACCGCGCAAGAACGGTACATGAACGTCGAGCCCGAGGAGATCAACCGGGTTCCCACGATCGAGGAACTCGAAGCCTACTTCGAGCAGTCACGCGTCGCCTGAGCCTTCGCTAGCGGAAGCCGCCCGAGCGATCGGGCGGCTCTTTGTTTAGTCCCGGCGGCCCGACCCTATAATGCGATCACCTTACGAACGGGGAGGTGGGAGCAGCCAATTCCGCACAAGTAAAGACGCCGACAGGTGGCTCGCCGTCGCGAGCTGAAAAGGGAAGCCGGTGGAAATCCGGCGCGAACCCGTCACTGTAACCGGGGAGTCAGGGATCAGATCCACTGGGGCCACGTGGCCCTGGGAAGGAGTCCCGTCCGACTGCGATCCGGAGCCAGGAGACCTGCCTGTCGCGGACCACGACCCTCTTCGAGGCTGAGAGGGAGGTGCCTGGGTCTCTTCACCCACTGGCTACTCCGATCGGCCTCCAGTTGCCATCAACGCTCTGGAGGTTCACATGAAACGAATCGCTCCCGCGGCGCTTCTCGCGCTCTCGTTGCTAGTTCCCACGGCGACGACCGTACGGGCGCAGGCCACCTACTCGGCCAATGCCCAGCACGCCCTGCAGTGGCTGCAATGCACCCAGCAGCAGCCCAACGGCCAGATCGGCCGTGGCGGAAATCCCATTGCGCGGTCGTCTGAGGTCGCCCTCGGCCTGGCCGCCGCCGGGCAGGCCGCCTCGACGATGCGGTCCGGGGCGACCTCGCTGGCGGATTACCTGAAGACAGCGGTCACGACGGATGTCGGGACCAACGGCGAGTTGCTGCTTGCGCGGGCCTCGCAATCGGAGGCCGGGCCAACCGCAACCGTCGCGGCGCAACTGCAGGCGTCGAAAGCCACCTCCGGCTCGACCGCCGGAGAGTACGGCGCTGATATCTACAGCGATGCGCTCGCGCTGCTCGGCCTTCGGGCCGCTGGGCAGGCCGTAGGTGCGGACGCCGTGACCTTTCTCAAGAGCCAGCAAAAGTCCGATGGAGGATGGAGCGCGGATAACGCCGACGCCTTCGGGACCGACTCGAACACGACGGCGCTTGTGATCCAGGCGCTCATCAGTAGCGGCGTGCCCACGACGGACTCATCGATCACGAATGCGTTTGGGTACCTGCAAAGCGTGTTCGGGCAGGGGGGCTTCGGGAACTCACCCGGATCCGGCCCCGATCCAAACTCCGATGAACTGGCCATCCAGGCGATCCGCGCCGCGAATCGGCAAAGCGACGCGGCCTGGGCGACGATGCTGAGTCAAGCGCTCAGCTATCTCACGGGGCAGCAGATCACCACCGGCGCGGATGCCGGCGCGATCGCGAATGCCTTTAGCAAACTCTTCGCCACGACCGATGCGCCCACCGCGTTTCTTCTCCGCCCGCTCACGAATGTTGGTCTCGCCGAAGGCAAGGTCTCGCTGCTGCCCTGCGCCGCACCGGCGGCCGCGACATCTCCCGGCAATCCAACGCCGGCTGCCGTGCCGCTTCTCGCAAGGACGGGTGGGCCGCCGGACGGTCGTCTGCCGGCGGCTGGTCTGTTGATCCTGCTCCTTGGCGTCGCCATCATGGCGAGGTCATCACGACGCGCACCGCGACGGTAGCCCGGTCTCTCGCGGCCCTTGCGCTGGCGCTTTCAGCCGGCGTTCTCTGGCATGGGCAGGCGCATGCGGCCACGCATCGCGCGGCCTTACTCGTGCAGCATGGGTCCTCGTGGCCCGGCGCTCGGGTGATCTGGAAGTGTGTCGAGTTCGCCCAGGCATCCATCAGCGGCCTGGCGCTGCTCGAGCTGTCGGGCGTTAACTCTGGCCAGCCACCCCAGGTCTACGACTGGGGTGGCGGGACCGACACCGTATGCCAGGTCGATCGGGAGCCACGACAGGTCCCCGACCGTTGTTTTGGGCCGATGTCCGGGCCGAACTGGTCGGACTGGCAGCTGGCAGCGTCGGGATGGGTCCCTCGCAGCAGCGGCGTCACGGGGTATGCGGTCCACGACGGTGACATGGAAGGCTGGACCTATTCCACAGCGTTCGGGGCTCGGCCGCCTTCGCCGACGTTCAGCCAGATCTGTCCGCCGCCCGTGGCAGCGCCGGCCGCGACCCCTGGCCGGACATCGCCCGCTGCGATCCACGTCTTCTCACCGGCCGCGCCGCAAACCGCTCCCCCGCCATCGCCGTCTGTAACACCGAGCCTGGAAGCGCTGGCGCCGTCAGCGACGGCCACGGCCGTGCCGGGGACGCTGGCGGCGACGAATGCGACTCCACCGACACGTTCCGGTGGCTTGCCCCCTTCGGTGGTCGTGCTCGGCGCGGCGGTCGCGCTCCTCTCCGTTCTCCTGGCCTGGAATCTCCGGCGTCGGGGATCATGAACCTCAATCCGATCGCCTGGTGCGCCTGGGCCATGGCCGCGCTTGCCGCTGCCTTCATCAATCGAAATCCATACCTGCAACTGCTGCTCCTGCTGGTATTGATCAACGTCTGGCTTCCGTACCGCCAGGGCCGGCGCGGCTACTGGAAGCTCGGGGTCCTGCTGGCAACGGCACCGGTCCTCTTCGACATTGCCCTCAGCCGGTTTGGGCATCACGTCCTCTTCCAGCTGCCGCCGGTTCCCGTCATCGGCGGCCCCTGGACGCTCGAAGCGCTCGCCTTCGGGGCATCAACGGGGATGGCCTTGCTCCTCGTCGTCGCGGTCTTCGGCGTCCTGCAGGCGACGGTTCGCAGTGCGGACCTCGTTTCCCTGCTCCCACCATTTCTCTACCGCGCCGGCACCGTCTTCGCGCTGGCGATTGCGTTTGCGCCGCACACGATCGCGTCGCTGCGGTCGATCGGCGAGGCTCGCCGGCTCCGAGGACACCGCAGCGGTTGGCGGGCGGCGCCCGCGTTGCTCGTTCCTTTACTCCTCACCACGCTGGAGCGCGCCTTGCAGTACGCCGAATCACTGGATGCGCGAGGCTACGGCAATCGCCGGCGGTCTCGCTATCGCCACTTACGCTGGCGCGCGGCCGATCGACTGTCACTGGTCGCGGCGGCCGGCTGCTTTGTGCTCGTCATCGTCCAGCCGGCGACCCCCTACAACGCCTATCAGGATCTCGTGCCCGCTGTCCCCGGCGTCATCGGCCTGGGGGCCGTTCTCCTCCTGGTCATCCCGGCGCTCTTTGCCGTAGCCGATCGGAGGGACCATGTCGCTGATCTCGTTTAACGGCGTGACGTACCACTACCCGGGTGCGGAGGCCCCGGCGCTCTCGGCCGTCACCGCACAGGTCGAACCGGGCGAGGTGATCCTTGTCCGCGGTCCTTCCGGAAGCGGCAAATCAACCTTGCTGCGCTGTCTGAACGGACTGGTGCCGCACAGCACCGGCGGCCGCTTCGTCGGCCACGTCATCGTCGATGGGCTCGACACCCGGGATCATCCCCCACGTGCCTTCGGCACCCGCGTGGGATTCGTATTCCAGCATCCCGACGCACAATTCGTGCTGGAGGACGTCGAGGCCGAGCTTGCCTTTGGCCTCGAGAACCTCGGCCTGCCCCGACCATTGATGCGCAAGCGCATCGAAGAGGTGCTCGACCAGGTCGGCATCGCGGCACTGCGGCACCGTCGCATCGCCACGCTCTCAGGTGGCGAGCGTCAGCGGGTCGCGATCGCAGCGGCCCTGACGATGCACCCACAGGTGATCGCGCTCGACGAGCCGACCTCGCAGCTCGACCCGCAAGCCGCCGAAGACGTCCTGCAGGTGATCGCGAGGCTGGTCGCCGAGCTCGGCATGACTACCCTGATTGCGGAGCACCGCGTCGAGCGCGTCGCGCCCATGGTCGACCGTGTTTGGACCCTGAATCGCGGCAGCCTGGAAGACCTGGCCCCGCGCGCGGCGCTCGCCGGCGGCGGTGCGCGGCCGCCGGTCGTCGACCTCGCACTCCGAAGCGGGTGGGACCCGCTGCCTCTTGGACTTCGAGAGGCACGGCCCTACGCCGCGGGATTGGCCAAGCGCCAGGCGCCCAACCCGGCACCAACCGCTGACGGTCCCACGCTGCTAAGGGCGGATCGCGTGACCTGCGCCTACGGTGGACGAGAAGCCGTCCGCGATGTCTCGCTGCTCCTGCGCCGGGGCGAGATCACGGTGCTGATGGGACGGAACGGCTCGGGCAAGACCACGCTCCTGAAACTGTTTGCCGGTCTGCTGAAGCCGGGCCGCGGGCGGGTGGCCACCGCCGCCGCGGTCGCCTACGTGCCGCAGGATGCCGATACCCTTCTTTTCGCGCCGACCGTCCGGGAAGAACTCCGGGGCGTCGACGCCGGCAGCGCACGGCCATTCGCGGACTGGCTCGATCGTTACCCGCGGGACCTGAGCAGCGGCGAGCGCCAACAACTCGCCGTCGCGATCGCGGCCGATCGAGCCGAGGTGCTCCTGCTCGATGAACCGACCCGAGGCCTCGACCCCGCCATCAAGGAGGCGCTTAGCGCCTTCCTGCGCACCCGGGCCGCCGCCGGAGCCAGCGTCCTGACGGCAACCCACGACGTCGAGTGGGCCGCGCGCACCGCCGGCAGAATCCTGCTGATGGCGGACGGAGAAATCTACGCCGACGGGCCTCCGCGAATCGTCCTGGCCGATTCGCTTGTCTTTTCGACCCAGGTCAACAAGTTGTTGGGGGGCGGCTGGCTCCTCCCCGACGAGGTGCCGGTGTGATCGCAACGGTGAAGTCTCGCGCCGACCACCTGGCCTTGCTCTTGATTTCCGTCGCTGGTCTCATTGTCTTTGTCGCGCCGCTCCAGTCCGGCACTGCGTCCTTCCAGCCGACCGCCCTGTTCGCCGGGCTGCTCGCCATTGCGGCCCTCGTGGTGCTCGGCATCGCGGTTCAGACGCACCGCCTCGCACCCCGAATGCTCGCCGTGCTGGCCGCGCTCGTGGCCATCGACGCGACCGTGCGACTGGTGCTGGTGGTCGGGTTGCTCGGTTTCTCGCCGATCTTTTTCCTCATCATCGTCACCGGCTGCGTCATGGGCCCCGGCTTCGGTTTCGCGATGGGCGCGCTTACCCTGCTCCTCTCGGCGGTCCTCACCGCCGGCCTGGGGCCCTGGCTTCCGTACCAGATGCTGGCCAGCGCATGGGTCGGGATGGGCGCCGGCTACGTCGGACTCCTTACGGGGACCCAGCGGGGTCGAGCCGCGATCGTCGGCCTCGCGGTCTATGGGTTGCTGTCCGGCTTTGCCTTCGGGCTGCTGCTCGACCTCTGGGAATGGCCGGCGCTGCTCGGTGCGGCGTCCTCGCCGATCAGCTGGGCCCCCAACCTGCCCCTGCCCGCGCTGCTGCGGCGGTTCGGCGCGTTTTACCTCGCCACCTCGTTCGTTTACGACGCCTTTCGAGCGGCCGGCAACCTGCTGCTCCTGGCCCTGCTCGGTCCCGCCGTGATCGCGGCGCTCCGGCGCTTCAGGCTGCGCTTTCTGGTCGATTGGTCGAGCCCGGGTAAACTCCGTGATGATGTCCGATCTCCAGCCGGACGGGGTCGTCGAGCCGGAACCGACTGACCCCGACTTGGCGGCCGACGCGATCCGGCCGGACCGTCCCCGAATCTGGCCGGAGGAGCCGCGTGCTCCCAAACCCCAGATCAAGCGGCCGCTCGAAGAGTTCCTCGTCGAGTGGGATGACAAGGTCCGTCAGCATCAGGGCCGCCAGGTTCAAGCAGGCCGTCGCCGGCGGCCGCGCGGCCTCGATCGACTCGTCCCCATCATCACCCGGCCGGATCGGCCGGATCGGTCGGACCGTCCGGCGGCAGCGCCGGACCGGCAGGGGCGTCGCGGCGGGCGGCGCGGCCGGGGCGGCAATCGCGCCAACCCGGCGGGGAGTGGCG
>JALYYC010000018.1 GCA_030946755.1 Candidatus Dormiibacterota bacterium
GTGGTCCTGGAAAAAATGAAACGCAAGTATGGCGTCGAGGGCGTGCTGCAGGTGCCGCGTGTTCCCTACCAGGAAACAATCAGCGCCAAGGCGCGGGCGGAGAAGAAGTACAAGAAGCAGTCCGGCGGCGCCGGCATGTACGGCCACTGCGTGATCGAGATCTCCCCGATGCCGCGCGGCAGCGGCTTTGTCTGGGAAGACAAGATCTTCGGCGGCTCGATCCCACAAAACTTCCGCCCATCGGTCGAGAAAGGGGTCAGGGAGGCAATGGACCACGGGGCGCTGAGCGGGAATCCGCTCGTCGACATCAAGGTCAGCCTGCTGGACGGATCGACCCATCCGGTCGACGGCAAGGACATCGCCTTCAAGATTGCCGGCGCGATGGCGATGCGCCAGGCGGTCGCGGACGCGCGACCGGTGCTCCTCGAGCCGATCATGGATGTCGAGGTGTTGGTGCCCGAGCGCAACATGGGCGACGTGATCAGCGACCTCAACGGCAAACGGGCCAAGATCGCGGGCATGGAGCCGTCCGGCGACCATCTCGAGCGGGTCAAGGCGCAGGTACCGCTCTCGTCGATGTACCGGTTCCCGATCGACCTGCGCTCGATCACGCAGGGGCGCGGCCAGTACCAGATGACGTTCTCCCACTACGAAGAGGTGCCGGCCCACGCGGCGCAGTCGGTCATCAGCGCCTATCAGAAATCGAAAGGGGCCGACGTCGAGGAGTAGCGGCCTCGGCCTACTACTGGTCGCTCTTGCTGAAGAGTGGGACGACGTTGGAGGGCTTCGGGCGTCGTGTCGCGCGCGCGGCGAGCATCAGGTCCTCCTGGGCCTCGAAGAGAACCTCCGAGGTTCGATCGACCGAACGATCGATGCCGAGCTTCTCGGTGTAGCGCCGGTCGAGCTGCCCGAGCAGATGAACGATGCGGCGCCAGATGTCGGCCGGGATGAAATTGATGCGTCGCACCCGGCATTCCTCGATCACGCCGAGGAGCTGATCGGTCTCGCGTAGCTGGTTTCGCGGGGTGGCGGCAGTCCGGCGCTGCCAGGCCCAGAACCGATGCTGCGCGATCTCGAGGACGGTACGTTCGATCATGTCTTAGGCAGCATGATAGCGGAGGATTCCCGCGAGCGGAACGGATTGGATTCGGTGAGTGGAGGACTGATGGAAGACCGTATCAGCGGCCAGGTGGTCTATTCGGGGAAGTTTTTTCAGGTCAACAAAGACGAGGTTCGATTGCCCGGCGGGACGACCACCATCCGGGAGATCGTTCGCCATCCTGGTTCGGTCGCGATCGTACCGCGGCAGGCTGATGGTCGCATCGTCCTGGTCCGGCAGTTTCGCTACGCCACCGGGCGCGAACTCTGGGAGATCCCGGCGGGGACCTGTGACAAGCCTGGCGAGTCGCTCGACCAAACCGCGCGGCGCGAACTGGCGGAGGAGGCCGGCTTCAAGGCGGCGCGGTGGACCCGGCTGGGTCGTGCTTACCTCGTCCCCGGCTGGGCCGATGAGCTGATGACCTGGTACCTCGCCGAGGAACTCACCCCGACAGAGGCCCACGCCGAGCTGGATGAATCCTTCAAGGTCACCCCGTTCGACCTGCCCTCGCTCCGGGTGCTTCGCGAGAGCGGGGAGTTGGAGGACGCCAAGACCCTCCTCGGCCTCACCTGGGCTGGGGTGCGGCTCCTCTAAAAGGACTACGAACGTATGTTTGCTTTTGACCGCTAACTGTGCTAGGCTGCCAGCATGGGCGAGATGGCGACCCTCATCGGAGCGACCCCCGGGAGCCGACGGGTTAACGAGGCGGCTACCGTGCCGCTGCTCCGCCGCGTGGTCGAAAGCCTGGCCACGATGCACCCTGGCCGCTACACGGTCTACCTGGGCCGTCCTGACCCGGTCGCCGTCCGCGCCGACTGGGAGGCTGAAGCAGGGCTGATGCGCAGCGCCCGTCGCGCGGTGGTGGCAACGCCGCCGACCACGCCGCTGCCCCAGGAGGCGGACCGGCGCGATCCCGGCTTCGGCTGGCTGGCGGATACCTGGTTCAGCGCGGTGGTGGGTGAGGATACCGCCATGGCACTGATCTGCCGGCCCGATTTCGATCGGCCGGAGGAAACCTGGCTCCTGACCGAAGCGGATGCCGTGCGGCGGCTGATCGGCGCGGTCGAGGGCGAGCTGGCTCGACCGGACCCGCAGCTTCTCGCCGTCTAACCGCGGCCTCGGCGCTCCGTCGATCCGCGTTTCCTAGAATTGGGCCTTCGTGAGCCCTGCCGAGGCGCCGTGGCCGGTCCTGGTTGCGGGGACGATCACCCGGGACGATGTTCGGACGCCCGCCGGATTCAACGCCGATGGCCTGGGGGGATCGGCGACCTACTGCACCCTGGCCGCTCGCCTCTTCGCACCGGTCCAGGTTGTCGCGACAGCTGGCCCTGACTTCATGCCGACGTTCCAGGCTGCCATGGCGGGGACGGGCGCAGACCTGCGGAGCGTGGCGCTGGCCGAGGTGCCGACCTATCGCTGGCGGGCGGAACACGACTACGACACCGGAACGACCCGGGCGGAGACCTCCGAACAAGGCGCCTACGTCGCCTTCGAGCCGACGCTCACCGCCGAGCAACGCCTGGCGCCGATCGCCTTCGTCGGCAGCATGGAGCCGCGCCATCAGTTGCGCGTCATCGAACAGCTCGAGCATCCCCGGCTGATCGCGGGGGACACCATGCGGCTCTACATCCGCGAGCAGCCGCAGGCGCTCGACGCGGTGCTTAAACGGCTCGACTACCTGTTCCTCAATGCTGCGGAAGCGACGGCTCTGGCAGAGGTCGACACCATCGAGGTGGCCTCGGCAGAGTTACGCCGGCGCTATCGGCTCCGAGGCTTGCTCATCAAAGAAGGCCCGCGCGGCGCGACCCTCTACCGGGAGGGGGGCAATCTCCACCTGCCGGCGTTCCCGATCGATCCACCGGTCGATCCCACCGGCGCCGGGGATGCGGTCGCCGGTGGGTTCCTGGGTTACCTCGCCGAGCGCCGGCGCGAGGACGTTAAGACCCTGCGACTCGCGCTCGCGTATGCCATGGTGCTGGCCTCGTTCGCCATCCAGCGCTTCAGTGTGGCCGGCCTGCAATGGCTGACCCGGGCCGAAGTCGAGACACGCATGCTGGCGATGGCGTGGAAGACGCCGGCCGTGCCATGAGCTGGCACACCGGCTCGGTGACGGTGACGATCCTGGAAGGCGACCTGACACTTCAAGACGCCGATGCGATCGTGAACGCGGCGAACAACGACCTGATGCTGGGTGGGGGCGTCGCCGGCGCGATCGCCCGTCG
>JALYYC010000037.1 GCA_030946755.1 Candidatus Dormiibacterota bacterium
TCGAATTGCTCGTCGTTATCGCGATCCTCGGGATCCTTGCCGCCATTGTCCTGTTCAACATCTCGGGCGTCAGTGCCAGCGCGGCCTGCAACGCCATGAAGACCGACGGCGCGACGATCCAGTCCGCGGCGGACCTGTATTACAACAGCAAAGGCGTCTACCCCGATGCGGCCGCCGGCGGCGACACGGCGACTCCCGCGAACGGTGACGGAGTTGCCGTCGCCAAGCTGCTCACCTCGAACCTCCTCCACCAGGCACCACCGGCGACCGAGACCTTCACCTATGAAGGCAACCCGCCGACCACCTCGTTCGGCAACGGCACGGTACACGGCGTCCTGACCGGCGCGACCTGCGTCTACAACTAACCGGCGACTTTGTCAGGGACGGGCGGCCTCGGGCCGCCCGTTCTTTTTGGCTAGCCCCAATCGCTCGGGGCTGTGGGCGGTAGCCCAGAGGGGGGAAGCGAGCCCGCAGGGCGAGCCGCGCTTTCGCGCGTAAAGCGCCGGCGCCGTATGCGGCTTGTACGCGCAGGGCGAGGGCATTGGAATTTTGCCCGAGCCGCGCATGAGCCGCTGGACGGCGCCATGGCGCGTGTGAGTTACCGTGAGAAGGCGGCTCAGGAATGGACTTCCGGGAGGAAGGGCGTCAGGCGATTTTGGCTTTCTGCTCGTCGACGCCAGCAATGCGCTGGGGCAGCGATGACGTCGCGAAGGCGGCGCAGAGCCGTGGATCCCACTGGGTGCCCGAGCCGGCCGCGAGGATCTCGAGCGCCCTGGTGACGCTAAAGGCGGCCCGGTAGGGACGGTCGGTCACCATGGCGTGAAAGGCGTCGGCCACCGAGACGATCCTGGCCATCATCGGGATGGCCGGCCCCTGGAGCTTGTCCGGGTAGCCGGTGCCGTCCCAGCGCTCGTGGTGATGCCGGATCGCGGGCGCCAGAACGGTGGCCGGCCGGAATGGGCCGGCGATCTCGGCGCCGAGGATGGTGTGTTCCTTGATTCTGGCGAATTCCTCAGGTGAGAGCGCACCCTGGCGGTTCAGGAGTTCCTGCGGGAGCCCGATCTGCCCGATGTCGTGGAGCAATCCGGCGTGATAGGCGACCTCCTGGTCCTCAGCATCCAGGCCGATCAGCCGGGCCAGGGCCTGGGCGGTCAAGGCGACGCGGTCATCGAAAGGCGCCTTGGCCTCCGTCGGGTCTTCCTTCTTCACCAGCTCGCGAAGGCTCTCCTGGGTGCTGCGCAGGTCGCGGCGAAGCTCCTTCAATCGAAGCAGGGCACGAACCCGCACCTGCAAGTCGCGCAGCCCAACCGGCTTGACGATCAAGTCGTCGCCGCCGGATTCGACCATCTTCGTGCGCTCCGGACGGGGGTCGAACCCGGTCATCATGAGAATCGGGATCTCGGCGGTGGTGGGATCGGTCTTGAGCCGCTTGCAGGCGTCGTGCCCGTTCATGACGGGCATCTCGATGTCCATCAGGATGAGGTCCGGCATGAGCCGCTTCGCGCGCGTATAGGCCTCCTCCCCGTTGGTGGCGGCTTCCGTCCAGAAGCCGAGGTTGGACAGCTGGCCTGAGAGCAAGTCGCGATTCGCGCTGCTGTCGTCGGCGATCAG
This sequence comes from Candidatus Dormiibacterota bacterium, assembly GCA_030946755.1. Lineage (GTDB taxonomy): Bacteria > Chloroflexota > Dormibacteria > CF-121 > CF-121 > JALYYC01. The sequence continues at coordinate 1,612 of JALYYC010000037.1, forward strand.
GATCGTCCGGCGCTCCGGCATCGGTCCGGACGGCAGGGATTCCACCCCCGTACGACGTAGGATTGGCGACCTTCCTTCGTTGCATTCGACGAAGTGAACCGTCGCGTGACACAACAATCCCCGGCTTCGCCGCCCGCCCCGAGCGGTCTCCTCTCGGTCGAGGAGGTGGCAGCGGCGATCGGACGGCACCCCGAGGTGGTCCGGCGACAAGCCCGGGCCAAGCGCCTGCCGGCCGAGAAGATCGGACGGGTCTGGTTCTTTCGTCCGGAATCGCTCCACAAGGCCGGGTACACGCAGTTTCGGTCCAGCGCCTCCGTCAACCCCGCCACGCCCGATCCCCTCCTCGTCGCTTTGAGCAAGGCGGGCCTCGAAGCGCTCCAGTTGCTCGACCGGGATCGCATCTTCCACGTCGTGGGTGAGCGGTTGGCCGAAGTAGGCCTTGCGTCGTATTTCTTCCTGGTCCGGGATGACTTTGCCGGCCTCGTCATCGCCCACGAGCACGTGGGGGGGTCCGCGCCAGCCGTGAAGCGACTGTCGGGCAATCCGGAAGGTCCGGTCTTCCTGCCATTCGAAAAGATCCCCGTCCTGCACCGCGCCTGCCGGACCCGCGAGCCGCAGTACATCGGCGATCCGGAAGAGCTCGTGCGGAGCATCGCCCGGACTATCGGGGAGGATCGGTCGACGAACGCGGAGACGCGGTCAACCAATGCCCGCAAGATCGCCGATACCCTTGACCTGCGCACCGCGGTGTCGGCGCCGTTTGTGACGCAGGACCGCGTCGTGGGCGCGATCACGGTGGTTGGCCCGGCTCTCAAGGAAACCGACCTGCCCGCCATCAAGGCCTTCGCCAATCAGACGGCCGCGGCCATCGAGACCGCTCGCTTGCTGGCCCAGGCCCACCGGACCCAGGAAGCCTTCGTCCAGACCCTGGCGGGCGCGATCGAACTTCGCGAGCAGTTGCACGGCCGGTCCGCGCAGCGCGCGGAGGTTTCCGACCGGCTGGCCGAACATCTCGGCCTCGACTCATCCCAACGGCGCCGGGTGCGCTACGCCGCGCTCCTGCAGGACCTGGGTAAACTGGGACTGCCAGACAGCATCCTCAACAAAGAGACGCGACTCAATTCCGAAGAACGCGCGATCATGATGACCCACCCGGCCGTGGGCGCCGAGTTGCTTTCACGCTTCGACTCGCTCGCGGACCTGGCTCCACTTGTGAGGGCCCACCATGAATGCTTCAATGGCGACGGCTACCCGGACGGGCTGAGCGGCAACGCGATACCGGTGGAGATGCGCATTGTGGCGGTCGTCAATGCCTTCTTCAATGTCACCCTGGACCTGACGGCCCCGATCGAGGCGACGCTCGCCGACGGACTCAGCGAGTTACGCCGCTTTGCCGGCATCGGGATCGACCCCAGTGTCGTCGAGACGTTCATCGCGATGTGTGAGACCGGGGCGCGGATACGTGCGCCCTGGTACGAGCGGTTGGAGCAGGCGAGCAAGCCGTGGCAGACCATGGCGGGCACCGGCCGGCCGCGGGACATTCTCGGCGTCGCCGACTCGCGTGAGCTGCGCATCATCTATCGGGTCGCCCAGGAGTCGAGCGCGGTGCTCGACATGGACGTGCTGCTGCAGCGGATCGTCGACATCCTCCGCGAGGTGATGGGCTACTACATGGTCGCCGTCATCCTCCCCGTTGAAGGGGTTCCCGGATTGATCGTCGGGGCCCAGAGCGGCTACCCGATCACCGTCACGGGTCGATCCTTCCCGCCGGGCGAGGGCATCACGGGCTGGGTCTACCAACACGGCACCCCGTTGATCGTTCCCGACGTCCGCGAGGATGCCCGCTACATCGGCGTCGACCCGAACGTTCGCTCCGAACTGGCCTTTCCGCTGATCAGCCGCGGCCGCATCATCGGCGTGCTCAATGCCGAGAGCGAATATGTGAATGCCTTCTCGGCCGCGGATCTCGCGCTCATGTCCGCCGTGGGCTCGCAGCTTGCGGCCTCAGTGGAGGTCGCCCAACTGCACGACACCCTCAAGCGCGAGGCGACCCATGATCCCCTCACCCGGCTGAACAATCGGCGCCTGTTTCTCAGTCGGATTCAGCAAGAGATCGCGCGCGCGGAATCGGCGCAGGAGGCGTTCTCCGTCGTCTTCCTCGACGTCAACGACCTGAAGCTTGTCAACGACACCTACGGGCACCTGGCCGGCGATGCCCTGTTGCGTGAAGTCGCCACCGCCCTGACCGACGCCGTTCGCGGCGAGGATGTGGTGGCCCGCTACGGGGGCGACGAGTTCGTCGTCCTGCTGCCCGCCACCCCGCGGGCGGCCGCCACCGTCGTCGCCCAACGCATCGCCGACGGGATCGCGCGCCACCGGTTCATGGCCGGGCAGGAGCTGCTCAAGCTCCCCGGGGTCAGCCTTGGCCTCGCCACCTTTCCCGACGATGGTCAGACGCCAGATGAGCTGCTCGCCGTCGCCGATGTCACGCTCTACGAGCAGAAGCGCCGCAGCGCCTGAGCGCCTCAGCCGAAGACGCGCTGCAGTTTGAAGAGCGATTCCGGGACGCGACGCGTCTCGCGGATGACATCGCGAAGCGGCACGATCTTCACCTCGCCATCCTGCCGAACCGGGATCAGGCCCGCCTTATGCTCGGCGAGCAAGTCGGTGGCGGCGACGCCCAGCCTCGTGGCCCAGATCCGGTCAACCGGTGACGGCGAACCACCACGCTGGAGGTGGCCGAGGACGGTGACCCGGGCCTCGAACCCGGTAGCCTCTTCGATCCGGGTGGTGAGGGCGTCGCCCACTCCCTGCTTGGCCAGCTGAACGTGGCCGAACGCATCCCGCTTTCCCTCGCCGCCGGCCATCGCGCCGACCGGATGCCGCTCACTCATGGTGACGCCCTCGGCAACCACGATGATGCTGAAATCCTTCCCCTGACCGCGCCGCTGGTGGAGGTGTTGCACGACGTCGTCGAGGGCCACCGGAAATTCCGGAATCAGGATCATGTCTGCACCGCCGGCCAATCCGCCGACCATCGCCACCCAGCCGGTATCCCGCCCCATGACCTCGACCACCATGACGCGGTGATGCGCGGAGGCGGTCGTGTGCAGCCGGTCGAGCGCCTCGACGACCACCCCGACCGCAGTGTCGAAGCCGATGCAGAATTCGGTCGCTGAGAGATCGTTGTCGATTGTCTTCGGCACCCCCACCACCGGGTACCCGGCCTCGCTCATGGCGGCCGCCACCGAGAGCGTGTCGTCGCCACCGATCGCGACGAGTCCATCGATGCCGTTGCTCTGCAGCAGCCGGATGCTGACGTCCACCCCGCCCTTCTCCTTCATGGGATTGGTTCGCGAGGTCCCCAGGATGGTTCCACCCAGCGGAAGGATCCCGCGGACCGAGGTGGGGTTGAGCTCTTCGAAGTCGCCGGTCCCCAGCGCGCCCGCCCAGCCGTTCTTGATGCCGGTCACCTGGAGCCCACGCTCGAACGCCCGCCGGGCAACGGCGCGGATGGCCGCGTTCAACCCGGGAGCGTCGCCACCGCCGGTGAGGACCCCTATCCGCATCGGGTCATTATCCGGAATCCCGGCGGGCCGCCGCGCGCAGGTTGCGCAGCAGGACCGCCACACCGGCGGCCATGACGAGCACCGAGAGTAGGACTCCGGACCACGGGCCGAGCGTGAAACCGCCGATGCCGAGCACCAACTCGAAGAAGATGGCGCCCACGACGACGAGGGCAACCGCGACGGCGATCATCCGCACCCCGATCCGGATGTTGCCCCGCCGGCCCACCCGCCATCCGTAGAGGACCATGCCGGCCCCCACTGCACCGGGCATGAGGAGGGGCCAGGCGTAGGCCCAGCTCTCGAACCGTCCGGTGCTGTTCTGGTAGAGCAGGATCAGGCCGGTCACCGTCAGGAGGCTCCCCATGATGGCCAAACCCTCGCTGATGGCGCCCCGATTGCTCGAGGCGAGCATCAGGATCAGGACCCCGGGCAGAATGACGAACAGGGGCCAGCCGTAACGGCCGAGGTCGATCGAGGTAACGCGGCCGAGCAACAGCACGGCACCGACAAGGATGAGAAGCCCGCCGAGGACCCTGGAATCCCAACGCCGGCCTGCCAGGCCATGGCTAGCCCGCGGCTCCGCCGCGGCGCGAGGCTCCCTTGCGTCGGGACGTTCCAGCATGGGGCAACGATACGCCGCGTCGCCTCGCGCTGGGGACGGTACGCCGCCGGGCGCCGGCGCGAACGGTTGACGACGGGCAGAAATCGTTCAGGACGCACTCGGGACAGCGCGGCGCCCGGGCGAGGCACACCCGCCGGCCGTGAAGGATCAGCCGCAGGCTGAGGCCGGTCCACTCTTCCGGGGGGATGAGGCGGGTGACGTCCGCCTCGATTTTGACCGGATCGGTACGCTTCGTCAGGCCCAGGCGGCGGCTCAGGCGCGTCACGTGCGTGTCGACCGCAAAGCCAGGGAGACCAAACGCGACGCCAAGCACGACATTGGCCGTCTTCCGCCCGACGCCGGGCAGCGTGATTAGGTCGTCCATCCACGGGGGCACCTCACCGCCGAAGCGCTCGACCAGGGCAGCGCTGCAGGCAACGATGGTTTTGGCTTTGACGTGAAAGAAGCCGGTCGGCTTGATCAGTCGTTCCACCGCGGCTGGATCGGCGTGCGCCAGCGCCGCCGCGTCCGGGTAGACGGCAAACAGGGTCGGGGTCACCGAATTCACCGACCGGTCGGTCGTCTGCGCGGAGAGAATGGTGGCGATCAACATTTGGAAGGCATTCGCATGGGCGAGCTCGGAGACCGCGGGGTAGACGCCCCGAAGCCGCTCGACCGCCAGTTGCGCCCGTTCCTTCGCCCGAAGTCCGGCCATCGCTTAGAAGAGTAACGAGCCCGTAACGAGGCGACGAGCGGTGGCCCCCCGTCCAGAGCAAAGTTGGCCTTGGTGGGACGTTACTGCCCTGTGGGGACGCGTTCACACACCGCCGCGCCGAGCCGGTCGGCACATAGCCTACGCTGGTATATGAGCGTCGGATTCCTGATGGTGGCCGTCGGACCGCTGGTCTTTTTCGGCGCCCAGCGAATCTCCTCGCTGTTCACCACACAGAACCTGACCATCGAGCAAAAGCACAAACCGATGGCCGAGACCCTCGCCCAGGCCATCTATGGCCATGTCCTCGCCCAGACGGCGGCGCTGCAGAGCACCGCGTCCCAGATCGCCTCGAACGATGACGCCACGATCCGCGGGATCAACACCGCCGGCTTCGACCCAACGCACCTGAACCAGGAACTGGCCGCCGCCCACTCCGCGGTGCCGGCGCTTCTGCAGCTGTACGTCGGCAATCTGGCGGGCCGAGCCGTGGCGTCGGATCCGCGTACCGCCGTGGGCTCCGACTACAGCCAGTGGAATTACGTAAAAGAAGTCCTAAACACGCGGCTGATCGGGCCGCACTACTCGGACGTCATCGGGTCCCGAGGCGACACGAGCGTCGCCGCCGTGGTGATCGCCGTCCCGATCCTCGACAGCAAGCGGTCCGTGGTCGGCTATCTCGCCGGAACGGTCGGCTTGTCGGAGGTGCAGCGGCTGTCTGTCTACAGCCGGATCGGCGCGAGCGGTCAGGCCGTGGTGGTCGACCGGCGCGGCCGCGTGATCGCCCATCCCCGGGACGACTGGCGCTTGCAGGCGAAGGACCTCTCCTCAGAGGCGGTCTTTCAGCAATCGCTCGGCGCCGACCGCGGGGTCAGCTGGTACACAGATCTTGACGGGGCCACGCCGCGGGCCGCCGGCTTTGCCACCGTCCCGGTCGTGGGCTGGAAGGTTTGGGTCTCGCAGTCCGTGGCCGAGCTCCGCGCCGAGCTGAACCCCCTGATCGCCAGCACGCTCGAGTGGCTGCTGGTCGCGGTCGTCCTCGCCCTGATGCTGGGCTTCCTCGTGGCCATGTGGTTGACCCGGCCGGTCGGCGAGCTGAACCGGGCTGCGGCGCGCATCGCCGCGGGCGACTTCGTCACGCCAGTCCGCGTACGCGAAGGCTTCGCGGCCCGGGAGCTGCTGGCGCTGGCGCAAACCTTCAACCAGATGGCGCAGCAGATGAGCAGCGCCTATCAAACGCTCGAAGAAAAAGTCTCACAGCGAACCATGGAGTTACAGACGGCGAACCAGGAGCTGGCTCGAGCTAACAAGCTCAAGTCGGAGTTCCTTGCCAATGTCTCGCATGAGCTGCGGACGCCGCTCTCGGCCATCATCGGCTTCTCGCAGATCCTGCTCGACGGGATCGACGGGCCCCTGAATGGCGAGCAGCAGGAAGACATCCAACAGGTGAACCGCAGCGGGCAGTCACTCCTCAACCTGATCAACCAGATCCTGGACTTGAGCAAGATCGAGGCGGGAAAGATGGAGCTGAACCTGGAACGGCTCGAGCTGCCAGGTCTCGTGCATTCAGTCCTGGACAGCATCCGGCCGCTCGCCCTTGAGAAAGGGCTGAAGATCGAGACGCGGATCCCGTTGAATCTGCCGGCCGTCGAGGCTGATCCCGTTCGCCTCAAGCAGATCCTGATCAACCTGCTGTCAAACGCGGTGAAGTTCACGGATCGCGGGCATATCGAGGTCTTCGCCCAGTCGTCCGGCCGAATGGTCCGGATCGCGGTCAAGGACACGGGGATCGGCATCTCGCCCGAATCGCAGAAGGTCATCTTCGAGGAGTTCGTCCAGGGCGACGGCAGCAGCACCCGTCGGCACGGTGGCACCGGCCTCGGTCTCAGCATCGTCCGACGGCTCGTGGAAATGCACGGGGGGGCGATCACCGTGGTCAGCGAGCCCAACCTTGGCAGCACGTTCCTCTTCACCGTCCCGGCCTGGGCCGCCGCCGCGGCCGCGCTGACCCAGACGGTACGACCGAGGGCCACCTCGCGGTCGAGCCGGGCGCTTCCGGGCAACGTCATCCTCGTCGTCGACGACGACGCCAGCGTGCGGCAGCTGATCGCCAGGCACCTGGAACAGGACGGCTGGAAGACGGTCCAGGCGTCCAACGCGGCCGACGCGGTGCAACTGGCGCACGAAGCCCGCCCGGTGCTGATGACGCTCGATGTCATGATGCCGGACGCGTCAGGCTGGTGGGTGCTCGAGCAGCTCCGCGAGGATCCGGAAACGGCCGGCCTTCCGGTCCTGGTGGTGACGATCGTCGAGGATCAGCGCATGGTGTTCGCGCTCGGCGCGTCGGATTACCTTGCCAAACCTTACGATCGAGCTGTCCTTGTCGAAAAAGTGCATCATCTGTTGCCGCAGCTCAACGAGAAACGCGTGCTGATCGTGGATGATGATCCCGAGGCCCGCACCTTGCTGGCCAAGATCCTGAGTGAGGAGGGAGCGCACGTGGAGCTGGCGGTGGATGGAAACCAGGCGATGGCCGCGATCCAGCAAGCACCGCCCGACCTCGTCCTGCTCGACCTCATGATGCCCGGGATGAGCGGCTTCGAGACGGTCGCGCGGATGCGCGCGCTGCCCGTCGCGGCGCAGATCCCCGTGATCATTGTCAGCGCCAAGGAGCTGACCGCCGAGGACGTCCTGACGCTCAACGGCCACATCCAGCGCTTCATCGCCAAAGGGACGATCGAGCCGGCCGGCCTGACGGCCGCCGTCCGCCAGGTCCTCGGTCAGGCCCGACCCCAGGGAGAGGCCGCATGAACCAGCTGATCCTGGTGGTCGAAGACGACGCCATGATGCAGAAGATGGCGCTCAAAGTGCTGCGATCGCGCGGATTTGTCTGCGAGCTCGCCCACAACGGGCGCGAAGCGGTCACGATGGCCGTAAGCCTGCAACCATCCCTGATCCTGATGGACCTCTCTCTCCCCGAGATGAACGGCTGGGAAGCCACCCGTGCGCTGAAGGCCGACCCATCGGTCGCGCGCATCCCGGTGGTGGCCATCACGGCGCATGCCATGGTGGGCGATCGCGAATCGGCGGTTGCGGCGGGCTGCGCCGAATGTCTGACCAAACCGTATGAGATCGCCGATCTCGTCGCGCTCGTCGAGCGCTACATCGGCCCGGCTGAAGCCCTCGCAAAAACGGCCTGATTTCGCAGCCGCGACCGGCCTGTTACAGCGCGTGACGATGGCGTAAATCGCGCATATCTTAATGCGGACCGGTCGTTTCTCGACCAGTGGTACATCTCCTGCAGCGGTGGCGCACACCGCTCCTGACCGGGATCGGTCTCTGGATTCTCAGCTTCCCGCTTCTGGTCTCGCACACGTCCATCACGGCCACGCCGGTCGCGGCCGCCCAGGTCTCGGCCACGGCCCCAGCCGGCCACCTGGGTCTCGCTCGCCGGCTCGCGGTCGCCGTGCGGCCGATGCCGGCCGTCGAGGCGGTGTCCGCTGC
>JALYYC010000043.1 GCA_030946755.1 Candidatus Dormiibacterota bacterium
GCACGTCGAAGATGTCGGCAAAATCGGACTCGATCGCGAGCTCGACCACCAGCCGCACCGGGACGGGCGCGTAACTGTAGAAGTCGTAATCCTCGTGGACGCCCTCGAAGACGGTGCGGTCGAGCCGAAATCCGATCGATCGCGCCGGGAGCACCGCGTCATCGCCGGCTTCGTGGCCGGTCAGCGGCAACTCTGGGGTGATGAACTCGTGGCGAGCCGAGAAGTGATCGACGCCGGTTCCATCGAGCAGCAGTGGCGGCTGCCCGTTGATCGTGATGCGATAGGAGGACACGAAGCGCGTATCGCGGGCGAAGAAGCCGACGTCCCCCGTGGGCTCCATGGTGGCGTCGACATCACAGACGAGGAACTGGTGATCGTGGTTGATGGTGACCGCGGGCGGTCCCTGGCTGACGGGCATCCTACAGGCTGTACCGCGTCCCGACGGCGTTCGGAATGAAGCGATCTCCAAAGACTCGCGCCAGGGCATACTGCGCGCGCCAACCGGTGCAGTGCGCCGGAACGATGTACTGCGGGTTCAGGGCTGAAAGGTCGGTGGAGACCCGGCCGATCAAGGGCTCGAAGAGCGGTCCGCTCAGGTGGAAGCCGCCGATGATGGCATACAGTTCCCTGACGCCGGTCAACGCTTGCGCATAGCGGGTGATGTTCACGACGCCGGCATGGCCGCAGCCCGTAATCACCACCAGGCCTTTGTCGCGCACATTGACCACGACCGCCTGGTCATCGAGCACCAGCGGGTCGGGTTGCCAGGAACCGTTGTGCCACGCCTGCTGGATCGGGAAGCCGGGCTCGTATCCCGTGGTGCGGTCGACCTCCCCTGTGATCAGGACCGCGTTCGCGAAGAGGAAGCTCGGTTGCCGGTCCTCGACGATGGTGAAGCCGGCCCCCTCGAGCGCCGTCCGGCTGGTGGTCGGGATCTCGTTCGGCGGACGGCCAGGCAGCGTTAGCCGGCGCCGGTTCCAGAAGTCGGGATGGATCAGGACCGGAAGGTTGTGGCGGCCAAGGCGCTGGATCAGGCCATCCAGACCAGTCGTGTGATCGAAATGGCCATGACTGCAGACGATCGCTTCGATCTCGGTCGGGTCGACACCGAGCCGTCGCATGTTCTCGACCATCCCGGTCGGGCTCACGCCGCAATCGAAGAGCAGCTGATGGACTTGATCGCCGACGGTCACCTTCAACAGCAGCGAGAGACCGTGTTCCGCCACCAGCTGGTCGGGGACCGTCCGATCGACCATCGTGCTCGACTCCAATCGCGGGCCCTTTGGGTCCGGGCCTTTCCGCTCAGCGGGACCCTGATCCGGCATGAAGACGTCGTACGTGTTCTCCACCAGGGTGGTCACGGCGAGCGAATCGACTGGCTTGAGAGGGATCCGCCCGCGGCCGGAGCCCTCCGCAGGTGCCATACCGCAAATGTTACGTGCCGCGACGGCGTTACAACCGTGGTGGCGCAGCTTCGAACGTCCGAACTTCTGGCTGCGCTTTCCGTCGCTCTGGACCTGACCGAGGGGCAACGGGCCGGGCATGCCGTACGGACCTGTTATCTCGCGATGCGCCTGGCCGACCGGCTGGGCCTTCCGGAGCAAACACGGAGCTCGCTGTTCTATGCCGCGCTGCTCAAAGACTCCGGATGCTCCAGCAACGCGGCCGCCATCACCGAACTTTTCGGGATGGACGACCAGGCGCTCAAGGGCCGACAGGCAACGGCCGGGCGCTCCCTGCTGGAGATGGCTCGATTCACGATCGCCAACCTCCCACAGGAACCGCTGCCTCTGCGGGCACGCCGCCTGATCACGCTCGCCATCTCCGGCCAGCAGGCGCATCGCGCTGTGGAGCAACTCCGCTGCTCGCGTGGTGCTGGGATCGCCAAAAAAATCGGCTTCGCCGCCGACGTGTCGGAGGCCATCATGGATCTACACGAACACTGGGACGGCCGCGGCCTTCCGCAGGGCTTGCACCGGGAGGGCATCCCGCTGGCGAGCCGAGTGATCGCGGTATGCGCCGGCCTCGACGTCTTTACCACGGATCGGGGACCCGTCGCCGCCGCAGGGATCATTCGGCGTCGCCGCGGGAGCTGGTACGATCCGGCCCTCACCGACCATCTGCTGGAGCTCTGCAAGCTCGGTGCCCTCGATGAGCTGCACGCCCCTGATCTGAAGGCTCAGGTCTTTGCCCTCGAGCCAAGCGGCCTCGTTCAGGTCGCGACCGATGTCGACATCGATCGAATCGCGTCGGCGTTCGCCGAGATCATCGACGCCAAGAGTCCCTTCACAGGCCGCCACTCGCTGAACGTCGCTGCCATCGCGGAAGGCCTAACGGGGCGGTTCGGCCTGTCGGCCGATGCCCGGCTTGACGTCCGCCGGGCGGCACTGCTGCACGACATTGGCAAGCTCGGTGTCCCGAACAAGATCCTGGACAAGCCGGGTCCGCTCGACGCGGCCGAGTTCGCGATCATCAAGCGCCATCCCGAGCTGAGCCTGCGGATCCTCGAACCGGTCGAAGTGTTTGCCAACGTGGCCCAGATTGCCGCCAGCCACCACGAGAAACTGGACGGCACGGGATACTTTCGTGGCCTGGGACGCGAGGCGCTCGGACTGAGCGCCCGGATCGTTTCGGTGTCGGATGTGTTTGAAGCGATGACGGCCGATCGTCCCTACCGCGCGCCCATGACGCCGGAGGAGGCGCTCGCCCTGATGCGCAAAACCGCGGGTAATCATTTGGCGGCAGAGGTCATCAACGCGCTGGCCCAAGCCGACACGTTCGAGCTCGCCGCCTAATCCATTCTCGGTGGCATGATGGCCACATGAAGATCACGCCAGCCGCTGAGCTCGTTCTGGACCTCAACCCGATGGACGTTGCCCACTTCACGGGCCTCACCCGCTCGAAATCGCTGTTGCCGGCGCCACCCACGCCAACGTCGGCCACGGCCGCCGTCGTTCGGTTCGAGCCGGGCGTGCGCAACCACTGGCACTCGCACGCCGCGGGGCAATTGATTCTCGTCGTCGAGGGCGAGGGATGGGTTCAGGCGAAAGGCCAGGAGGCGCGGCGCATCCGGCGCGGCGATGTCGCGGCCACCGAGCCGAACGAGGTCCACTGGCATGGGGCGGGGCGCCTCGGACCGATGGCCCACGTGGTCGTAAACCTCGGCGAGACCACCTGGCTCACGGAGTCGCCGCCGCCGCCGGAGTGAGTCGGAATCCGATAAACGTTGTTCGTCATGCCCGTTCCCCGTCCGCCGCTTTGGGCCGTCGGTAGACGTCTTCGCTGAGCGGCCGAAACGGCGTGCGAGAAAAGATCGCCTCGACGGGAAGCCCGAAGACCTCCGCCAGGCGGAAGGCCAGGTCGAGGCTCGGGTTGTACTCGCCGCGCTCGATGTAGCCAATCGTCTGGAAATTCACGC
>JALYYC010000057.1 GCA_030946755.1 Candidatus Dormiibacterota bacterium
CGACGTGACCGTGCAGGCGCAGATCATCCAGTTGCTCAAGACGCTGAATCGAGAGGTCGGCGCGGCCATCATCCTGATCACGCACAACATGGCGCTGGTCGCGAGCATGTGCCAGCGGGTCATTGTCATGTACGGAGGCCGGATCGTCGAGGAGGGGCCGGTCGACCAGATCTTCGAGAGTCCGCAGCACCCGTACACCTGGTCGCTGTTGCGGTCAGTCCCACGGATCGACGTCGCCCGATCCGAACGGTTGGTCAGCATCAAGGGCTTGCCACCCGACCTGATGCGGCTTCCCCCGGGGTGCAAATTCCACCCGCGCTGCCGTTTCAAGGTGGAGCGGTGCGAGCGCGAGGAGCCACCGCTCGACGAGGTGGCGCCGGACCAGGTAGCCCGGTGCTGGGTGCTGATGCGCAACGTGCCGGAGGAAAAGCGCGAGGAGACCAAGGCGGCCGAGGTTTCGAAGGAGGCCGCCGCCGAGCTGAAGCAGGCGGATACGCCGACATGAGATGGTGAAAACCGCCGACGCGCAACCCGGCGTCAGCGCCCGGGTCGATCCGGTCATCCTTCGGGTCAAGGATGTCGTCAAGCATTTCCCAATCGGCGGCATCGGTGGCGACGTGGTGCGCGCGGTCGACGGCATCAGCTTCGAGATCCGGCGTGGCGAGACGCTCGGGCTGGTTGGCGAGTCGGGCAGCGGCAAATCCACCCTCGGCCGTGTAATCGCCGCGCTCCATCCCGCGACGGCGGGGAGCGTCATCTTCGAAGGCCAGGACCTGACCAAGCTGAAGGGCAACAAGCTTCGGCAGATGCGCCGACAGCTTCAGATCATCTTCCAGGATCCATTCGCATCGCTCGATCCGCGGATGACGGTCGGGGAGATCATCGCCGAGCCGCTCGACAACTTTGGCGTGGCCCGAGGCCGGCAGCGACAGCTGCGAATCCAGGAGCTGCTGCGGGTCGTCGGCTTGAATCCGAACTTCACCAACCGCTATCCGCATGAGTTTTCGGGCGGCCAGCGGCAACGCATCGGGATCGCCAAGGCGCTGGCGCTCAATCCCTCTTTGATCATCTGCGACGAAGCCGTCTCCGCCCTGGACGTCTCGATTCAAGCGCAGATCATCAATCTGCTGCAGGACCTGCAGCGGGAGTTCAACCTCACCTACCTTTTCATCGCGCACGACCTCGCCGTGGTCCGCCACCTGTCAAAGCGGATCGCGGTGATGTACCTCGGGAAGATCGTCGAGATCGCCGACCGCTTCGACATCTACGACTACCCGCAGCACCCCTACACCAGTGCCCTGCTGAGCTCGATCCCGGTGCCGGACCCGCGGCTCGAGGCCGATCGCGTGCCGATCCCGTTGAAGGGCGAGATTCCATCGCCGGTGAACCCGCCGAGCGGCTGCCGCTTCCACACGCGCTGCCCGATCGCGAGGGTGCCGGGGGTGTGTTCCGAGCACGAGCCGCCGCTCGAGCCGCACGGACGCCCAGACCAGGTGGCGGCCTGTCACTTTGCCGGCGAACTGGGTGCCCAGCACCGGCAGGAGGCCCGCTTACCCCAGCGCTGATCCGGGCCCACCGTCGGTGAGCTTGCGCCATAATGACAGTCCTATCGACAATGCCAGGGAAGGGGTCCTGACCCCGTGAAAGCGGTCGTCATGGCCGGAGGCGAAGGCTCGCGGCTGCGGCCACTGACCAGCGGGCTGCCGAAGCCGTTGGTGCCCGTGGTCGGCAAGCCGGTGATGGAACATATCCTTCGCTTGCTCCACAAGCACGGGATCACCGACGTGGTGGTCACGCTGCAGTACCTGGGCTCGGCGATCCGCGACTATTTCGGCGATGGCGCGGACTTCGGGATGGACATCACTTACGTGGTGGAGGACGCGCCGCTTGGCACCGCCGGCAGCGTCAAGAACGCGCAGCAGTACCTCGATGAGCCGTTCATCGTGATCAGCGGCGACGCGCTGACGGACATCGATCTCGGGAAGGCGGTCGAATTCCATCGTGAGCGAAAAGCATCGGCAACCATCGTGTTGACGTCCGTCGCGAACCCACTCGAGTTCGGGGTTGTGATCACGAACCCGGATGGGACGATCAACCGGTTTCTCGAGAAGCCCTCGTGGGGCGAGGTCTTCTCGGACCAGGTCAATACCGGGATCTACATCCTCGAGCCGGATGTCCTGAACCTGCTGCCGCCGGCGACCGTGGTCGACTGGAGCAGCGACGTCTTCCCCAAGATGCTGCGCGGCGGCATGCCGCTGTACGGCTACCTGGCGCCGGGGTACTGGTGCGACATCGGCAACATCCAGACCTACTACCAGGCGAACTGGGACGCCCTCGCAGGCCGGGTCGAGGTCGAGATCGCCGGCGAACGGCGCGAGGGGAACGTCTGGATCGGTGACGATGTCGAGCTCGGGCATGACGTCCGCCTGGTGGGGCCCGCCTACATCGGCCAGGAATGCAAGATCAAGCAGGGGGTCTTCATCAATGGCCCGGTCTGCGTCGGGAATTTCTCGGTGGTCGACGAGAACACGAAGATCAGCAACTCGATCATCTGGAGCTATTCCTACATCGGGGAGAACTCACGCCTGCGGCAGGCGATCGTTTGCCGCCACGCGACGATCAAGAACAACTCGCTGCTCGAAGAGGGCGCGGTCATCGGCGACGAGGTGGTGATTGGCGAGGGGAGCACGATCGATGCCGGGGTCAAGATCTGGCCCGACAAGCAGATTGAGCCGGGGTCGACGGTGCACGAGAGCATCATCTGGGCGGGGCACTGGAAGCGAGGGCTGTTCACCTCCTATGGGCTGGTCGGCCTGGTCAACATCGAGCTGACGCCCGAGTACTGCGCCCGGCTCGGGGCCGCATTCGCCGCGCTCTTCCCGAAGGGGTCTTTGATCGCCGCCGTACGCGACGGCCAGCGCCCCTCGCGCATGATCAAGCGGGCCATGATTGCCGGCATGATGTCAGGCGGCGCTTCGATCATCGACCTGAGCGAGCTGCCGATCCCGGTGGTCCAGTACTACACGCGGCAGCACCCCATCGCCGGGGCGGTGCATGTGCAGATGTCCCCGCTCGACAGCCGGTCGGCCGACATCCGGATGTTCGATGGCAACGGGGTGACGCTCGATAAGAAGACCGAGCGCAAGGTCGAGAATGTCTTCTTCCGCGAGGACATTCGGCGGGTCCATTTCTACGAGATGGGTGATATCACCTATCCGACTGACGCGGTCGATTCCTACGTGGACGGGTTGCTGGCCCTGATCGATGTCGAGACATTGCGCCGAGCGCACCACCGGGTCCTGGTCGACTTCGACCATGGCAGCGCCTCGCTGGTGCTGCCGCGGCTCTTCAAGGAACTCAACATCGAAGCGATTCCGCTCAATGCCGGCTTCGACGAGATCTATCAATCGAAGACCCAGGAGGCGTTCAAGGAGGCGCGGCGCCAGTCGGCGCTGATCACGCGGACGCTCGGCTGCAAGATCGGCGCCTACATCGACTATGGATCGGAGCGGATCTTTCTGATCGATGAGCGGGGCGAGTTGCTCGATCATCATGAGGCGCTCGGGGTTCTCGCGCTGTTACTGTTGCGGTCGCAGCCGGGCGCGCTGGTGGCGCCCGCGACCGTGCCGCTGACGATCACCCGGCTGGTCCGCGGCATCGATGGGGCGGACTTCATACCGGCGAAGGCGGAGCCCGCCGCATTGTTGCAGGCCGCGAAGCAGCACCAGGCCAGGTTGGCCTCGGATGGGAACGGCGGGTATGTTTTCCCCGAGCACCAGCTGGCGTTTGACGGCATCTTCACGCTGGTCAAGTTGCTGGAGTTGCTGGCGAAGGATGGCAGGCCGGTCTCGACCGTGCGCGAGGAGATCCCCCGAGCGGCCTACGAGCGCCGGGCGGAGGCGGTGCCGTGGGATGCCAAGGGACGGGTGATGCGGACCATGGTGGAGATGCACCGCGATGCCTCGGTCGACCTCGCCGATGGGATCAAGGTGTTTGTCGACGGCGGGTGGGTGCTGGTGCTGCCCGATCCCGATATGCCGACCTATCACATTATTGTGAGCCTCGAGGATGGTGCCGAAGCGAAGGCACTCGCTGACCGCTACAGCGCCCTGGTGAAGGCGGCGGTCGCCGGGGATGGGGAGGCGGCGCCGGCGGGCGGGTCCTGAGCTGCGGGGCGGCGCGGCGCGAAGCGAAGCCGGTGCTAAAATCCGCTGTGCCGCGCGGGTGTAACTCAGTTGGTAGAGTGCAACCTTCCCAAGGTTGAAGTCGTGAGTTCGAGTCTCATCACCCGCTCCATGGCTTCCCGGCAGGGGATCAACGGCTCTTAACCTCTCCTTAATTAGCCGGTCCATATACTGGTAGACGGTGGCGGAAGCGCAGTTCCAACTTGAACCGTCCGTGCCTGCCACCACGCCGGGCCAGGGACGGTACCTAAACCGTGAGCTTTCTCAGCTCGACTTCGACCAGCGCGTGCTGGCGATGGCCCAGGACTCAAAGCTGCCCCTGCTCGAGCGCGTGCGGTTCCTCGCTATCCTGGGCGAAAACCTCGATCAGTTCTTCCAGGTCCGGGTCGCCGGCCTGAAGGAGCAACTGCTGGTGCCGGTGGCCCAGACCTCGCCCGACGGCATGACCACCAGCGAGCAACTCCGCGCCATCCATGGCGGTGTGCAAGCCCTGGTCACGGAAGCCGCCCGCGTGCTCGGTCGCGAGGTCATCCCCGCCCTGAAAGCCGCCGGCATCTCGCTGGTGACCCCCGGCGAGCTCGAGGATCGTGATCGCGCGTTCCTGGCGGACGAGTTCAGGGATCGGATCTTTCCCGTCCTGACGCCGCTCGCGGTCGACCCCGCACATCCCTTCCCCTACATCTCGCACCTCTCGCTCAACCTCGCCGTGATGGTGAGCGACCCAAGCCATGACCAACTGCGTTTCGCCCGCGTCAAGGTGCCGCCGCTCCTGCCCCGGTTCGTGGCGCTCCCTGGTGGCGGCCGCTACATCCCGCTCGAGCAGGTGATCGCGCTGCACCTCGACACCCTCTTCCCCGGCATGGAGGTCGTCAGCCACCACCCCTTCCGCGTGACGCGCGATGCCGACCTCGACCTGGTCGACGACGAAGCGGCCGACCTCCTGGAAGCGATTCAGAGCGAGCTCCGCCGCCAACAGCGTAAAGCCAGCGTCGTCCGGCTCGAGGTCGACATGTCGATGTCGCCGGAGGTCCTCGGGCTACTTGTTCCCGAACTGGATCTCGGTCCCGGTGATGTCTACCAGATCGACGGGCTCCTCGACCTGAGCGATCTCTGGGCGATCTTTGCGCTAGAGCGGCCCAACCTCAAGGACGAGCCCTGGTCGCCCGTCACGCAGCGACGCCTGCAGGGCGTCGATGGCAAGCCGCCCGATTTCTTCGCCGTCCTCTCGGATGGTGACGTCCTCGTCCACCATCCCTACGACTCCTTCTCTACCTCAGCGGAGGCCTTCATCGACCAGGCGGCGCAGGACCCCCAGGTGCTGGCGATCAAACAGACCCTCTACCGCACCTCCGGGCCGGTCAGCCCGATCGTCCGCGCGCTGATCCGGGCCGCCGAGAGCGGCAAGCAGGTCGTGGCGTTGGTTGAGCTCAAGGCCCGGGGCGACGAGCAGGCGAACATCGCCTGGGCCCAGGCGCTGGAGCAGGTGGGGGTGCACGTCGTCTACGGCGTGGTCGGCCTCAAGACCCACGCCAAAGTGACCATGGTGGTCCGCGGCGAGCCCGACGGCATCCGCCGGTACGTCCATGTCGGGACTGGCAATTACAACCCGAAGACGGCGCAGATTTACGAGGATATTGGCCTGCTCTCGGCCGATGTCGAGCTCGGCACCGACGTCTCGGAGTTGTTCAACTATCTGACGGGATACAGCCGCCAGCGCCGATTCGGCCGCTTGATGGTGGCACCGGTGGGATTGCGATCTGGCGTCATTCGGTTGATCCGCCGCGAGGCCGAGCGCCCCGGGGTCGGCCGGATCATCCTGAAGGTCAACAGCCTGGTCGACACGGAGGTGGTCGACGCGCTCTACGAGGCGTCCCAGTCCGGTGTCGACATCGACCTGATCGTGCGTGGGCCATGCAGCCTGCGACCCGGCGTCCCCGGCCTCTCCGAACGGATCCGGGTTCGGTCCATCGTCGGTCGCTTCCTCGAGCATTCGCGGATCTTTCGCTTCGGACCCGAGGGCGCCGAAATCCAGTACTTTGTCGGCTCCGCCGACCTGATGCCTCGGAACCTCGACCGCCGGGTCGAGGCGATGGTGCCGGTTGACGACCCTTCGCTGCAGGCGCAGCTCGGGCAGGTCCTGGCGACCGACTTGCAGGACGACGTCCTTGCATGGGAACTGCACGCCAACGGCACCTGGACCAAGGTGCCAACGGTACGCGGCATCAACGCCCAACAGGTGTTCCAGGATCTCGCGCTCGCCCGGGCCCACCCGCGAGCAGCGGCCCTCAATGATTGAGCGCGAAATCAAGCTCGGCGCCGGCGCCGACTTTGCGCTCCCGGACCTCCGCGACGTGGTGGCCGCCATTACGGCTACCGAACCCGAAGAACGCCGGCTGGAAACCGTTTACTACGACACGCCCGACCTCCGCCTGGCTCGCTGGGGCTGCAGCCTTCGTCTGCGCCAGGGCGAGGGGTGGACCCTCAAGCTGCCCAGCTCGGCCAGCGGACAGACCCTCAACCGACGCGAGCTTGAGTTCCCGGGAGACGGCCGCCGTCCACCGGACGCCGCCACGACGCTGGTGATGGCATATGTCCGGCGCTCGTCGTTGGTCCCCGTCGCGAGTCTTTCCACGCTCAGGCGCCGCGTGCGCCTTCAGGAGACCGGTGGGCCGGTGCTGGCCGAGGTCGTTGATGATGATGTCTCCGTCATCCAGGGACTCCGCGTGGCCAGTCGATTCCGCGAGGTCGAGGTGGAGTTGCGCGATGCCGCCGGCGATCGCCTCCTGGAGCCGGTCCTGGCGAGACTGCGGGCCGCCGGTGCTGCGGATGGCGACAATGCTCCCAAGCTGATGCGCGCGCTCGGGCCGAGGGCCGCCGGCCCTCCGGAGGTCGCCCCGCCCGCGCTCACTCCGAATGCCAGCGGCGCCGACCTCGTCCGGCATGCGATCGCGACCTCAGTTGCGGCCCTGCTGCGTCATGACCCGGGGGTGAGACTGGGCGACGACTCGGAGGACATCCATCGTGCCCGCGTGGCGACGCGCCGCCTCCGCTCGCAGTTGCGCACCTTTCGAGGCCTGGTCCAGGCGGACTGGGCCAGCGATCTTCGCGACGACCTCCGCTGGCTGGCGGACGGTCTCGGGGCAGTGCGCGACAAACAGGTGCTCGCGGCCCGCCTTCGCGGGCGCGCCACGGCACTGACCGAGGCCGATGCCCCCGCCGTGACGGAACTCGCCGCCCAGCTCGAGGTCGAAAGCGAGGAGGCACGCGGCCGCCTGGTCCTCGACATGCGGTCCGAACGCTACATCGGGCTGCTCGAGCGGCTCGTGGACGCCGCCCGTAACCCGTCGCTTACGCCGGAATCGATCGATCCCGCCAGCCGGGCCGTCACGGCGCTGGCAGGCAAGGACTGGAGGCGACTTCGAAAGGCCGTCAAGGCTCTCGGTAAACAAGCTGCCGACGCGGAACTCCATCACGTGCGCATCATGGCCAAGCGCGCCCGCTACGCGGCCGAGGCGGCCGCACCGGTCGTTGGGAAAGATGCGTCGGAGTTCGCGGCGGTCGTTACATCGTTGCAAGACGTGCTCGGCGATCACCAGGACAGCGTCACCGCGCAGCAGTGGCTGCGGCGGGCCGCCGACGGCCCGCTGGCCTTTGTCGCGGGCGAATTGTGCGCCATCGAACGTGATGCGGCCGCCGCCGACCGGGCACGCTGGCTAAAAACGTGGAAAATAGTTACCCGTAAACGCCTGAGAAGGTGGATGATATAGCTCAGTCGGCATCAGGCAAGGCGTCGTCCCAGCAAAAAACATCGCAAGGGGTGTCCATGGCAGCAAAGATCTTGCAAGTCGATGAGGCCAAACTGGTCCGGGCTGCCGGCGGAATCATCTGTCGCAGTGGATCGCGCGGCGCGACCAAGGTAGCGTTGATCCACCGCCCGGGTTACGATGACTGGACGTTTCCAAAAGGCAAGGTCGACGGCGACGAAAGTCTCGAAGAGACGGCGCTTCGCGAGGTGGAGGAGGAGACCGGCTTCCGTTGCCGCCTGGTGCGTCCCCTCGGGTGCACCGCCTACGCCGACCGGCGCGGTCGGGACAAGGTGGCCTGCTACTGGATCATGGAGGCGGTAGGCGGCCGCTTTCGGCCCGGGGACGAAGTCGACGAGATGCAGTGGGTCACGATCGATGACGCCTACGACATCCTGAGCTACCGCCGCGACCGCACGCTGCT
>JALYYC010000065.1 GCA_030946755.1 Candidatus Dormiibacterota bacterium
GTCCAGTTGAGGACCCCATCACCGGAGAGGATGGTGCGCCACGCATAGACCCGAACCAGGTAGCTCGACCAGAGTGGGAGGACCATCGAGAGCAGCAGCAAGGTGCGTACTCGTGGGGTCGCGATCCGGGCAGCGAAGTAGGCGATCGGAGTGGCCAGGATGATGTCGGTCGCCGTGACGGCGAGCGCGATGCCAAGGGTCCGGATGGCGATCGTCCGGTAGACCGGCTCCTGGACCAGGAACTGGAAGTTCTGGAATCCCCAGTCCTGAACGATGGCGCCGCTGACCGGATCCTGGCGCCAGAAGGAGGTGATGAACAGCAGGGCGAGGGAGCCGAGGTAGATGACGCCCATCCAGAGCACCACCGGTCCCAGCAGCAACGCCAATCGGGCGCCGGGAAATCGGTAGAGGAACAGGCCCACGCGGTGGGAGAGCCGGCTGAAGGGCGAAAGAGGAGGGGCCTTGAGCCCCTCCCCCCTCTCGACCATGGTTTGGGCCATGCCCTACTTGGTTCCGCGAACCCCCTGCCACTTCTGCTGCCAGATGGTGTAGTCGGTGCAGGTGTTGCCGCGGCTATCGCCACATTGTTGCAGCGGCGTCTTCCAGAGCGCGATGTTCTTCAGGAAGTTGTTGTCGCCACAGTGATAGTCCTTGTCGGCGGAGTCCCCGATGTTCTTGCTGAGGATGTCGCAGGCCTTCGTATTGCTCGGGGTCGCGCCGTAGAATTCCGCGACCTGGTCCTGGATGTCAGGCTTTTCCGTCCACTTCATCCACTGGTACATGCAGTTGGGATGCTGCGCATGCGACGACATCATCCAGGTGTCTGCCCACCCGGTCGCCCCTTCCGAAGGCACCACGGCGGCGACCGGCTTCTTCTCCGTTTTGAGGAAGCTGACCTGGTAGGGCCACGCGGTGCCGATGACGACGTCACCGCTCGCGAAGGGATCGGTCTCGTCGGTCGTGGCCGACCAGTACTTTTTAATGTTCGGCGCCTGCTGCTTGAGCAGGTTGATAGCGGCATCCAGCTGGCTCTGGGTGAGCTCGTAGACATCGTTGATGCCGAGGCTCTTGTTATGCGCCTTCAGGTAGAGCGCCGCATCAGCGATAAAGATCGGGCTGTCGTAGGCCGTGATCTTTCCCTTGTACGCCGAGTTGGCGTCCCAGGTTGGCTTCCAACTGGTTGGCGCCGGCGTGACGACGTCGGTATTGTACATCAGGACGTTGGGCCCGTACATGTAGGGCACGCCGTAGTGACGCCCGTTGATCGTGTTGTGGCGCGGCGATTGCAGCGACTGGATAACGTTCTGGAAATCCGGGATCAGATTGACGTTCACCTCGGCCACGTCGCCGTGGGCGATCAGCCGGTTGGTCGCGTCGCCGCTAGCCGAGACGCCATCCCACAGCGTCCCGCCGCCCTGGCGCATCAGGGTGACCATCTCGTCCGAGGTGTCGGCGACCTTGACGTTGATCTTGCAACCCGTAGCGGTGGTAAACGGGGTGACCCAGTCAACCTTCGGGTCGGTCTTACCACTTTCGACGTAGCCGGTCCACGCGACCAGGTTCAGGGCGCCCTCGCCGGGGCCAATGCTCTGTGGCAGGTTTGTCGCCGGCTGGTTGGATGACTGGGTTCCACCGCAAGCGGCAAGCACCAGCATCACCCCGGCCACCACCACCAGGTTTCCGCGATGTCTCATCCTGTGACCTCCTCTTCTTCTTGACGATCGCTTCCCCCTTGCGCGACGACGCGACTGTGTTCCCGGTTCCAGAACAGCCGCACCGTGCGGCCGCGTGCCTTAAGCACGTCCATCGATGACACGGTCAGGTTCTGCTGCATGACGACGAGCTCGGCGCCGCCGTCGAGATCCACCACGTACCGGGTGAAGGCTCCGACATAGACGACGTCCCGAACGGTGCCCGGTGCGGAGACCTCGTCCGGGTTGGGCCGCTCATCAGGGCCACCAAGCCGGATCTTCTCGGGGCGCACGGTAATGGCCGCGCGCTGGCCCGTCACCACAAAGGCCGACTCACCGCTCAGCACGTTCGAGGCGCCGACGAAACCGGCGACAAAGCCGGTTGCCGGCCGCTCGTAGACCTCGGCCGGCGTCCCCACCTGCTCGATGCGGCCCTGGTTCATGACCGCCAGCCGGTCACTCATGGTGAGCGCTTCCTCCTGGTCGTGGGTGACGTAGATAAAGGTCATTCCCAGGCGTTGCTGGATCGACTTGAGCTCGATCTGCATTGCCTGGCGAAGCTTGAGGTCGAGCGCCCCGAGCGGCTCGTCGAGAAGGAGCACCCGCGGTTGGTTGACGATCGCCCGCGCCAGCGCGACCCGTTGCCGCTGTCCGCCCGACAGTTCGGCGGGCTTACGGGCCTCCAGGCGCTCCAGGCGCATCATGCGAATGGCATCCGCCACGCGGGTGCGTCGCTCGGCGTGGCGGATCCGCTTCACCATCAGGCCGTACTCGACGTTCGCGGCCACGGTCATGTGGGGAAACAACGCGTAATCCTGGAAGACGGTGTTGACGTCGCGGTCGTAAGCGGGGATGTGGGACACGTCACGGTCTTGCAGCAGGATGCGCCCGGCAGTCGGCTCTTCGAAGCCAGCGATCATGCGCAGGCAGGTCGTCTTGCCGCACCCGGACGGCCCGAGCAGGGAGAAGAACTCGCCGGCGCGCACATCAAGGTCGATGCCCGCGACGGCGACGATGTCGCCGAACCCCTTGCGAACCCCTTCCAGACGGACCTCGATCGCGTGCGCCACGACCGGCCGCCGGTTATCGGACGTCCGCGAGCCCAGGGAGCGGGAGGCAGTCGATGACACCAACGGTCGCTTCCATCCCCTCCTCTCCCCAAGAGATCGAGCCTGAACTTACACCGATGAGCTTGGTTGCAACGTACCCGAGGCTTGGGGCTTTGTCAATCCTGGCCGCGCACGGCGGCCATTAGATCACGGGTCAATTCTCGAAGTTGTTGCTCTTTCGGACCTTGTAACCACTTTTCAGAACGTCCGATTCGGAGCGAAGGCTGTTGGGCTCATAGTCGCGGGGGACCACGACGTAGTTGAAGCGCCAGATCGGACTGTACTTCTTCATTCCCGGAACCGAGTCGTAGATGTTGTACTGGCCTTTGACCTCGTCCTTCGGGTTGCCCTTCCCATCAAGGCTGTAGACGACCTGGTACTCCTCGGCAATCTTGACCTCTTTCGGATCGACCTCGACCTCGCCACAGTCGACGGCGTAGACGAGCTTGCCGTCGAACCAGACCCGCTCCACCGACTGCCTGAATGGATTGTTGTAGGTAAGCGCCTCTCGCGGCCCTTTGAACTTCTTCGCCCCCGCGCCCGTCCCTAACGAGCCCGACCGGACGGTCCAGTCCTTCCCTTCCTGCTTCTTCGGATCGATCTTTCCCATGCGCACCTCCCGGGTTGTTCTATTGTGCACTGGTTCGATTCCGTCACGCGCCGTGCCCGCCATGATAGAACTTGGCTATGCCAATTCGGTTCGGTGTTTTCGTGCCCCAGGGCTGGCGGATGGACCTGGTCGAGATCAAGGACCCGGTCGAAAAGTACGAGGCGATGACCCGGGTCGCGCAGGCGGCAGACAAAGGCCCATGGGATTCAATCTGGCTGTTCGATCACTTTCACACGATACCGACACCCGAGATGGAAGCGACCTTCGAATGCTGGACCGCCACCGCGACGCTGGCGCGAGACACCACGCGCGTGAACATCGGGCAGATGGTCGGCTGCAACGGCTATCGGAATCCGGCCCTCTACGCGAAGATTGCCTCAACGGTGGACGTCGCCAGCCACGGGCGGCTCTACGCCGGCATTGGCGCCGGCTGGTACGAGCACGAATGGCGGGCGTACGGCTACGGCTTTCCCGAGCTAAAGGTGCGAATGGCGATGTTCCGTGAGGCCTGCGAGATCATTCACAAGATGTGGTCGGAGGATTATCCGACCTTCAAAGGGACCTCCTACACGATCGACCGACCGATCAACGAGCCGAAGGGGGTGCAGAAGCCGCATCCGCCCCTCTGGATCGGCGGATCCGGCGAGCGCGTCACCCTGAAGCTGGTCGCAAAATGGGGGGATGCCTGCAACATCGGCGGGCAGCCCGATGAGATCCGTCACAAGCTCAATATCCTGCGCCAGCACTGCGAGGACGTGGGGCGCAACTACGACGACATCGTCAAGTCCACAAGCCTGAACGTCTTCCCCATCGCAAAGGGCGCCGACCCGGAGCGCGCGACGGCCCGCGTGCGCGGCAAGACCTCATTTGCCGACTTCACCAATCAGGCGACCGTCGGCCACGCCGCCGCAATCCGGGACAGGATCGAACCGTTGCTCGAGGCCGGTATCGATTACGTCATCACCTACATCCCGGGCGTCGCCTACGACCATGAACCGCTGCATCGCTTCGAGTCAGACGTCATCCCGCTCGTGGCTGCGGCCAGCCCATCGGTTGCGGAGCGCCGGTGACGCGCAGCGAGGTCACCGCCTACATCGACTTCCTCTGCCCCTGGGCCTACCGCGGGTCGCTCTGGCTGGCCGAGGTGGAAAAAGCCGGCCGTGTCCATGTCAGCTGGCGCTTCTTTTCGCTCAGCCAGAATCATCATGCGCGCGAGGGCCAGCCCGGACCCCCCGTCTGGGAGTCAAACCCCAGCGCGCCCGGCCTGCCGTCATTCCTGGCCGCCACCGCCGCCCGTGCCCAGGGCGAGGAAGCGTCGAACCGATTCCGGGAAGGGCTGCAGCGAGCCCGACACGAGGATCACCAGCGGCTTGACGACCCCCGGACCCACCACCAGGTCGCGGAGCGCGCGGGGCTCGATGTGCCCGCCTGGGAACGCGACCTCGCATCCGCCACCTTCGAGATCCTTGCCCGCGAGCACCAGGAAGCGGTGGCAAAGGGGGTGTTCGGGGTCCCGACCCTTGTCTGGCCGGAGGGCCGCAGTTATTACATCAAGCTGACGGACCTCGTCGCGGCGGAGCGCGTTGTGTCACTCTACGACGCCATCGAAACGGTCCAGCGGTTCTCGGAAGTGGTGGAGATCAAGACACCAGAATCAGAGGGGACCCTGGCGGCATAACGTTTCATCCGGCCCGTGGATGGCAACCGTGATGCCGTCGATGTCAGCAAATTCTCGGAGCCGTTGGCAGGACGATTGTCGTCCAGACAGCTGACCGAATCCGTTCTTGACAACCTCGCCAGAACAGGCGACGCTATCAGCGAGGAGGGCACTATGACAGGGGATCCGACCGTCAGCGAACTGGCCCTGCTGGGTCACAACCTCCGAACGCCTCTGACCATCATCAACGGGTATGCGGACCTCCTCAAGGGTGGCGAGTTGAGTCCAGAGGCCCGGGCCCACGCCTACCAGCAAATCCTGGAAAAGTGCGCCGAACTGAATGCCCTGATCCGCGATTTTGTGGACGCAGACGAACGCGTCCTTACCGCCGGCGTGCGGCGTTCCGCCTGAGAACGGCCGGAGCTAGGCGTCCTCGAACATCACGTTGTCGATGTAGCAATACAGCCAGTCCTCGCCCGGCTGGAAGGATTTGATGACTGGGTGATGACTGGACTTGAAGTGCTTCGTCGCATGCTTGTTCTTTGATGAGTCGCAGCAACCCACATGCCCGCATGTCTCGCAGAGCCGCAGGTGCACCCAAATATCCCCGGTCTTCAGACACTCCTCGCATCCCTTCGAACTGGGTTTGGGATTCATGATCTGGTCGAGGTGGTTGCACGTCGCGGTGGTAGCCATGGCTCCTCCTTGGGGTCGATCCTCAGCCTAGCGTCACCTGGAGCGGCACAGCAAGTCCGGGTTCAACCGCTTCGTTCGCCGGTCGTCACGGTCAGGTCCCGGACCTCGCCCGCGCGCAGCAGCCGAAGCCCCGCGACCGCGCCGACCTCAAGCCGGTGCAACGCACCGAACATGTCATCAAGCCGCTGGGCGGCGATACCGCTGACCGCGAGGACGACATCGCCCTGCATGACCCCGGCTGACGCCGCCGGGCCGCCGGGATCAACCGCCACGACGAGCAGGCCTCCGTCCTGTCCTGCCAGCGCCCCCGCCGGGGCCGCCAGCCGGATCGGCTGGGTGCCGAGGCCGAGGTAAGCGCGCCGAATCCGACCGTGTTGCAGGAGGGCTTTGACCACCTGCTCGGCTGTCTCAACCGGGAGGGCGCGGCTGGCACCCCGGCCGTAGTTCCAGCTGTTGATCCCCACAACCGTGCCGCCACTATCGAGGAGCGGGCCACCGGAGAAGCCGGTGAGCAGCTCGGCATTGGTATGAATCAATCCTTCATCGTCTCCCCCGCGCCAGTTCCGAAACGATCCCCCAAGCGCGCTGACGATGCCAAGCGTCGCCTGGATGTCCCGCGGCCGGCCGATCGCCATCACCAGGTGCCCGACCCGAAGGTCGGCGCCCTTCCCACGCGCCAGGACGGTGGCGGCCGAACGGTCGGTCCTGAGCAGCGCCAGATCGGTCCCCGGGTCGCGACCCGCGATGGTCGCCGTCACCTCGGCGGTTCCGGTCGACACCGTGATCCCAGACTCCTGCTCGACGGCATGGTCGGCCGTCAGTACCAGGTCCTCAGCCCAGGCAATCCCGGTCGCGGGCCGGCCGCGGCGAGCCGAGACGCGCACCACGCCCTTGCCGGCGCGCTCGACCAGCGCGGCCAGATCGCGCGACAGGTCGTCAAGCGAGGACACACTCCTACCGTACCGGTGCGGTCCGGCGATGTCTTCACCCATTCAGGCAGGGCCCTCGTTTCGCGGTCGTCTACGAATTGACCGACCAGGCGCGGTGCTGGGCGATGTCCTGCGTCGAGCGCCGCGGCGTGCGGCTCGATGCGGACGCCGATCAGCGGCGTCGTGGCTCCGGCGGCACCTCGGGCAGGAGCCAGGGCAGCGCCTCGGCCATCGGCTGGACCAGCGTGGCGTAGTGCGCGTGGTCGATCCGGTCCTTGACCAGCACGCCCATCGCCGCGCCCAGTGCGGCATGCTCCGCCTTGTGCCCCTTGTCGCCATGCTCGACTTTCCACGACACGACCGACAACCGGCCTTCCGTCAGCTCGAGGACATCGCGGCGCGCCTTCTCCCATGTATCGCCGCGGTTGGCCTGCTCGAGGGCGTGCAGCGCCATCTTCTCGGCCTCGCGGAAGCGCTGCATGTTGACCGGCTCCTCGTGCCGGTCCCAGCCCCAGGCAGCCCGCTCGATCCCGGCCGGGGAAAGCGTACGGGCGTCCTCCAGCAGTCGGTCGATTGCCTTCTCGGTCGCCTTGTAGCCGTATCCGTCCTGATCCATCCGTGCTCCTTTGTTCAATCCCTCAGACGAGGATCCAGCCCAACCCGATCGCGCGAGCCACCGCCTCAGCCCGCGAGCGGGCGCCCAGCTTACCGAGTACGCCGCCGGCGTGGAACTTCACCGTGTGCTCGCTGATGCCGAGTCGGCGGCCGATCTGGCGATTGGTCAATCCCCGCGCCATCAACTGTAGGACCTCGAGCTCGCGCCCAGTCAGGGTCTCAGCGTTGACCCGAATTGGTGAATCGCCCGGGTCTTCGGCCGGGAGGAGGGCAACCAGGTCGGGCCGGGCAATCGTCACCATGCCGTGGGCCGCCGCGAGCAGCGCGAGACGAAGCGCCTCCACATCGACCGTGGCCGGAAGCAGGGCCGAGGCACCGAAGCTGAGGGCGGTCGCCACCGCGAGGGTGCCCCCGCCGACCGCGACGATCGGAAGGCCGGGCTGGGCGATCGACAAGCGCCCAATCGCGTCGAGGTCTTCGATCTCGCCATCACCAACGTCGAGCAGCACGACCTCCGGCTGGAGCTGGCCGGCGAGCGAGGCGGCGTCCAGGAAGCTGCTCGAGCCGACCGCACGAACCCCCGGCATGCCGTCCACCATGGCCTCCATGCCGCCCCGCGCCAGAGAGTTCGCCGAAACGATCAGAAGGCGAAGGTCAGCCACACCCATGATGTACCCACGATACGCCGGGACGGCCATGCCGAATTCGAAATCAATTGGAAGCGTCGACCCAGTCGCGGGTCAGGAACAACCAGAAAGCGAGGCCGGCGTAGCGGCCGTACGGTCGGAAGCGCCGCTCGATCATCCGATCGCTCACCGGTCGCCGCCGGCCCAGCAGCCTGGCATAGGTCGGACGAGTCCACGAGTCGAGGATCAGCCGCGAAGTCCGGCCCAGCATGAGCAGGACGTGCGCCGTCGCATAGGGTCCTACGCCAGGCAGGGCCAGCAGCACCGTTGCTACGTCATCGTCCGACCGCTCGTCGGGCGAGGTGCCCCCCAGCGCTTCGAGATCCACCGAGCCGTCGACCACCGAGGTCGCCAGCGCCCGTAGGTACGCGCCCCGGTAACCGGCTCCGGCGACCCGGCGATAGAAGTCCTCGCTCGCCGCCGCCATCGCAGCGGGCGTGGGGAAAGCCCGTCCGAACGGTCCGCTGGCCGGCGCGCCTGCGGCCTTGACGCCCAGGTGCTCGATCAAGGCGTTGACCATCCGGGTGGTGCCGGCCCACGACGTGTTGGTGGTGCAGATCGTCTTGACCACGTCCTCGAAGACCGTCGGGCTGCGGACCATGCGCCCGGCGCCGGAGGTCACCCAGGCGAGGTCCGGATCGCTGGCCGCCAGCGTGTAAAAGGGTGCCAGGTCCTGGTCGAGGCTGAGAACGTGCCGCGTCCTGGCCATCACGGCCGCGGCCGTCGCCACGCCCGGCGGGGGCCCGGCGACCGTAACGGTGGCGTACCCCGGGCGCGACGGTCCGAGCGTCAGGATTCGCGCGCCGCGGCCGATGGGGACCGTGATCTCGAAGAAGCCGCTCTTCTCATCGAAGCGCATGGGCGGCAACGCCGCGAGGCCGTGCGAGAGAAAGACGCGCCGGAGGTCGATCGGCTCCCCACCGGGGCCGACCAGTCGAAACTCCGCGTTCCATTGGCTCACGGCTCGATCCGCTTCATCCAGATCCACATCTCCCCCACCGTGCGGAAGCCGAACGCCCGGTAATAGGCCGGCAGGAAGGAATCCCGGGTGCATTGCAGCGTCAGGCGCTCGCACCCAATGGCCCGGGCTCGCCGTTCGGTCTCCTCGACAAGGGCCGCGCCGACTCCGCGTCGTCGGGCCGTCTCGCGGGTGAACAGCGCGTGCAGATAGCCAACCGTGGCGTGCTGGTAGAGGCCGACATGCCCGAGCGGCTCACCCTCGTCTCGGGCAAGCAACCAGGACTGCGATGGGTTGGTCCCCTGGGTCCGATAAAGATCGACCAGCTGACGCGTCATGGCGCCGGTCCAGTGATGTTCCGACGTGTCGTTGCTGATCGACAACTCGAAGTCCTGCCAATCGGTCGCCGTCTCCACCAGGCTGATCTCGACGGCGCGCCTTCCAGCATCCTGCGGCGGCGCGACCTGCACCATCGCGACGCGGCATTCCGCCTGGTAACCCGCCTCGTCGAACTGCGGGCCGAGCCGGGCAATCGTGTCCGGATCGCGACTCGTGATCCGGACGAGTCCGATCCCCGGAAGGTGCTCCGCCACGGCCTGCTCGACGTCCCTCAGGCTCCAGTCCGGCGCCCGCAGCCCGGAAATCCCATTGAGGAAAAACAGGTCCGGGTAGGCGAGATTGCGCCGCACCTCGCCAAAGGGCAGCCGGGTCGACACGCCGTCCCCACGACCGCACGCCGAGGCGGCGTCGAAGACCTCGTCGGCAAGCGCATCAAGGTGGACGCTCACGCGGAGAGCGCTGGGGCCTGGTCCTTGTACTGCAGCTCGTACAGCCGGAAGTAGACGCCGCGCCTGGCAAGCAGCTCAGCGTGACTCCCTGTCTCGACCACGCGGCCGCGGTGAAGGACGACGATACGGTCGACGTGCCGGATGGTCGAGAGCCGGTGGGCGATGATGATCGAGGTCCGGCCCTGCATCAGCGTCTTAAGGGAGTCCTGGATGATGGCCTCGGTGCTCGTGTCCACGTTGGCGGTGGCTTCGTCGAGCACCATCAGGACCGCCGGATCGAACGCCAGGGCGCGGGCAAAGGCGATCAGCTGCTTCTGCCCCGTTGAAAGATCCGATCCTCGCTCATGCAGCGGCTGATCGTAGCCCTGCGACAGACGGCGAATGAAGCGGTCCGCGTTGACCGCGCGGGCGGCGGCCTCGATCCGGCTCCGCGCCATCGGTTCGCCCAGGGCGATATTCTCCGCGACGGTCCCGGTGAAGATGAAGGGATCCTGGAGGATCACCCCGATATGCCGGCGCAAGTCATGGCGCGAGAGCGTGCGGACATCGTGGCCGTCAACGGTGACCGCCCCCTGCTGGACGTCGTAGAAGCGGGTCAGCAGGCTGATCAGGGATGTCTTGCCGGCCCCGGTCGCGCCGACGACCGCCACCTTCTCGCCGGGGTCGATCGTGATTGAGACGTCGCGAAGCACCCAGTCCTCATTCTGGTAGGCAAACCAGACGTGATCGAGCGCGATGGCCCCCTGCAGCGCCGGCAGCCGGATCGCGCCCGGCTGGTCGAGGTCGCGCGCCGGCTCGTCGAGAATGCCGAAGATCCGCTCGCAGGCCGCCATCGCGGCCTGCAAGATGTTGTATTTCTCCGAGAGATCTCGGATCGGCTGGTAGAGGCGATCCGACAGTTGCAGAAAGAGGACCAGGGTCCCGAGTGTCAGGGCCCCCTGGATCACGCGACCACCGCCGACCCACAGGATCAGCGCGAAGGTCAACGAGCCGATGAAGCTCATGAGCGGCATGAAGATGGAGAACAGCGCCACTGATCGGAGGTTGGCTCGCAGGTAGTCCTCGTTGAGCGCGTCGAAGTCCCGCATCGTGCGCTCCTCGTGGTTGAAGAGCTGGATGGTGAGGACGCCCGAGACCGCCTCCTGGAGGAAGCCGTTGATCCGACCGATCCGGGTGCGAATCGCCCGATAGGTCTCGCGCATCTGGGTGCGCATCACGGCGGTGACCGCGACCACGACGGGCATGATCAGGAACACGACCAGGGCCATCTGCCAGTTCACCCAGAGCAGAAAGCCGGCAATCACGACCAGGGAAAACAGGTCACCGATCACGGCCACCAGCCCGGAGGTCAGCAGCTGATTCAGGGCGTCGACGTCGTTGGTCATGCGGGTCACGAGCACTCCGACCGGCGTGTGGTCGAAGTAGGTCAGCGACATCCGCTGGAGGTGGGAAAAGATCGCATTCCGAACGTCGAACATCACGCGCTGGCCGAGCAGGTTCATGGCAAAGCTCTGCCAGTAGCGCGCCCCGAAGTTCAGGACGATCACCAGCATCCAGAGCGCGGCCAGCTTGCCGTAGCCAGTCAGGCGCCCTGGCCTGATGTACTGGTCGATCGCCTGCTGCGTGAAGTAGGGTCCGGCCAGGTCACTCAGCGAGCTGAGGAGGAGCAGCACGAGGCCGATCACGCCAAGCGTCCGATGGGGTCGGACGAAAGACCAGAGGCGCCGCATCAGCCGGCCGTCGTACGCCTTTCCCAGCACCTCATCGTTGCCGCCGGCCCACCTGGCCCCGCGGACGCTCATGGCCGAAGTGACGCCGGATCGATGCCGGCGTCCTCCTCGAGTTCGCGGCGCAACTGCTGGCGCTCGTAGAGCAGTGCGTACTGGCCGCCGATCGCCAGCAGCTCGGCGTGCGTGCCCTGCTCGACGATTCGGCCTTCGTCGAGCACCACGATCCGGTCGGCATCCTTGATCGTCGACACGCGGTGCGCGATGACGATGCTGGTCCGCTTCTCGATGAAATCGCGCAGGCCCTTCAGGATCTCCTCTTCGGTCCGGGTGTCGACGCTCGAGAGGGCGTCGTCCATCACCAGCACAGATGGCTCCTTGATCAGGGCTCGCGCGATCGCGGTGCGCTGCTTCTGTCCCCCGCTCAGGGTGACGCCGCGCTCGCCGATCATGGTGTTGAAGGCGTCGGGGAACTGCTCGAGGTCGGCGGCCAGCTGCGATCGCTGGGCTGCCTGGGTCACGGCCTCGGCCGAGGCGTCGGGCGCGCCGAGCATGATGTTCTCGGCCAGTGTGTCGGAGAAGAGGAAGGCTTCCTGCGGGACGTAGCCGATCTGGCGTCGGAGCAGGTCGAGGGGAAGATCCCGGACGTCGATGCCATCCAGCAGGATGCGCCCGGCCTGCGGATCGTAGACACGAGTCAGGAGCCGAACCAGGGTGCTCTTCCCGCTGCCGGTACTGCCGACCACGCCCAGGGTCGCGCCGGCCGGAACATGAAGCGTCAGATCCTCGAAGATCGGCTCGCCGTCGTAGGCGAAGGTGACGTGGTCGAACACGACATCCCCGGCGACCTTCTCGGGGACGATCGCGTGGGATGGCGACACGATCGCGGGCTGTTCGTGGAGGACCTCCTCGATCCGGCCCATCGAGGCGGCTCCCTGCTGAAACATGTTGGCCACCCAGCCGAGCGCGATCATGGGCCAGGACAGCAGGATCAGGTAGGTGTTGAACTGGATGAACTGGCCGATCGTAATCCGGTGCTGGACGACGTGCTGACCGCCGACATAGAGCAAGACGACGGCCGCCGACCCCGCCAGCAGACCGAAGAGCGGCCAGAGCGCGCTGTTGATCCATGCCCAGGCGACATTGGCCCGGACGTAGCCCTGGTTGACGGCGCGGAAGTTCCGCTCCTCCGCCTCCTCCTGCACGTAAGCCTTGACGACCCGGATGCCGGAGAAGTTTTCCTGCGCCTTGGAGGAGACGGCCGCGAATTCCTGCTGCACCTTCAGGAAGCGCTTCTGGATCTGGGGCCCGAGCAGCAGGAAGCCGAGCGACAGCAGCGTGAGCAGGGATACCGACAGGATGGTGAGCTGCCAATCGATTAACGCCATCAGGGTGACGGCAGCGATGAAGATCACGAGCGTGTTCGCGATGTTCATCAAGCCCATCCCGACCAGCTGCTGGACGGCGCTCAGGTCGTTGGTCGCCCGCGCCATCACGTCACCCGTCCGGATCTGCTGGAAGAATCGCTGGTCCAGGCGCAGGAGGTGCTGGAAGAGATCACGCCGCAGCTCGTTCTCGATCTGGCGCGAAGCCCGGTTGATGCTGAGCCGCTGGGCAAACCGGAATGCCGCGTCGCCTGCCGCCG
This sequence comes from Candidatus Dormiibacterota bacterium, assembly GCA_030946755.1. GTDB lineage: Bacteria > Chloroflexota > Dormibacteria > CF-121 > CF-121 > JALYYC01. Next base: position 13,112 of record JALYYC010000065.1, read on the forward strand.
CGCCAAGGATGGCGAGGAAGATCAGCGGCAGGCGCCCC
>JALYYC010000079.1 GCA_030946755.1 Candidatus Dormiibacterota bacterium
AGGTAGGGCGCGTTGATCGCGTCCTCGTCGCTGTCGGCAATCGGGTGGTCGAGAAGGAGCGCCACGGTGTCGACCAGGTCTTTCTGATTGACCTCGTAGACCTGGAGCTTGCTCAGCAGCAGGTCGGCAGGCGTCAGGCACGGTCCGTCCATCCCCAACCGGTCGGCGAGCTCGATCACGTGGCACATCCGCATGCGGTCGATGAAGATGTCGATCTGGCGGCCATTGCTGTCATCGAGATAGAGGAGCCGCTGATGCCCATTGAGGGTGTTGAACCGCATGTCCCCCTGGTAGCCGAGCGACTCGAAGAGCTTCTGGACGGCGCCACGCTGCTTGGAGGGGGCGACGAAATCCAGGTCCCCATACTTCCGCTTGAGCGGGGGCCGCGTCGCGCTTTGCGAGTGGAGGTTGACGGCCACACCTCCGACCAGCTTGGCGGACACCTTCGCTTCGCGAGCCGCCGCGCCGATGCGTTCGGCCTCGGCGATCACGTCCGCGCGCGGTCCGTTGCTGCTGGGTGCGGCCAACAATCAGCCGTCCTGGACGTCGACGATGATCGTCTTCAGGTCAGTCATCTGCTCGATCGCCCGGTGGCCGCCTACTCGACCGATGCCGCTCTCTTTGCCGGCGCGGCCACCGAACGGGATGTGCGCCTCCCAGTAGTTGGAGGACTCATTCACGTTTACCCAACCCGTTTCCATCCGTTGCGCAAAGCGCAGCGCCCGGTCGATGTCCCGGGTGTAGACGGACCCAAGCAGGCCGTAGGGCGAATCGTTCGTGATGGCGAGCGCTTCCGCCTCGGTTTGGAACGGGATCAGCGGCGCGATCGGGCCGAATGTCTCCTCGCGGCTTACACGCATGCGGGGATTTACGCCCGTCAAGACCGTGGCCTCGTAGAACAGTCGGGTCGGGAAGCGGGTCGCGCGGGCGCCGCCGATCGCGACCCGGGCGCCATGATCGACTGCGTCTTTGATGTGGTCGTCCATCTTGGCGGCGACGCCCTCGTTGTTCAGCGGGCCCAGCGTCGTCTCGTCATCGAACGGATCCCCCAGCTTCAGTTGCTTGACCGCAGCACGCAGCTGCGCCGTGAACTCCTCCTCGATCGCGCGATGGACCAGGATTCGTTCCCCCGCCGTGCAACTCTGCCCGGCGCATAAAAAGCACCCGGTGATGGTGCCGGCAACCGCGCGATCGATCTGGGCATCCTCGAAGATCACCATCGGACCGTTTCCCCCGAGCTCGAGCATCACGTGCTTGCCGGCCGCGCGCCGCGCGACCGACTGCCCGGTTTGGGTCGAGCCGACGAAGCCGATGCCGGCGATCAGGGGATGGCCGGCGATCTCGTCGCCGACGACCGCGCCCGGGCCGGTTACGAGGTTGATCGCGCCCGCGGGAAGGTCCGCCTCGGCGAAGCATTCCATCAGCTTCACCGAGATGGCCGAGGTCGAGGTCGCCGGCGCCCACACGATGGTGTTGCCGCCGGCCAGGGCCGGGGCGATCACCTCGGTCGCCATGGTCAGCGGCCAGTTCCAGGGGGTGATGACGCCGTAGACCCCACGAGGGGCTCGGAGGGTGAAGACCAGCTTGTTTTTGCTCATCGATGGGATGACATTGGTCTCGAGCCGCTTGATGTCCTCGGCCGCGATGCGGAAATATTCGATCGCCTCCGAGACCTCGCCGAGAGCCTCGGCCTTGTACGGCTTGCCCTGGTCGAGGCTGAGCCACCGGGCCAGTTCCTCGCGGCGTTGCTCCATGACCTCGGCGATCCGATGGAGCATCGCGGCCCGCTCGAAGGCGCCGAGCTCAGCCATCGCACCCCGTGCTTGATGCGCGACCTCGACGGCCCGGCCTGCGTCGGCTCGCGTGCCCTTGGGGACTCGGGCGATCACGTCGCCGGTCGACGGGCTCGTCGCCTCGAACGTTTCACCGCTCTCGGATTCCGTCCAGCGCCCGCCGACAAACATCTTCAACGTCTCGACTTTGTGGGCGACCTTCATCGTGTTCCTCCCGTTGCGGCCATGACCGGCAACTCCTTGAGGCGTGCCATCTCGGGGTCGTACAGCGGTTCCTTGACGACCGCTGCGGGGAAGCGCCGGCCGAAGTACTGCACCTCGACGCGGCTGCCCGGCGCCGTGTGGTCCATCGGCAGATAGCCGTAGGCGATACTTTTTCCAACCGTGTAGCCATGGTTGGCACTCGTCACGAAGCCAAGCACGCGTGAACCGTCGTAGATCGGTTCCTTGCCCATCACCGTCACCGTCGGATCGTCGAAGGTAAGGCAGCACAGCCTGCGCGTGATCCCCTGCTCCTTGACTTGCAAGAGGGCGGACCTGCCGATGAAGTCACCCTTCGCGAGTCGAACGGCGAAGCCAATGCCGGCTTCATACGGGTTGTACTCGCTGTGGATGTCGGCGCCCCAGAGCCGGTAGCCCTTCTCGAGCCGGAGCGAGTCGAAGGCGCCGCCTCCCATCGCGCTGACGCCGAGGGGCTGGCCTGCCTCCCAGAGCGTGTCCCACAAACGCGCCCCGTACTCCGTTGGCGCGTAGACTTCCCAGCCGAGCTCGCCCGCATAGGAGATTCGGATGGCGTAGGCGGGAATGCTCCCGATCGTGACGGGGCGGGCCGACAGGTACGGAAACGCCGGGTTGGAGAAATCCTCCTGCGCCAGTGGTTGGATCAGGTCGCGCGAACGCGGCCCCCAGACGCCGAGGCAGCACCACCCCGACGAGAGGTCTTTCAACTGCACACTGCCGTCCGTGGGGAGCTGGCGACGCATCCAGGCAAGGTCGTGCATCCCGACGCCGCCACCGGTGACGACCCAGAAGTGGTCTTCACCGATCCGGGTCACGGTCAGGTCGGCTACGATCCCCCCGCGGTGGTCGAGCATCGCCGTGTAGGTGACGGTGCCGACCGCCCGGTCCATCTGGTTGGCCGCGAGCCGCTGGAGATAGGGGAGCGCGTCACGGCCGGAGACCTCGACCTTGACGAAGGCGGTCGCGTCGAAGAGCACGACGCGCTCGCGGGCTGCCCGATGCTCGGCCGCCTGGATAGGTGACCAGAAGCGGGCCGCCCATCCCTCGCGGGAAGGCGCGTCCATGCCGTCGAGCAGCGTCGCGTTGTGTTCGAACCACTGGGGCCGCTCCCAGCCGGCCGCCTCGAAGAAGACCCCGCCGAGGTCTCGGTGGCGACCGTAGAACGGACTGACGCGGATCTCCCGCGGCGTCTCGATCGGCTGCTGCGGATGGATGATGTCGTAGACCTCGCGATAGTTCTGCGCCCCTCGCGCCCGCAGGTATGGCTTCGTGAACGCATGGGGATAGAAGCGGTTGAGGTCCTCCTCGTGCAGGTCCAGGCTGGGCGCGCCGTCCACCATCCACTCGACCACCGCGCGCGCGGCGCCCGGGGCGTGCGTGATCCAGACGGCTTCGCAGGCCCAGAAGCCGCGAACGTCCAGCGACTCGCCGATCAGGGAGTGGGCGTCGGGCGTGAACGAGAACATCCCGTTGAGTTTGTCCACGAGCGTGGCCGTGCGGATCCCCGGGAACAGGTCCTCGGCGTAGCCCACCGCCGGCGCAAAAAGGTCATCGCGGAATGGCGCGGTCGAGGGCATGCCGGGCCCATCCCAGTCGGTGGGCAGGTCGTCGGGATCCACTGGCACCGGCTCGTGCCGGTAGCTCCCGATCAGCATCGACTGGTGGTCCTGGCGGAAGTACATCGACCGGTCCTGGTGCCGGATCAGCGGCATCGACTGCCAGGCCGTCACCCGGCGCAACTCCGGGAGCGGTGAGGTCGTCGCGACAAGATGTTGCATTGGTTGGAGGGGGATCGGCACCCCGGCCATCCGGCCGACCAGGGGCCCCCAGATTCCGGCGGCGCAGAGCACGTGCTCGGCGCGAACCCGCCCGCGGTCGGTGACCACGGCCTCGACATGGCCGCCTAAGACCTCGATCCCCGTCACCGCGGTGTGCCCAAAAAAGCGCGCCCCTCGGGCGGTCGCGCGCTCCGCCAGGGCCTGGCAGGCCGTGACGGCCCTCAACACGCCATCAGTCGGGACATGGATGGCACCATAGAGGTGGTCGGTGCGCATGATTGGGACCAGGCGCTTGACCTCGTCAGGCGAGATCAGCCGCGTGTCCAGCCCCCACGACGTCGCGTGGCCCTGCTTACGTTTCAGCTCCTCCCAGCGCTCGGGTGTGGTGGCGAGCTCGAGGCTTCCGACTTCCCACCAGGCATGCTCTCCGTCGACGACCAGGTCGCGATACACGTCGACCGCCTGCATCGCAAACTGGCAGGTGGTCCGCGCCACGTTGTTCTCGAACACGCCGCCCGGGGCATGTGACGTCGATCCGCCGGTCGCAAAGAGGGGACCCCGGTCGAGGACGACGACGTCGGTCCAGCCGCGGCGGGTCAGCTCGTCCGCGGCGCTGCAGCCGACGATAGCGGCTCCGATGATGACGACCTGGGCGCGCTCCGGGAGCGCGTCAGACCGTGGCATGCATGATGGCGTCCTTGCGCACCTCGATGAAGGCCTGCAGCTGCTCGTCCACCCCGGGCGGCATGCCGGGATCGGCATAATCGCTCAGCAGCTGCTTCCACTTCTCATTGGCGACCCGGTCTGCCGTCCGGGATCCCATCCGCTGCCAGCGGTCGTAGTTCTCGGTCGACGAGATCCACGGGCGGTAGAAGCCGGTCCGGTAGTTCCGCATCGTGTGTTCCGATCCGAGGTGATGACCGCC
>JALYYC010000086.1 GCA_030946755.1 Candidatus Dormiibacterota bacterium
CGGGCGCCGATCGCGAGGCCACCGTAAAGGAACAGGAGGCCGACGCGCTCAAGGCCCAGGCGCGCCGTGACAGCCAGATCAAGCAGGCCGGATACCAGGCCGAGATCGACCAGGCAACCGCGCTTGCTAAACAGGCCGGTCCGCTCTCCGAGGCGACGAACCGGCAGAAGGTCGTCGTTGAGGAGACGAAGGTCGCCGAGCTCGAGGCGCAGCGCGCCGAACAGCGGCTCTACGTCGAGGTCCGCAAGCCGGCTGATGCGAAGGCGTACCAGGCGGTGACGCTGGCAAAGGCCGAGCGGGATGCATCGATTGCCGCCGCGGAGGCTCGCGCACGCGAAGTCGAGCTTGCCGCAGCCGCCGATGCCGGGAAGACGAAGACGATCGCCGCGGCCGATGCCGAGCGCGTGCGCCTCGAGGCGACCGCGCACGCTGAGCAGACCAGAATGGTCGGCCTGGCGGAGGCGGATGCAACCCGCGCAAAGGGAATTGCTGAGGGCGACGCCGTGCGCGCCAAGGGCATGGCCGAGGCGGAAACGATCAAGGCCCGCGCCGATGCGCTCGCCGAAAACCAGGACGCCGTCATCGGGCAGCAGCTCGCCGAGCGCTGGCCAGAGATCGTTGAGGCGGCCGCCAAGCCGTTCGGCAATATCGACCAGATGATCGTGCTCAACGGGGCCAAGGGTCTGTCCGAGACGCTGGCGCAGGCGCTCAGCCAGGGGGCCACGGGCCTCGATCTAGCCCGCCAGCTCCTCGCCGGCAAGAACGGCAAGCGCAATAACGGCGCCGTGCATGCGGACACCGAGCCGCTGGCTACCAGCGATACGCCAATGTCCGATCGTTAGGCAGACTAAGGAGGCCGTGCCCCGATCGAGAGGCCCGGCCTCTTTCCTTTTGCGCCCACGGGTCCGGTGCGGATAGAGTGGAATGAGGGAAGGGGCATGGAGGGCACGGGCGGCGGTAACGGCGATGAAGTCCTGGTGCGGAAGGCCGTCGCGGAATCGCGTCTCATGTCGGGCGAAAATCCGGCGTCCCTCGAGCCGGGGGATGTCCTTCACTGGCTGAACGTCTACGGCGAGCTGGTCGCGTTCAAGTCCAAAATTTTGGCCGAGATGAGGAGCACGCTCCCCCGGCTGACTGAGGACGCGGCGTCTGAGGTCGCGCAGGTCGACGTTGCGCTGGTCGAGCGCCAGAAGGAGCGATACGAGGCGCGGTTGGGCCACTGGGAGCAACGGGCGCAAGAGATCGCTGGGATCAGGCCGAAGTCAACCCAAGGAGAGACGTAGGTGTCAAGCCACGAAGGTAGCCGCTCAGTGGGCGAACTGGCGGAGGGGGAAGACCCGTTAACGACGTCGTCCAGGGAAATCGAGCGCTGGGTCTCCGTGTATACGGAGCTGATCAAATTCGAGACTGATCTGATCAACGAGGTGACGGTCAGGATCTCGACGATGTCACCTGAGGCCCGACGCGAGACTGAGCGAACCGATCTTCCGGCATTGCAGAAGGACGCGGAGCGCTTTGGCGCGCGACTGGCTTTCTGGCGCGAGCGATCGGCTCAGCTGAAGCGGAAGGAGTAGCGACCTAGCGCCAGAGTTTCCAGAAGGTCAGGCGCTCTTCAAGCCACTCGGTATGGCCATTGAGGAGTGCGCGGTCGTTCTGGGAGCGCGCCAGGACCAGGATGTTGCGGCGCTCGAGCAGGCGTTCGTAGGCGGCAACCAGAATCCTGGCATCGGCCGACTCGATTCGCACCATGATTCCCCTCCAAAGGAACGGTCGACTTCATGAGCTCGACGGCGTATGGCTGATTGCCAGGCACCTCAGACGCTTAATCGAAGTCCCAATCCCGCGTCGCGGGTGGAAGGGGGCCGAAATCCGGGCCAGAGAGCGCAACTCTGCGCTCAAAACGCGCGGTCGTCAATCCTCCGTTCAGATGAAACCCGGGCTCGGGAGCCCGGAGCGCGTCGTAAGCGAATCTAGCCCTGGCCTGACGCCGGCGGCTCGAGCGATAGGGACGAACGGCCGAACCGCTCCTCGAGGAAGCGCCCGTTGGCGAGCAGGCGGTCGGAATCGTTGCGGTGCACGTCGTCGGCGACCTCGTTCATCTTCCCTTCGAGCAGCGTCAGCTGATCCAAGAGGACCTGTTTCGGTGTCTTACCGTTCTGGACCGGGTGGAGGGTCGCATACGCCTGTGGCAAGTTGAGATAGGCCTGGAGAGCCGTCGGCAGGTAGTCGGTGGCGGTGCGTTCGACCAGGAACAGCTCGGGCGAGCCCGGGGGTAGGGTGCCAGACCGTGGGAGGATCCCCACGATGATCTGCCGGATACTAAGCAGCTTCGCCATCACCTCTGGGGGCACCCGGCCGCTGACCGTACGCATCTGGTTGTCTAGCGTCTTGCGGATATCGTTTGGGTCGAAGCCCATTTGAAGGTCGACCGCAGGCTTGCCCGGCGTCAGCACGGCGCCAACCAGGTACAAACCGATGACGATCAACGGCCAGAAGGGCCCGATGACATGAGCAAGAACCAGCAAGAGCCCGATGAGCGCCAGCCCAGAGCCGACGACGTTCTTCCTGCTGTACAGGTACTTCATGACCCGACTCCGGGAACTCGAATCAGGTACGCGATCCTGGGCCCAGGGCCAGCTCGCCGCGCGATCCGCCGGCCGCCACTACCTCGCTGGTGGGGGCGTTACGGGCTCGCTCGAGGTAAGACTGCGACTTGGCCACTTCACCGCTCAGCGCGTCGATCGTCTTCTGCATACTGTCGAGTGCCTGCAGTTTGTAGGCGTCGATCATGTCCATCGTCGCGTACACATTGG
>JALYYC010000131.1 GCA_030946755.1 Candidatus Dormiibacterota bacterium
ATACTTCAACCCACCGAAAACCGACTTGACAAAAGGGGTGACTCGTGGAGGTACAAGCGATCATTCCGGCCGCCGGGGCCGGGCTTCACAACGGGGAGTCCAGCGCCAGGGTCCTGATGCCGGTCGGGGGCCGGTCGCTCATCCGCCGAACGCTCGAGGCCTTCGATCGCTGCCCCGAGATCACCGGCATCATCGTGATGGTCTCGCAGCGCAACCTCCTGGAAGTTACCCGCGAGCTCGAGACTGATGGCTGGCGTAAGCCGATCGATGTCCAGCTTGGCGGCGAGCGCCGCCAGGATTCGGTGCGGCTTGGCCTGGAAAGTCTCCGCCACAAGCCGCCGGAATTCGTCCTCATCCACGACGGCGCGCGCCCGCTGGTCAGTGACGACCTGATCCACCAGGGGCTGATGACGGCCCGGCAGTTCGGGGCCGCCACGGCCGCCGTGCACGTCCATCACACCTACAAACACGTCGACAGCTCCGGTTTCGTCCACGGCACGGTCGAGCGGGCTGACTTGATGCAGATCCAGACCCCGCAGGTATTCCGCTTCGACTGGATCCTGGAGGCGCACGAGAAGGCGGTCCGGGAGCGGATTGTCGTCGAAGATGACGCGGAGCTCATCGAGAAGCTCGGCAAGCCGGTCAAAGTCTTCTCGGGGTCCTACAGCAACCTCAAGGTCGCGACCCGCGAGGACGCGCTGATGGTCGAGGCCCTGCTTGCCGCAGCGCCCGTGTGCGTGTAGGGAGCGGCTTCGACCTTCACCGGCTCGAGGTGGGCCGGCCGCTGATCCTCGGTGGGGTCGAGCTGCCCTGGGACCTCGGTCTGCTCGGCCATAGCGATGCCGACGTGATCTGCCACGCGCTGATCGACGCCCTCTGCGGCGCCGCCGGCTTGGGGGACATCGGGACGCTCTTTCCCGACACGGACCTCCGCTATAAGGACGCGCGCAGCCTCGATCTGCTGCGCGAAGTGACGGACCACTGCCGCCGGGCGCGCTGGCTGGTCGAGAACGCCGACGTCACGCTGCTCGCCCAGGCACCCAAGCTCGCGCCCTACCGGGAGGCGATCCGGGCCAATCTCGCCGGCGCGCTGGGTGTCGACCCGGCGGCGGTCGGGATCAAGGCGACCACCACCGACCATGTCGGTGCGATCGGCCGTGGCGAGGCATTGGCGGCCCAGGCGGTCGTCCTCCTGCGGGAGATGCCATGAGCGGGCTGCGCCTGCACAACACGATGAGCGGCACCGTCGAGCCCTTCACGCCCGTCGAGCCCGGCCAGGTGCGCATGTACACGTGCGGCCCAACGGTCCATGACTTCGCACACATCGGCAACTTCCGCACCTTCCTCTTCGAAGACGTCCTGCGACGGGTGCTGATGCAGCGAGGCTTGCGCGTCACCCAGGTGATGAACCTGACCGATGTGGAGGATCGGATCATCAAGAAGGCTGCGGAGCGCGGGGAGTCGATCGACGAATTCACCGAGCCGTACATCGAGGCCTTCTTCCAGGACCTCGACATTCTTCGGATCGAGCGCGCTGAGCATTACCCGCGGGCGACCCAGCATATCTTCGAGATGGTCGCGCTGATCGACCTCCTCAGTGAACAGGGACATACCTACGTCAGCGACGGATCAACGTACTTCCGCATCGCGACGTTTCCGCGCTACGGCGCATTGGCGCACCTCGATGCTGCCGGCCTGAAGGCGGGCGCCCGGGTGGACGTCGACGACTATGGCAAGGACGACCCGCGTGACTTCGTCCTCTGGAAGGCGCGCAAGGCCGGTGAGCAGGCATGGGAGACGCCGCTGGGGGCCGGCCGCCCTGGCTGGCATATCGAGTGTTCCGCGATGAGCATGAAGTACCTCGGCCAGAGCTTCGACATCCACACCGGTGGTGTCGACAACATCTTTCCGCACCACGAGAACGAGATCGCCCAGAGCGAGGCAGCAACCGGGAGGCCGTTCGCCCGCTACTGGCTGCACGCGGAATTCCTACAGGATGCGGTTGGCGAGAAGATGTCCAAACGGCTGAAGAACTTCACCACCCTGCGCGACGTGCTCGCCGAGGGGTACCAGCCGCGCGCCATCCGATACGCACTCATCTCCGGGGCCCACTACCGAAGCCAGCTGGCGTTTTCGCCGGAACTCCTGAAGGGGGCCGACAGCGCGGTCAAGCGCCTCGGCGAGTTTGCGGTGCGCTTGGGCTCGGTCAGTGGTGACGCCGAACCGACAGCGGAGGTGCGCGCCCGCTGGGACGCCGCCCTTGATGACGACCTCAACGTTCCGGCTGCGGTTGGTCATCTCTTCGAGTTCATCAAGACGTTCAACCCGCGCATCGAAACTGGGGAGGCCACGCCGGAGGAACGCGCCAGCGCCATGGCCTTCCTCCAGCATGCGAATCGCATCCTCGATGTCATCGAGTTCCCGGATGCCTCGGTAGACGCGGAGGTCGAGCGCTTGATCGCCGAGCGGGAGCAGGCCCGGCAGGCGCGCGACTTCGCCCGCTCGGATGAGATCCGTGCCCAATTGCTGGCGATGGGGATCCAGCTGGATGACACCAAAGACGG
>JALYYC010000136.1 GCA_030946755.1 Candidatus Dormiibacterota bacterium
GTCGTCTCGATGACCATGGGGATGAGGGCTTCGGGTCGACGGCTGAGCCGTTCGAAATTCATGGGTGGCTCTCCTGTTTCGCCATTATAGGGTCCAATTCTTACAATCCAGTCTTCCGCGTACTCACTTTTGAATACGACGGTCGATCAGCCTTACTTCTTTCCCGTCTGGCGGCGCTGCCCTTTCGACGCCGGTTCCGCCCTGGCCTCGGCCTCTCCCGCTTCCGAGGGCCCAATTGTATCGGAAGAATCCGGGGCCGCCACCGTCCCGAGATAGTCGATGGTCTTGCGCATCAGGAGCTGGTGGCGGAAGTACGCGCGCACAGGATCCGCGGTTCGGAGGTCGCGCGCCCGACGGGTGGCCAGCTGCTCCTCCGAGAGGGCGGTGGTCAGCGCGGCGTCGATTTCCTCCTCCGGCACGGTAATCCCAGCCCGGTCCGCGACCGTCGCCAGGGCCAGCTCGAGGCGGACCTTCTGGACCGCCGCCGGCCGCTGCTCGGCCCGCAGCGCCTCGGGCGTGGTTTTCGTGTACTCCAGGTAGCGGTCGACCTTGATCCCCTGCTCCTGGAGGCGAAGCTCGAGCTCGCGGAGGCGCCGGTCGATCTCCTGGTCGATCAGGGCCTCGGGAACCTCAACTGAGAGGCGCTCGTCGAGCGCCTTCAGCACGTCGTTTTCGAACCGTTGCTCATCCTCATGCGTGGCGGCGTCCTGCAGTTCGGTGCGGACCTCCTCTCGGAGTGCGGCCAGCGTCTCACCCCGGCCGACCTGGCGAGCAAGCTCGTCGTCGACCACGGGCAGGATCCGCTCCTTGATCGACTTGACGGTCACGCGGAAGACGACGTTCGATCCCGCAAGATCCTTTTTCGGGTAGTCGGCAGGGAGCGTGAGCCCGATATCGCGGGTCTCTCCGACCGTCTGGCCTTCGAGACCGGCGGCGAGACCGGGCAGGAGGCGCTCCGCGTCGACTTCCAGCTGCGCATCCGTCTGGCTCTCGCCCACCAGCACCGCACCGGATTTGACGACGTGCACGTCGACCGTCAGGAAGTCGCCGGCATGCACCGGCCGGTCGGCGTCGTGCAGTTCGGCAAAGCGACCCCGAAGGCGCTCGATCGCCTCGTCCACGTCCGGGTCACCGATCTCGGTCTGTGGCCGAGGTACCCGAATGTCCGTGTAGTCCTTCAAGTCCACCTCGGGCTTGACGCTGACCGTCGCGGAAAACTTCATCGGCTGTCCGCGGTCGAACTGCTGGATGTCGACGCGCGGGTTGTCGATCGGGTCGATCTTGGCCTCCGCCACGGCCGCGTTATAGGCAACCGGCAGCAGGATGTCGAGCGCCTCCTGACGGAGCGTCGCCCAGCCCAGCTCGCGCTCGATCATCGCCCGTGGGGCTTTTCCGGGTCGAAAGCCCGCGATCCGGACGCGTGGGGCCAGGCGCGAGTAGGCCACGTCGATCGACTGCTTGACCTGGTCTTCGGGAACCTCGATCGTCAGGACAACCTGCGATCCAGGCTTCTTCTCCGTCTCCACCTTCACTTCAGCCACGGGTCAATAAGCTACCAGTTCATCCAGTCGCGGGATGGGTCCTAACCGGTGTAGGCGTTCAGGTCGACGGCCGATGAAAGCCCAGGTTTGTGAAAAGGTCAGGCACTTCGATGCCGAACGCCTGGCACAGGGCGACGACGTCCGCATAGTCCGCGGCATCAGGGGTATAGCTCGTATGGCCTCGGATCTGAAAATCCGCAGTTTCGCACCGCACGGCCTTTCCAGCGATAACGCCTCGTCCATCGAGCGAACCGACCTCGAACGGCAGGCCGCCAGGGCCGTACATTTTCTGACCGCCACCACTAATCAGTGTCTCGGTGAAATCGACGAGATGCACATCGACGAGCCGTCCTTTGCCATCAAGCAGGACCCAATTGAACTCGTTGTCAATCCGATGAACGGTGAAGCCCAACGCTCGCATCGCTGATGTGAACGCGTCTCGGTCTTTTGCCGAAATGGTGATGTCGAGATCATCATGCGGGCGCGTTTGATGGCCTAGTAGCGCATCGACGCCCCAGCCGCCGTTGAGCCAAACGTCGATCCCATGCTGCTCAAGCCAATTGATGAGCTCGACAACGTCCGAGGCGGTCACGGGCGTCATTCCGCAATTCTGGATCAGCGAAGGGTAGGTAACCGCGGCGGCGAATTAATGCGGGCGAAGGGACTCGAACCCTTATAGCTTGCGCCACACGGTCCTAAGCCGTGCGCCTGTACCAATTCGGCTACGCCCGCGCTGCGCTCAGAATATAGCGACGTGCCAGTAATCCTCGCGCCCGATGTTCGAGAGGCCATCGCCGATCATCGCGGCGTGGTCGCCCTCGAGTCCGCCGTGATCACGCACGGCCTGCCGCGCGACGCCGCGTTGGAGGCGGTGCGACGCCAATGGCACACGTGCCAGGCGGCCGGCGCCGTGCCGGCGGTCGTGGCCGTCTATGAGGGCGGGCTGCTGGTGGGCTTGACCCTGGACGAGTGCGCCACGCTGGCGGACCGGACGGACGCGGTCAAGGTCTCGCCCTGGAACCTCGCCTCGAGCCTTCGGAGGCCGGGATTCGGCGGCACCACAGTCGCCGCGACGGTTGCGGCGGCAGCGCTCGCCGGGATCAGCGTGGTCAGCACCGGTGGCGTCGGTGGCGTCCACCCCGGGAGCGGCCGTGATGTGTCGGCTGATCTCACCGAGCTCAGTAGGAAAGCCGTCTGTGTCGTTTGTGCCGGTCCCAAGTCCACGCTCGATCGCGAGGCGACGCTCGAGTACCTCGAGACGGTGGGCGTACCGGTCCTCGGCTGGCGGTCGAACGTGATGGCCGGATTCCTCAGCGAATCCTCCGGACTCCAGCTGGCGGCGCGAGTGGACACGGTCCCGGAGCTTGTCGACGTGTTGCGCGCGCATTGGGAACATGGAGGCGCGGGCGCCGTGCTCTGTCAGGCCCTCCCGAGGCAGGTCGCTATCCCCGACGCCGACCTGCGGGACTCGGAGGACACAGGTGCCGAGCGCGGCGGCGCACGGACGCCGGCGGAGCTCAAGCGACTCCAGGCCAGACTCGGCCCGCGCGTCATCGAGGCCAACGTCGCGCTGCTCGAACAGAACGCGGCGCTCGCCGCGCAGCTGGCGGTTTCGCTGGCGCGCGCGTGACCGAGTCCCTCGAACAGCTGCGGCGGCTGAAGAACACGGTGATGGGCGCCGCCAATCGGCTCGCATTGCTGGGACGTTCGGGCGAGCTGCCGCCGGAGGCGGATCGGGAGCTGCGAATGATCTCCGGTGAACTGGCCGACGTCGCGCGCCGACTCGAGCGCATGTTGACCGGGCTCGGAGAGAAGAACTAAGCGGGACTCTCGATCAACGCCCGCAGCCGCGCCGCCGAGGCTTCGGCCAGCGTGTCGTTGATAAACACGCCCGCCCCCGACTCGGAGCCGGCCAGGTATTTGAGCTTGCCGCTATCGCGCAGCGTCGGATAGAACTCGACGTGGAGGTGCGCCTGCGGATAGGCCTTCCCGTCCGTCGGCTGCTGGTGGATGACCATCATGTACGGCATCGGGGTCGAAAACAGCCGGTCATATGCCTGAGCGACCCGTTGCATCTGGTGCACGAGGGCACGCCGAACCGCAGCCGGCAGGTCGGTTAACGACGGCCGGTGCTCGACGGTGGCGATGTGGACTTCGTAGGGCCAGCGGGCAAAGACCGGGACGTAGGCGACGAGCCCGCGCCCGCGGATCAGGACCCGGCGGCGATCGGCCAGCTCGTCTCGGACGACCGCGCACTGGCGGCACGCGGCGGATCGCCCGCGAAGCTCGGCGGCCGCGACTGGGGGGATGAATGGGTAGCCATAGATCTGGCCGTGGGGATGGTGGAGCGTGACGCCCACCTGCTCGCCACGGTTCTCGAAGATGAAGACATAGCGGACGTCCGCACGCACCGCCAGCGCGCGATATCGGTCGGTCCAGACCTCGACGAGCCGCTCGAGCGCGGCCACCGGCAGGCTGGCGAAGGAGCCGTCATGGGCATCGGTGTAGACGACCACCTCGCAAACGCCGCCACCGGACTCCCGCGCCATTGCCGGAAACCGGTTTTCGAAGACCGCCGCGTCGAATTGGGCCGCCGGGATCTCGGTGGAGTGACCCGGTGTCGAGGGATCGAGTGGACAGGCGTCCCGCGCCGGCAGAAACGTCCGGGATTGTCGCGCGGCCGCGACCAGCACCCATTCCTGCCGCAAGGGGTTCCAGC
>JALYYC010000142.1 GCA_030946755.1 Candidatus Dormiibacterota bacterium
TTTGGCGTCGGCCTTGGGCTGAACCTGCTCGTCATCGCCACCTTTGGTGGACGGATGCCCGTGATCCTGCCCCATGACGTCGACCCGAACTCGGCGATGCTCATCCTGCTCAAGAGCGGGCTCGACCCCCTGCACGTCTGGCTCCAGCACCCCACCGGGCTCTGGTTCATCGGGGACATCTTCACCATCCCGAGCATCGCCGGCCATGCCTCCCTGGTCAGCATCGGTGACCTCCTGATGGCGGCGGGGATCGCCTGGCTCATCATCCGGTGCAGCCAGCCGGCGCCCCGGCCCCGCCCCGCGTACGGGTCAAGCACTCCCTAGCGCCGCGGTCTCGCATGCCTTCCAGCCTCATTTGCGTTTCTGCCGTATGATGCCGCGATGATTCAGCGCCGGCGGGTTGACGACCTCTGGCGGAGCCGGGACTTCCGGGCGCTGATCTTCCTCGGAGTTCTCGGCCTTCTGGCCCTCGTGCTGATCATCGCCATTCGGGGCATCCTCGGACCCTTCATCCTGGCGGTCGTCCTGGCCCTCGTACTCGACCCGGCCGTGAATGCGGCGGAGCGCCGCCGGGTGCCCCGGGCCCTCTCGGTGCTGGTTCTCTACGGGATCATCGTGGCACTCATGGTGGCGGCCGTTCTCTACTTGATCCCGCTGGTGCGGGAGGAGTTCACCGCGCTCGTCACGCAGGGACCGTCGATCGCGAACTATCTTCAAGATCTCGTCGACAAGCACCACGTCGTCTCCGTCCTTGGGGTGCCGATCGACCTCCGGACCACCTATGCCGACTCGGTCCGCAACCTCCCCGGCCTCCTCGCCGGCCAGCTCCAGTCGGTCGTCCAGAACGTCTTTATGCTGGTCAACTGGGTCTTCCAATCCCTGCTCGTGCTGCTGATCGCGTTCTTCCTCGTCAAGGACGCCCACGCCATCCGGCGCTTCTTCGCCGATCTCGTTCCGCGCGGCTACCGGACCGATGCCCAGCAGGTCGCCGCCGAGATCTCCTCCATGCTGGCCGCCTACATGCGGGGCCAGCTGGCGATCTGCGCGCTGGTCGGCCTGGTCACGGGGGTCGCGATGTGGATCGCCGGCATCCCGTACGCGCTGGCCCTCGGCATCGTCGCCGGCGCCACGGCGTTCATCCCGTTTATCGGACCCGTCCTCGGGGCGCTGCCGGCCCTCGCCATCGCCGCCTTCGTCACCCACTCCACCGGCAAGGTGGTGCTGGTGGCGGTGATCTACTTCGTCGTCTCGAACGTGATCTACAACTTCATCTCGCCGAAGGTCTTCGGCGACGCTGTCAATTTGAGTCCGATGCTGATCATCATTGCCTTCGTGATCGGCGGATACCTTGGCGGCATCCTCGGCCTCTTCATCGCGGTCCCGGTGGCGGCCACGCTCCGCATCCTGTTTCTCTACGCGTACCAGCGCGTCTACGGCTAGGGCGAGCCGGCGTGCGCGTCGCGCTACTTTCCGATATCCACAGCAACCTGGAGGCCCTCGAGGCCGTCCTGACCGCGATGCCCGAGGTCGACCGCATCCTGGTCCTCGGGGACATCGTCGGTTACGGCCCGGATCCGAACGGCGTCATTGCGCGGTTGCGGTCCGTCGGCGCTCGGGGGGTTCGCGGCAACCACGACCAGGCGATGTTCGATCCCAAGAGCCTCGAGCTGTTCAACCCGCATGCGGCCGCGGCGGCTCGATGGACCCGGACCGTCCTGACGCCCGAGAGCCTCCGCTACCTCGGCGCGCTACCAAGTCATGGGCGGGTGGGGCGCCATCGGGCGGTCCACGGCAGTCCGACCAAGCCGTATTTCTGGGAATACATCCTCGACGACCTGCAGGCGTTCGAGATCCTGATCAAGCTTGGCCGCCGCTGGTGCTTCTTCGGCCACACCCACCTGCCCCGGATCTTCACTGAGGAAGGCGAGCAGATCCCAACACCCGGGGAATGGATTCCCCTTCCCCCCTCCGCGCTGCTCAACCCGGGGAGCGTGGGCCAGCCGCGGGACGGCAATCCCCAGGCATCGTTCGCGGTCGCTGATCTGGACACCGAACGCGTTCAGTTCTACCGGGTGCCCTACGACATCGCGCTCACCCAATCCAGGATCCGGGCGGCCGGCCTACCCGAGATCGAGGCCGTTCGGCTGGGCCATGGTCACTAGGTTGCTCTGGCGCCGCCCTAGAATGAATTCGGTATGAAGCTGATCATCGTCGGCTGCAGTCGGGTCGGCGCCATGGTCGCCAGCACCCTTTCTGAACGGGGCGACGACGTGACCGTCGTCGATATCGACCGCCATTCCTTTGGGCGGCTCGGAAACGATTTCAAGGGGACGATGCTGGTCGGCAACGGCATCGACGAAGACGTCCTCCGCCAGGCCGGGATCGAAAGCGCCGACGGGTTCGCCTCGCTCACCAATGGCGACAATCGCAACATCATGGCCGCCCAGATCGCCCGCGAGGTCTTCAAGGTCAAGCAGGTCATCACCAGGATCAACGACCCGATGCGCGAGAACGTCTACCGCGAACTCGGATTGAATACGATCTGCCCGACCCAATCGGGCGCCCACCACATTCATGCCATGCTGAAGGGGTAAGGATGTACGTCATCGTAATCGGCGGCGGAAAGGTCGGCTACTACCTGAGCAAGCACCTGCTCGATCGTGGCTACGAGGTCACGCTGATCGAGAAGGATCCCCGGCGTGCCGAGGTCCTCAACTCCGTGCTCGGCGAGATCGTCATGGTGGGCGACGGCGATGAGATGGCCTTCCTGGCGACGACGGGCATGGAGCGCGCGGATGTCCTGGTGGCCGTGACGGGCGACGACGAGGACAACCTCGTGTCCTGCCAGCTGGCCAAGCGCAAGTTCCACGTGCCGAAGACGGTCGCCCGGGTGAACAACCCCGCAAATGTCCGAATCTTCAAGCTGCTCGGAGTGGACGTGGCGCTCAGCGCCACCGAGGTGCTACTCGACCTGATCGAGTCTGAACTCGCCGCCAAGGTCCCTTAGAAACGAAAAAGCCGGTGACAGTTCACCGGCTGCGCACGTTCAGCGACTGAGCGTTACGCTTTACCGATCTTGTAGATCTTGGTCCCGCAAGTCGGGCAGGTCCCGGTGGTTGCCGGCTTGCCGTTCTTCATCGTGATGTGCTGCGGGTCTTTGATATCGACCTTCTTCTTGCATTTCAAGCAGTATCCAGAAATGGCGGCCATGGTGCTCTCCTTTGTGCTGGCTTTCTGACGCCCTCAAGGCGCCCCCCAAAACTGCCTGATGATAGCACACCCTTCGAATTCAACTTGTATTCGAAAAAGGGCTCGAAAAAGCGCCTCCTCAGGCGGCTGGATGGTAGCGGCGGAGGATGATGCTGGCGTTGTGGCCCCCCAGCCCGAAGGAATTCGAGAGGGCCACGTCGACCTTCGCCTTCCGGGCGGTGTGCGGCACGTAGTCGAGATCGCACGCCGGGTCGGGCGTGTCGAGGTTGATCGTCGGCGCGATCACTTGATCCCGGATCGTCAGCGCGCACACCACCGCTTCGACGGCGCCGGACGCGCCCATCATGTGGCCGGTCATGGACTTCGTGCTGCTGACCGCGAGCTTCCTGGCGTGGTCCTTGAAGACGCGTCGGATGGCATCGGTCTCGAACTTGTCGTTGAGTGGCGTGCCCGTGCCATGGGCGTTGATGTAGTCGACGGCTTCGGGCTGCAGGTCGGCCTTGCGCAGGGCCCGGCTCATCGTCAGGAAGGCGCCATCGCCCTCGGCCGGGGCGGCCATATCGAAGGCGTCGTTACTCGAGCCGTAGCCGATCACCTCGGCGTAGATCCGGGCATCCCGCCGCCTGGCATGCTCCAACTCCTCCAGCACCACCGCGCCGGCTCCTTCGGAGATGACAAAGCCGCTCCGGTCGCGGTCGAAGGGCCGGGAGGCCCTCGTCGGGTCGTCGTGTATGGCCAGCGCGCGCATGGCGCAAAACCCGGCGTAGATGACCGGGATCAGGGCCGCCTCCGCTCCGCCCGCCACGATGGCGTCGGCATCGCCGCGGCGGACCGTCTCGAAGGCCTCACCGACGGCCCCGCTGCCGGTGGCGCAGGCGGAGACAACTGCCATGTTGGGCCCACGAAGCCCGAGCGCGATCGCAATGTGCCCGGAGCAGGTGTCGGTGAGCATGTTCTGAATGAAGGTGGGGCTGACGCGGCGGACGCCGCGTTCCTGGAGGATGCGTTGCTGCTCGAGCAGCACGCCAAGCCCGCCGGCCGCACTGCCGTACACCACGCCGATCTCGTCGTGGGTCCCGTTGCGGCGGAGCCCGGCGTCCTCGAAGGCCTCGAGTGCCGAGACCAGCCCGAGTTGGGTGTAGCGGTCCATCCGCCGCAGCTCCTTGGCTTCGATGCGGCCGGTTGCGTCGAACCCGGTGGCTTCGCCGGCGATGTTGACGGGGTAGTCGCTGGCGTCGAACAGGGTGATCCGCCCAATGCCTGACTGCCCTTCAAGCAGGCCGGCCCAGGTACTCGGCGCATCCAGTCCCACCGGCGTGACGGCCCCCACGCCGGTGACAACGACCCGCTTCATGCCGGTGGCGCGGGCGTGAGTACGCGCGCGATCTCGCGATCGCTGAGATTGACAACCTGAACCTCGCGGCTGATCCGCCGGATCAGCCCGGAGAGAACCTGGCCTGGGCCGATCTCGAAGAATTCGGCGCTGCCGAGCGTGACCATCTCCAGCACGGAGCTGGTCCACTGCACCGGCTTCAGAATGTGGTCGGCGAGCTCTTTGCGCACCTCGTCGGCGGTCGTCAGGATCTGTCCGGTGATGTTCGCGACGATCGGGATGCGGGGCTGCCGCAGCGGGAGGCGTGCCACCAGCTCGGCGAATTGCGCGGCCGCCCGAGCCATCAGGGGTGAATGCGACGCGATCGTGATCGGCAACCGCACCACCTTGGCGGCGCCGCGGGCGATGGCGAGATCGGACGCGTAGTCGAGGGCCGGCCCTTCCCCGGAGAGGACGATCTGTCCAGGCGAGTTGGCGTTGGCCAGGGTGATCACGCCGCGGCTGGAGGCATCCTCCACGACGCCTTCCAGGACCTCACGGTCGAGCCCAAGGACTGCCAGCATGCCGCCGGGGCGGGAGAGCCCGTTCTCCTTCATCAGGCGGCCACGCTCGCGAACCAGCCGCAGGGCGGCCTCGAAGTCGAGGACGTCCGCGGCCACCAGAGCCGTGAACTCGCCGAGGCTATGCCCGGCGACGTAGATCGGGGCGATCACCTGGCCAATGGCCTGCCAGCGCTCCTTGATGGCGTAGAGGCAGGCGATGCTGACGGTCAGGATTGCCGGCTGGGCGTTGATCGTATCGTTCAGCTGGCTCTCCGGGCCCTCGAAGCACATGCGCGATAGGGAGAAGCCCAGGATCCGATCGGCCTCGTCGAAGACCTTCCGCGCGGTGCCCGACGCCTCGTAGAGCGCCTTCCCCATGCCGACGTATTGCGAACCCTGTCCGGGAAAGACGAATGCCACCGGGCGGACGCCGTACGGGGCACTCATCTGGAACGCCGGTTAGGCGACGGAGACCTTTCCCTTTACGTAGTTCCAGGCTTCGTTGACCGTTTTGAGCTTCTGGGCATCATCGTCGGAGATCTCCATCCCGTACTCCTCCTCGAAGGCCATGATCAGCTCGACCAGGTCCAGCGAGTCGGCCTGCAGGTCCTCGGTGAAGGAGGCCTCCGGGGTCACCTTTTCGACGTCGACGCCAAGCTGCTCGGCAATGATCCCGCGGAACTTCTCGAAATCTAGTTCGGCCATGACCTCCCTCCTAGGAGTTGACTAGGCACACTCGGGTGCCAGAATTTGGCTATAACATTACCGAAAGGCGAACAAGCGCGCCGGAACTCGTGTTGGCCGCAAGAGTGTATGCCTCGGCTGGACGATTGGTTACGGGCGGCGTAACCACCCCGCACACCTGTACTTAGAATAAGGCGTGACTTCTGCGCCGGTATCACGCCGCGCCCCGACCGAGCCCCGTACCGCCCTGGGTGGGATCGCCGGGATCGGCGTCTACCGCCCGCCCGTTGCGGCAGTGGACTCGGAACGCATCACGGGCGCTGACTGTACCGGCGTTTCCTACCGGGTCCATGCCGCCAGCGGTCTCAACACCGCGTCCCTCGCCGCCGGCGCGGCTCGGGCTGCGCTCAAGGCCGCGGGGATCAACCAGGCCGAGATCGACCTCATCGTGGTCGGCACCACCACGCCCGATGTGCTCTGGCCCACGACCGCCTGCCTGGTGCAGGTCGAGCTCGGCCTGCCGATGGTGGCGAGCTTCGACCTATACGCCGCCGAAGCCAGCCTCCTCACCGCCTTCGACGTTGCCGCCCACTACATGACGGCCGGGGCGCGCGCCGCCCTCGTGATCGGGGCCGAGTCCGCCAATCAACTGGTGGACTTTCCGGGACAGAGTAGCGGGCGGCATCCCCGCGGGGCTTCGGCCCTGGTGCTGAGCCGAGCGGAAGGACCAGCCGGCGTGCTCGCGACGGCGGCGGGCGGCCGTGCAACTCGCGAGGCGAACGGGAACGGCCGATCGGCCATCACCCTACAAGGGCTCAGTGACGCGGTGGCTGACTGCCTTCGTCGCGCGGGTCTGGCTCTCAATGAGATTGACGTGGTAATCGCCGAACAAACGGCGCCGGCGTTGATGCGCGAGTGGGCCAGCGCCAGCCGGATCGCTCCTGCCTCCTTCGTCCTTGATCCGGAGGCGTACGCGGATACGTTCGCCGCGGCGCCCTTTGCGGTGCTCCACGACACGGTCAAGCAGGGCCGGCTTCGGCAGGGACAAACGGCGCTCCTCCTCGCCTGCGGCAGCGGGCCGGTCTGGGCGGTAGCCTGCGTCCGCTGGGGATCCGGGGGGGTGGCGGAATGGTAAACGGCACCCGCGTCGTCGTCACCGGGACCGGCACGATCACCTCGCTCGGGCACACCACGCGCGAGACCTGGGAAGCGGTCAAGGCCGGCCGGTCCGGCATTCGGCGGATCCAGGCCTTCGATCCCACCGGTAACCCGAGCCAGGTTGCCAGCGAGGTCATCGACTTCAAGCCGGAATCGCGCCTGGACCGTAAGGAAGCGCGCCGGATGTCTCGCTTCGTCCAGTTTGCCATGGTCGCCGCCCAGGAGGCGCTCGATGAATCCGGGCTGCAAATCACCGAAGAAAATCGCGACGCCGTCGGCGTACTCGTGGGCAGTGCAATCGGCGGCCTGGAGCACATCGAAGATGCGCACACGGTGTTGCTGGAACGGGGACCCTCGAGGGTGAGTCCGTTCACGGTCCCGATGATGATCGGGGATATGGCCGCTGGCCAGATCTCGATCGCGATCGGCGCCCGCGGTCCGAACTACTCGATCGCCTCGGCCTGCGCCTCTGGCGCGCACGCCATCGGTGAGGCCTTCGAGACCATCCGGCGCGGCGACGCGACCGCCATGGTCGCCGGCGCCAGCGAGTCCACCATCACGAAGCTGGCGCTGGCGGCGTTCTGCGCCATCCGCGCGGTCACCACGCGACCCGGGGATCCGAGCACCGCGAGCCGGCCCTTCGACCTCGAGCGAGATGGGTTCATCATGGGGGAGGGTGCGGGAGTGCTCATCCTCGAAGAGCTCGAATCGGCCAAGCGCCGCGGAGCGACGATCATGGCGGAGATCGTGGGCTACGCGGCCACCGCTGATGCCAGCCACATCACCGCCCCCGACCCGGTGGGTGCCGGAGCGGCCAAGGCGATGAAGCGGACGCTCGAGAAGGCCAAAGTCAACCCGTCCGACGTGAGTTACATCAACGCGCACGGTACGGCGACCCAGTTGGGTGACGTTGCCGAGACGCTGGCGGTCAAGAATATTTTCGGTGCGGCCGCCTACCGGGTCCCGATCAGCTCCACCAAGTCGATGCTCGGCCACCTGCTGGGTGCCGCCGGGGCGGTCGAGGGGGTGATCTGCGTCAAGGCCATCCAGGAGGGCGTCGCCCCGCCAACCATCAATCTGGAGCATCCCGACCCCCAATGCGACCTCGACTACATCCCGGAGGGGGCGCGTGAGCTACCCATCACGCTCGCGCTGTCGAATTCATTCGGCTTCGGTGGTCACAACGCGTCGTTGCTCTTCAAGCAATTCCGGGGATGATCTTTCTCAGCGACTTCCTAAACGCGGAAGTCGTTGATCTTCGACAGCATCGAGTCGGTCGGGTCCGCGACCTGGTCGTCGTGATGACAGACCCCTTCCCGAAGGTCACCGGCGTGATCCTCAAGGGAAACCGCCGGATCCGGTCCGTCGACTGGTCGGTGGTGCGCACCTGGGACAACAAGGAGCTGAGCCTCAAGGTTGAGGAGGCAAAGATGCAGCCACATGTTCGTGCCGAGTCGGAGTTGTGGCTTTCGCGCCAGGTGCTCGACAAACAGATCGTGGACATGGATGGCCGCCGGGTGGTGCGCGTCAACGACTTACAGCTTTCGCAGGTCGACGGGAACCTGCTCGTGGTCGGTGTCGATATCGGGGGGCGCGGCCTCGCGCGGCGGGTCAGTATGGAGGGCGTGGGCCGGCGGATCGCGATCGGCCTCGGTCTTGATTGGCCCCAGAAATTGATCTCCTGGGAGGCGGTCGATCCGGTCAAGAGTGACGAGAGCTCGGTGAAGCTGCGTATCGCCCACACGAAACTCTCGAAACTGCACCCTGCGGACATCGCGGACATCGTGAATGAGCTCAGCCCTGACGACCGCAACGCGGTCTTCGCTGCCCTCGATGACGAGAAGGCAGCCGAGACCCTGGAGGAGATCGACGAGCCACAGGTGCAGGCCTCTATCCTGGAGCGCCTCGACGTCGAGCGCGCCTCCGACATTCTGGAGGCGATGTCCCCCGACGAGGCGGCGGACCTGCTCGCCGATATGCCGCGCGAGCGGGCACAACAGTTGCTGCAGAAGATGGAGGAGGACGAGGCCGAAGACGTCGAGGAACTCCTGAGCTACCGTGAGGACACCGCAGGCGGGCTGATGACGACCCAGTACGTGGCGGTCCGTCACACATTGACGGCGTCCCTGGCAATCGATCGCCTGCGCGAACTCGAGCCGGATGCGGAATCGATCTACTACGTCTTCGTCACGGATGAAGAGGAGCACCTGCTCGGGGTGCTCTCGTTGCGCGACCTGATCGTCGCCAAGCCGACCGAGCTCATCCGTGACTTCATGATCAAGAACGTCATCTCGGTTCGGCTCGACGCGAGCCCACGCGAGGTCGCCGAGGTCACCTCGAAGTACAACCTGCTCGCGGTCCCCGTAGTCGACGAGCACAACCGGATCCAGGGCATCGTCACGATTGACGACGTGATGGAGCGCGTCATGCCGGCGCGCCTCGGCAACCGCAGGCGACGGATCTTCTAGCCAGCCTTGGCTCGCTTCGATCGCGGCTACCCGGCCCGCTTCCTGCGGAGCCGGCGCGCCCGACTCCTGATGCTCCTGTCGGTGATCGGCCCCGGCGTTATCACCGGCAACACCGACAACGATGCGACCGGGATCACCGGCTACGCGCTCGCGGGGTCGCAGTTCGGCTATGACATGCTCTGGGTCCTGGTCGTCACCGCGATCTGTCTCTGGCCGATCATGGAGATGGTCGCTCGCATGGG
>JALYYC010000145.1 GCA_030946755.1 Candidatus Dormiibacterota bacterium
GTCCCCTATTACGCCTGCCTCACGATGAACTTCCCCTCCTATGCGCCGGACGAGTGCCCGCTGTGTGCGGCCGGTCTCCCGATCGCCGACCCGCGCGGCAGCGGGAAGAAGCCCGCCGGCGTCTAGCCGGCTACTGCAGCCAGGAGGGCGCCGCGGCCGGTTCGCGCTGCAACTGCTCGCGCATCTCCCGCATCTGGCCGCCGCGGCGACCGGCGGCCGGCGTCGTCGCAGCGGCCGTCTGGCCCGTGACCGGGCGCACGGGCGCCGTGGCGGGTGCGGCCTTGTTGCGGCCGCTTGCGCTGCTGGCGAGCAGCATCTGGCGCAGGCGGACGGTCCAGAGTACGCTGCCGAAATCCCATTTACCAAGCGCGGTGGTCGCGTCAGCTTGCCTGATCACGCGGGCGGTCAGGCTCTGCTCGTGATCGGCATCGGCGAGTTGCATCGCGATGGCGCTGCTGGCGACGGGCGCGACGAGCGCGGCCGCCGACGCGCCGGTCTCTCGCAGGATTCGCACGATGGCCTGGGTGGGGACGAAATTCGATAGCGCGACGTCGCGGTCCACCATCCACCGTGTGCTGCGGTCGAGACGCGCACCGCTGCTCGCGAGGCTCTCGACATCCCACGTTGTCTCCTGCTGACCGGCACCGAGGACGATCAGGATGGTCGCGAGTGTCGCGGTTGGGGAGGCGAGCTCCTTGACGCGCTCCTGGACCACCGCATCGGCCATTTCCCGAAGGCGTTCCAGCTGAGACCGCTGGGTGAGGCAGCCGGTATCGTCAACACTTTGCATGCTTCTTGCCCTTCCGTCGTGATCGCTGCCTGCGACAGCGTACAACGTCGATTGTATCAGTGGTTCTCGCTCCTTGCGAACTTTTGTGATGGCATTGACCTTTCGATACGTCATGCGTAAGCTTGCGCTAAGAAATTCTGCGGAGGTGAGGTCGATGGCCATTGTGCAGACGACAAAGATCCGGTACATCATGCCGTCGCGTCCCTCCGGAGCAGTCCGCTAACCAAGACCGGCTCCCTCCTCGGAGGACGCGCGGCGTCCGAACGGAACCACTTCCCTGGAGGGTTACAGCATGGAATCAGCGGCGCTCGATCAGCTCGGCTGGTCGTCATGGTTTGAGATTCGGTTTACGCCATACCGCGAGCAGGGGCTCGAGCCCGGCCGTGTCAGCGCGAATTACGGCGTCGCGGTGACGGTCGCAACCGCCAGCGGAGACGTGACGGGCCGCGCCACCGGCAGGCTGCGACACGAGGACACGGCTCCGGCGGCACGACCGGTGGTCGGTGACTGGGTGGCGATTCGCCGCGAGCCGGCGGCCAAAGCCTCCATCCACGCCGTGCTGGAGCGAAAGACCTCGTTCTCGCGCAAGGTGGCGGGCGAGACGACCGAGCAACAGGTGATGGCGGCCAACATCGACCGTGTCTTCGTCGTGAGCGCTCTGAGCGGCGACCTGAACCTCGCCAAGCTCGAGCGCTATCTGACCATCGGTTGGGAAAGTGGTGCGCTGCCCGTCGTGCTGCTCACCAAGGCCGACCTGAATCCCGACCTGGTGGCCGTTCGCGACCGGGTCGAGGCGATCGCCCCGGGTGCCACCGTCCTGATCACGAGCAGTCTGACTGGTGAGGGCCTGGACCTCGTCCGGGCGGAACTTGGCCCGGGTATCACCGCGGTGCTGGTGGGCCCCTCGGGCGTCGGCAAGTCAACCTTGATCAACCGGCTCACCGGGCGCCAGGACCTGGCGACCGCCGAGGTTCGCCAGGATGGCAAGGGCCGGCATACGACCACGCACCGCCAGCTGATTCCGATCGACTCCGGTGGGATGATCATCGACACCCCTGGCCTCCGCGAGCTCCAGCTGTGGCATGGTGACGAGGGCATTGACCAGGCCTTCGACGACATCGCGACGCTTGCGACCGACTGCCGTTTCACCGACTGCCAGCACGAGTCGGAACCCGGGTGTGCGGTCCAGGCCGCCATCGAGGCGGGGACCCTGCCGGCCGAACGCCTGGCGAGCTACCGGAAGCTGGGACGGGAGATCAGGGCCATGCGCAGGCGGGAAGACAAGCGGCTCCAGATCGAGGACAAGAACAAATGGAAGTCGATCACGAAGGCGATGCGGGCGCGAACCAAATGAGGTGTCTACTGGATTCTTTCCCGGTCCCGGGTTCATCGGTCGTGTGGAATGCAGACAGCTCCGATGCGACCGTTCTGAGCCGGACCAGCGTGATCAGGGAGACGCCGTCCGGTGTCGCGCACAGCCAGGCCCACTACATCGCAACCTTTAAGGCGCTCAAGTCGGGACAGGCCATCATCAACATGGTCGGGACCGCGCGGTGCGAAGCGATGAACCCCGCGGTCTGCCCGCAGCCGTCGGGCGCTGTTGCGGTGCGGATCAACTAGGTTCGCGAGGCTTCCCTAAACGCTGGATCGGCTGATCTGGTTACGCTTGCGCGCCGTGTCCTGCGCCTTCGTACCCATCCGCACAGCCCACGCGTTGTCCGGGCAAGGCGATGAACATCACGCGAGGCCCGGTGCTAGCGGTCGGGGTCCTTCTCGGCGGCGTCGCCGGAGCGGTACTCCAGGCCACGGGCTCGAGCGCGGCGGCAGCGCCGGGAGTGCAGGTGTCAGCGGTCCCTTCGCCGCGGGCGGCCGTGGCGGCGACGCCAACCTGTCCCGCCATGGACCTCGCGATTGCCTTCACCACTAACGTGGGTGACATCAGGGCGTTGAACCTGCGGCTGCCCTGGGGGAAACCCGGCGACCCGGAGGGCGTGATGGTCGAGGACTACGGAGCGTACGACGGCATCTCCGTCCGAAAGCATCTGCCGGTCCACGATGTGACCACGGGATCTCTCGTTGAGATCGACGGTCACAACGCGATCGACATCGCACTCTCCAGTGGCACGCCGCTCTATGCGGTGACGTCCGGCACCGCGTACCGGATCACCAACTGGACGATCCCCGGATTCCCAACGGGCTGGGCCACGGTCATCGTCTCCGACGTGCTGAGGGACGATCGAGGTGAGGCGATGGCTTTCCTCTACGGCCACGTTCGCGAGTTCGACATCCAGAATGGCACGCACGTTGCTGCCGGTGCGCTGATCGCCAGGAGCGGTGGCGACCCCGACGACGTCGGTGCGGGTTTCAGCGACATGGCCAATGTGCACTTCGAAGTACTCGAGTCGACCAATCCCTTGCTCGCCCACGCCGGGACGGTCAATCCGCACCAATTCCTGGAAAACCTGTATGCCCACGCGAGTCAGCCGGCGTGCGGCTAGCGAAGCAGGGCGAGCCGCGCTTCCCAGAAATCGAAGCGATCTCGGAATCGGTCGGCGTCAGCGATCAGTGCGGGCAGTGCCTGTTGCGACGCATCGCGCCGGCGATCGCCGGTTAAGGGCCCGACCGCACCCTTCAACTGGTTGATCGTGTGCTCGAAGCTGGCGAGTTCGTGGTAGACGTCGGCCCAATGCCGGGCGACACGAACCGAGGTGGTGGACACGTCCTCGGCCGCGGAGGTGCCCGAATTGGGATCCACCTGTTAAGTGTGCACCCTTACATGCCGGGAAGTCATCCTTCGTTCGGATGATGGCTGGCATTCCGTAAGGTCGGCGACCTGGGGCTGGTAACTTCTCGTGCCCGCCGTTGCCAGAAGTCCAGTCGCTCGCCCCAGATTGCCAGGCGATGACTGAGCGATGCGGATTGGGACTCCCGTGGTGGGAAGTCGGCGGCGAGCTCGAGCAGGTTTGCATAGACCCGGACCCAATGTCGGATGTCCCGGATATCGGCGATATCAGCGGGCTCATCGAGCAAAAGGAGGGCAATGGCGTCGGCGCGGCGCGGGAGCTCAACAATCAAGGGACCACGAGTTTGCGCCCGGCGGGGAGCCCTGTCATCATTCATTCGAATGATCTCGGCGGGACGCTGACCGGAAGGCCGAGCGCCTTCTCCCCTAGCCTTATCAGGGATGGGTTTCATCGAACTGATCGAGGTCGGCTATGCGTTTCCGGGCGGCCGAAGCCTGTTCGAGCAGGTGTCGTTCAAAGTCGGCGACGGCCAGCGGGTCGCCCTGACGGGTGCCAACGGCGTTGGGAAGACGACGGTCTTGCGGCTGATCGCCGAACCGGACGGAGATCGCCGGGGGACGGTGCGCGTCATCGGGCGACTGGCTCGTATGCCGCAGATGCTCCATGATCCGCGCTCGGCGGCGACCGTCCGCGAGATGCTGCTCGCCCAGGCACCGATTGCCCTGGCACGCGCCGGAAGGATCCTGCTCGAGGCCGAGCGACGAATGGCGACCGAACCGTCGGAATCATCGGGCACGGCTTATGCGGATGCGGTCCATCGCTGGGGCGAACTCGGTGGCTACGACCTCGAGGTGACATGGAACACAGCATCGGTCGCCGCCATGGACGAACCCTTCGAGGCGATCGGCGATCGCCTGGCCAACACGCTGTCCGGCGGCGAACTGAAGCGACTCCTGCTCGAGGCGCTGCTGCGCTCGGACGCTGATGTCCTGCTCCTCGATGAGCCCGACAACTTCCTGGACGTGCGCGGAAAAGAATGGCTCGAGCAGGCGATGACCGGCAGCCGCAGGACCATTCTCTATGTGAGCCACGATCGCGAGTTCCTCGCTAATACGTCGACGCAGGTCGTGACCCTCGAGGCGCGCGGCGCGTGGACGCATCCCGCGTCATTTACCTCCTACGAGGAGGCTCGACGGCAACGGATCGCCGGCCTCGAAGAAGATCACCGCCGTTACGAGGAACAACGTGGGGCACTGATCGCCACGCTGAAGGAGTACCGGCGGCGTGCGCAGCAGTCGGATGTCTGGGGGCCGAAAGTTCGCGCGGCGGAGACCAGGCTGCGTATGTTCGTCGAAAAGACGGAACTGGTCGAGCGGCCCCCGGAGCAGAACGTCACGATTCGGCTGGGCGGTGGCCGCACGGGCACGATCGCGCTGCGCCTGACGGAGCTCGGGATACCGGGCCTGGTTCGTCCCTTCAGCACTGAAATTCTCTTCGGGCAGCGCGTCGGAATCATCGGCAAGAACGGGACGGGCAAGAGCCACTTCGC
>JALYYC010000166.1 GCA_030946755.1 Candidatus Dormiibacterota bacterium
CGGACGACCTGATCGAGCTGCACGTGCGCGCGGTCACCCTGCTGTCGCGAGCGGCGCTACCGGGCATGATCGCGCGGGGCTCGGGCGGCATCATCAATGTCGCCTCGCTCCTGGCGTTCTCAGGGAGTGTTCCGGTCAACCCCTTGCCTGCCAGGGCGACGTATGGTGGCGCGAAGGCCTTCATCGTGGTCTTCACGCAGTTGCTCGCCGCCGAGCTGGCGGCGACTGGCGTTCGCGCCATGGTCGTCTGCCCCGGTATCGTGGCGACTGAATTTCACACCGTCGCGGGCCTGGGTGGTCCGCTCCCGGGATCGATGAGCGCGGATGACGTGGTGACGGCGATCTTGCGAGGCTACGAAAGCGGCGAGGTCGTCTGTATTCCCGGCCTCGAGGAACCGGAGCGAATCAAGGCATCGGATGAGGCCCAGCGGAGCCTCTTGATGAGCGGCAACCGCCAGACGCTGGCGGCACGGTACAAGGGCTAGGCGGCGATGACGCGGTTCCGACCGGCCGCCTTGGCCTGGTAGAGGGCGCGGTCCGCGGCCAGCACGAGGCTGGTGGGGTCCTGGCCATCGATCGGGAAGGTGGCGACGCCAAAGCTGACCGTCACCGAATGGCTGCCGCCGAGGAACGGCGCGCCCTCGATGCGAGCGCGCAGGGACTCGGAGAAGGCCAGCGCCCCGTCCTTGTCGGTGTCGGTCATCAGGACCGCGAACTCCTCCCCGCCGGTACGGAAGGCCGAGTCCGTGACGCGCTTCGGGGCCATCTGGATCAGACGGGCCACCTGTTGCAGGGCCAGGTCGCCTTCCGGGTGACCGTACCGGTCGTTGATCTCTTTGAAGTGGTCGATGTCCGCGACGACCAGGGAGAGCTGCTGCCCCGTCTGCTGGACCCGCATCAGTTCCTGGGCAAGGAGGCGGTCGAACTCCCGGCGGTTGGCCAGGCCTGTCAGCGCGTCGATGCGCGAGAGCGTGTCGATGAACTGGTACATGGTGGCGTTCTGGATCGCCATCGCCGCGTGGCTGATGACGGTGTTGAGGAAGGCGCGGTCCTCGACCGTGTAGTCGGGACGGCGTCGCGAGGTCAGGGCCACGATGCCAATCCGCTGCCCATGGGCATCGAGCAAGGGGGCGGCGAGGCAAGGCATCTCGCGATCGAGCCACACCGGTGGGATCAGGCCGGCTTCTCCGGCCAGCGCGGTGGTGACCCATCGGTCACTGGGGTTGAGGGAGGTGGGGAATTCCTCGGCGACCTTGACGGCGAGCTCGAATGAGCCCTGCGGGGCCCGGATCCAGATGGCGACCCCATCGCCGGCGAAGAAACGGCTGAGACCTCCGCTCAGCCGGTCCAGCACCGCGGAGAGTTGCATGGTCTGGTTGAACTCGGCCATCAGGTCGATCAAGGCCCGGGCCTGACCGAAGCGGCGCTGGAGCTCACCGTTTTGCTCGGCCAGCTGCCGCTGCCGGGCCACGAGCGGCTCGGTCAGGGACCAGAGCCGCAGAAGGGCCGCGTCGGCGAGCTTGTCCTTGACCAGTGGCGGCGGCTCCTTGAGGCCCTCAGGCGTCATCGCGCCGATCGAGGCCAGGGCAGCCCGCTGGGGCGCCTGGAGACGGCGTGCAAGGCGAAATCCTGCCCCGCCGGCGACCACCAGAGCCAGGATGGCGGCGAGGAGCAAGGCATACGGAAGGACGGTCTGGAGCGATGCCACCACCCATGCAACGGGCGAGAGGGGCGGAAACGGCAGCGTTACGATTTCTCTTACGGGAAGCTCGCGGCCCCCACCCAACCTCCCTCCGGAGGGGGAGGAGTACGAAGGCACCGAGGGGGAAGAGCAGACGGGGTCCTCCCCGTAAGCGGGAGGGAAGGTCCGGGGCTTACGGGGAGGCTGGGATCGGGTCGACGGTGGGGGTTACTCCTGGCCGTCGAACTGGTGGTCGACGTTGGACTCGGTGGTCGTGCCGGCGAGCTCATCGGTGTGGCCGCCCGCCGCTTCCGCGGCGGTTTCGGGAGTCGTTGTCTCGGCCGGTTCCACGGTGGTCCCAGCCGGCGCCGCTGCCACGGCCTGGACAGCTGCCTCTGCCTTGGCCGCTGCCGGGACAGCCCTGGTGGCCGCGACCAGGGTGGTCGTGGTTGCCGCGACTTGTGCCGTCGGGGTCGGAGCGGCTGCCGCCGTAATCGCCGGCACTGCCGCGATCGCGATCAGGGACGGGACGCCTACAGCGACGATAATTCTGCTAATTCGCATCGTTACCTCCTTTGCGAGTTTCCGCCCGGTTCTCAGACCGGGCGCCCCCATGGTGCCAGTTGAAGCTGAACCAGACCTGAATCCGGACCCCGAAGCCTTTAGCATTTCTTTAGCTGGTGCAGGGATAGTTAGCCTGTGCGCGTGCTCCTGGTCGAGGATGATCGACGGCTTGCAGCCAGCCTACAGCGCGGTCTCGGCGAGTCCGGCATGGCGGTGGACGCCTTTCACGAGCCCGGCGATGGGATCGCCGCGGCCCTGAGCGTGCCCTATGCCGTGATCGTGCTCGATGTCATGCTCGCCGGCATGGATGGCTTCGAAGTCTGCCGGCAGCTTCGGCGCCAGCGGGTCAGCACCCCGATCCTGATGCTGACCGCCCGCGATGCCGTCGACGATCGCGTGTCCGGATTGGAGGCGGGCGCCGACGACTACATGGTCAAGCCGTTCGCGCTCCGCGAGCTCATGGCCCGCATCCGCGCCCTCGCCCGCCGGCACCTACCGGACCGCGAGGCGGTCCTCCGAGCCGGCAATATCCTCCTGGATACGGCGGCGCACACCCTCTCGGTCAACGGCCAGCGCGTGGACCTGACCGCGAAGGAGTTCGCGATCCTGGACTTTTTCCTCCACCACCCTGGCCGGCTCTTGTCGAGGTCCCAGATTATCGAGCACGTCTGGGACTACGACTTCGGCGGCGGCGACAACCTGGTCGAGGTCTACATGGGCCGCCTGCGGCGCAAGCTGATGGCGGCCGGCTCGCCGGATCCCTTTGTAACCGTGCGCGGAGCGGGCTACCGGCTGGAAGCCAGCGCATGAGGCGGCGCCTGAGCGGCACTCGCGCCAGGCTGACGCTGATCCACGCCGCCGTCCTTGCCGGGGCCATCCTGCTTGCGGATGTCGCTTTGTATCTCGCCCTGGCGACCTTCGAGCGGAACAGCGTCGATGAGGTCCTGCGCTCCCAGGCGTCGACGATCTCGTCGGCGATCGAAGACATCAATGGACAGATCCGCTTTGGCGGCGGTGATCTGCCCACCGAGAACCAGCAGGGGATCGCGGTTGATGCGGCGATCGTGAATAGAAACGGGTCGATTATCCAGACGCCCGCGCAAGCGTTTTCGACCACGACGCTCCAGCGGCTTGCCGCGCCTGCCTTCGGGTCGTCCGCCCCAACCCTCGTCAACGGGACCGATCATGGGGGCAGCCCGCGCCGCATGTTTGTCCAGTCGCTGAAGGGAACCGTGGGGGCCGATGCCGTGCTGGTCGTCAGCCGGTCGCTTGTCGAGCTCAACGCCAACCTGAACCGCCTGCTCCTTTTCCTCGGAATTTTCTCCGCGCTGATCGTCCTCGGTGGTGCGGTCCTCGCGCACTGGCTGACAGGCCGGGTGCTTATTCCGGTGCGTCGAATCGCATCGCTGGCCCGCTCCTTTGGGCAGGCCGACCTTCACCGTCGGGTGGAGGTGGTGGTCCCGCCGGACGAGCTGGGGGAACTCGTCGAAACGTTCAACGGGATGCTGGCGCGCCTCGAGTCCAGCTTCGAGAGCCTGCGCCGCTTCACCGCCGACGCGTCGCATGAGTTACGTAGCCCGCTGACGATCATGCGGAGCGAGCTCGAGGTGACGCGGTCGCGCCCGCGCACCGCCGCGGAGTACGAGCGCGCGCTCGACGAGATGGAGACCGAGGTCGAGCATATGGGCCGCCTCGTCGACCGCCTCCTGATGCTCGCGCGCGCGGACGCCGGCGCGCTGAAGCCGGCGAGGGTTTCCGTTGACGCGGCGGACTTCCTGGAGGAGATCGGGGCCCGCTGGTCGTCGGCCGCGCAGCGGCGCGGGGTGCGGATCCGGGTCGAGGTCCCGGTTGACGGCACGGTGTCACTCGACCCGGACCTGATTCGACGCAGCCTCGACAACCTGATCGACAACGCGATTCGTCACGCGCCCGATGGCTCGACGGTCAGCCTTGCTGCCTTGCGCGACGGGCAGGCGTGGCGTATCGACGTCCGCGACGAGGGACCGGGCGTTCCGCCGGCGGCCCGCACACGGATCTTCGAGCGCTTTGCGAGGCTCGATGGCGCTCGCAACAAGGACACCGGCGGGGTAGGGCTCGGCCTCGCACTCAGCCGGGCAATTGTCGAGTCTCACGGCGGTCATCTCGACCTGGTCAACGGCAACGGGCACGGCGCCACCTTCCGCGTCGAGCTTCCACAGACTCCGGTCGGTTAACTAAGCGAGGCTGCCCTCGACCAGTATTCCCTCCGCGGTCCGGCGCACGGCACGGATGGCGGGAGCCAT
>JALYYC010000170.1 GCA_030946755.1 Candidatus Dormiibacterota bacterium
GAACCCAGGTGGGCTATGTCAAGGCGACGCGTCGCTGGTGGCAACCGATCGAAGCCTTGCTGCAGGAGCAGGGAGTTCGTGATAGGCCGATCTATTTCATCTCGAGTAACACCCACAGCGTGGTCAATCTCCTCAGCGGCACCGCGCAGCGGCATCAGAAGGAGATCGTCGAACACATCGAGCAGGGCAACAACCTCGAACTGGTGCCCGAGCTTCGCAAGCTCCGCCAGGGCCAGACGCGCGGCAACTGGGATAACTTCCTGTATTTTGCCGCTCGGGCGTTTTATGGACCGTCCGCGGACTCGCAGCCGCGGCGATCCCACCGATCTCGGGAAGAAGAGGAGCGCGGCATTTACTTCCTGCCGAGCCGCGCCGGTCTCGACCTGGCGGCGCAGGTGATCATCCTCGATCGCCTGCATGCGGCTGACCTCGACCCCCGCCTCGGCAGTCCATCCGACAAGGGGATGAAGAAGAGCAACGCGGTCGTGATCAACATCAACTATCCGCTCGGCCTGGGAGCATACAACGTGCTGCGCGAGGTCGCGCAGAGCGTCGAAACGCTTCGCGGGGTCTATGTGCTCGGGAAGGCCGCGACGCTCAACGCGAGTATCGGCGACGTCATGATCCCCAACGTCGTCTATGACGAACACTCCGAGAACACCTATTGGCTCGAAAACTGTTTCAGCTTCGGCAGCGTGGCTCCCTTCCTCGTGTACGGATCGGCACTCGACAACCAGCGGGCGGTCACCGTCCGCGGTACGTTCCTGCAGAACCGCGGCTACCTCGACTTCTATCACCGGGAGAGCTACACCGTGGTGGAAATGGAGGCGGGCCCTTACCTGAACGCGCTCTATGAAACGACCGAATCATCGCGCTATCCGATGCGAGACAACATCAACTTCACCAAGCTGCCCTTCGACTTCGGGGTTCTCCACTACGCGTCGGATACGCCCTACACCCAGGCGCGAACGCTCGGCGCCCGCGGCCTGTCGTACTACGGCATGGATTCGACCTACGCATCGTCGGTCGCCATCCTCCGCCGCATCCTGGCCCAGGAACAGATTCTTACCAGCGACCTTGCGGCCCCTCGCTGGGCCGAGGCCGAGGCCCGCCAGGGCGCCTGATCGCTCGGCCCCAGAAAATCAAAAGGCCGCTGGGGGGCGGCCTCTTGGTGGGGGAGGAGGGGGCTTTTGGACCTGACCGCAGGCTAGCAGCGCGGGCTTACGGGCGACCTATCTATCCGGCGGGCAGGCGGCCGTCAGGCCGCGCGTTTGCGCCGGTCGGTCTTCTTTCGCAGCGCCAGTTGCTGGAGCCCGAGATCGATCCGACGATCGGACGGATCCAGGTGCTTGGCAGAGGTCAGCCAGCGCTGGGCCGCGATCAGATCGTCACGCTCCAGGTGAGCCAGCCCCAACTGCAGGCTCAGTCCGGGATCGGTGGGACAGGCCTGGGCGGCCCGCTCCAGGTAGGGAAACGCCTCATCGCGCTTGCCGCTCTCCCAGAGCAGGGTCCCAAGCTCAACGAGGATCTCCGGCTCCTCGGGCGACTCGTTCAGCGCCCGAAGGTAGGCGGTCCGGGCGACATCGGTGTGACCGAGGTGCCGGTGATCGCGGCCGATCAGGTACCAGGTCTGCCAGGAGCTGGGGGCGAGCAGCATCGTCCGGGTGTAGGCCGCCCTGGCCTGCTCCCGATTGCCGGTCGCATCACAGGTGAGGCCAAGCCGGAAGGCGACGTCCGCGTCGTCAGGGGCGAGCGCCGCCGCCTCGGTCAGGACCTCGCGCGCTCGGGCGTAATCCCGGATCCGATGGCATAGTGTGCCGAGCCGAAGACGGGGAAGGGCCTCGCCCGGCGCCAGCTTGAGTGCCGCCTCATAGCGGACGAGGGCCTCGCGAACATTGCCCTCGACCTCCGCCGACCGGCCGCTGGCCACGACGTTTTCCGTCTCACGGTCAAGGCTCACTGCGAGGGGATAACGCGCCGTCTCCATCACGCTTGCCAACGGAAGGGCCGTCTGGCGAGACGACAAGGTGACGAGTTGCTAACGGCCCGTCAGGCGCGCGCCGAGTCCTGCAGGAAGCGAAGGAGGTCCGCCTCCTCCATGTCCTGGGCCGGGAGCACCGGCGTGTACTGCAGGCGCGACGCCAGCTTCATCGCCAGCTCAACCTTGAAGTCGACCGGGGTGAACCCCTTGTCGGTGAAGATGCCGAGGGCACGGTCACGGATCACGAGCGCGGCGCCCTGCTTGCGCGCGAGCACCGTCATCATCGAAGGCTGCCGGCCGGCGCCAGCTGGGCCACCAACCGGGCCAGTTGCGTCGGCTTGAACGGCTTTTCCACGATGGCCGCCGCCCCGGCGGCGCGCGCCCGGGCGGGGGTGGCCTGGTCGCGGAATTCCGTCATCATCACGACGACCGCGTTGGGCACGAGCAGCGCGAGCAGGTCGAACGGGTCACCGTCGGGAAGGGACGAATCGAGCAGGACGAGGTCCGGCTGCATCGCCGCCACCGCCTGCATGACGGCGCCCGCACCGGGCTCGCAGCGCACCTGGTGGCCCTCCCGCTCCAGCTTGAAGACGATGATCGAGGCAATGTTGGGCTCGTCTTCGACCACGAGGACCCGTGCCATAGGCGGCTAATGTTAGCGCGTGGCACCCAGGCCCTCGACCCTTCCGACCATCTTCCTCGGCCACGGCGCGGCGGGGACCGCGGCGAGCATGCAGCCATATGTGGATTCCCTCGAGGCCCGTGGCTTGCGGGCCAGGGCGGTGAGTCTCCGGCGCGGTGGGCGGACGGTTCCCAAGGCCGAACGCGCGGTGCCAGACTTCCAGGCTTCCGCGAGGCCAGGCGCCATTGCCGGCGGCCACTCGTACGGAGGTCGGGTGGCCAGCCTGGCCGCCGTCGAGACGGATTACGCCGCCTTGATTCTCCTCAGTTATCCGCTCCACCGTCCCGGGCATCCCGAGACGCCCCGGACCGAGCACTGGCCCCGGATTCGCTGCCCCGTGTTGCTCCTGTCGGGTGAGTCCGACCCGTTTGCCCAGCTCAGCCTGCTCAAAAAGTCGGTGAAGCTGCTCCCGGACGCTCGGCTGGTCACGTTTCCGGGCGTCGGCCACGGGCTACTGCCCGTCCTCGACGAGGCGATGGATCGCGCGGCGGCGTTCGTGAAGGAGACCGTCCGCGCGCGTTAGCCAGGCGACCGGCTAGCCGCTGAAGCCCTCCGGCAGGAGCACCTCGCCAGCGGTCGTCGCGACGTAGACCTGCCAGTTGTAATAGCCGAAAAAGGCGCGCTCGTTGTCGATCATCTGCTGCGCGTAGAGCGTCACGGCGCGAACGTAGAGGTCGCTGTTGTTATAGGCGTAGATCGCCCGGCTGAGGTTGCGGGCGGCGCCCGCCGCTTGCAGATATCGACCGGCCGCCAGGATGGCGTCGCGCGGATCGTTGACGTCGCCCCGCCCATAGGCGGCCCAGGTGGCGGGCATGAACTGCATCGGCCCCTGCGCGCCGGCAGAGCTCAGGCCCTGGATGCGGCCCATGTTGGTTTCGATCAGGTTGATCGCGGCCAGGTACTGCCACGGGATGCCGAACGCATGTTGCGCCTCGCGGTAGTAGCCGAGCAGAACCTCAGGAGCCGGCGGCGTCACGATCCGCCAGTGCGGGAGTCCCGTCCGGGAACCATTCAGGTTGTCGATCTGCTGGGCCGCCATCACGTTCGCCTGGATCGTCGCGCGGGTTGGCGGCGACACGGCGCCCAGCACTGTCGGGAGCCAGTCAGGGTGGGCGGAAAGCAGGTGATAGATCTGCTGCTGCCGCTGGCCGAACGCCACATACTCGGCCGCGGTCGTGTCGGCGGATCGGATCGCGGGCTCGATCGCCCCCAGTTCGCTGCCGACGTAGGTCGCGTCGACCGGGCTCGGCGTTGGCACCGCTGTTGGCGCAGCGGTTGGCGCAGCTTTTGGCGTCGCGGAGGCGCGGGCTGCGACTGTCGACGGGTGCAGGCTCGCCTGCGGAGTCAAGGCTCCGATGCCCGAGCAAGCACAAAGGCCACCCATCGTGGCGAGTGCTAACAACGCAGCGCGCAACCGGACCTGCATGACGGCCGGATTCTATGAAGGTATCGGCTGCCAGTCAATCGAAACGACACTAACGTCCACGGCCCGCGTTGCACGTCCTGTGGCGAACGTGCTGACCCGAGTCCCCTCGACGCCTCCGCCGATCGACAGGATCCAGCTTTGGCTCCTGCCGATCGCCGACGCCGTGATGGCCGCCATGTGGTCGCGGCCCGGTGGTCTGTCCCTTCGCACCACCTGGGTGACGCCGGCGACGGTCTGGCTGTGTCTCGGCGTGGCGCTGTTCGCGGTTGTTCTGGCGATCGCGTTGGTTTCGCACGGTCTCGCCTCCGGGCAACCGATCAGCTTGATCCTCGGTATCGTAGCTCTCGTCGTGGCCTTCGCCATTGGCACTGTCGCCGCCTACGGCTTGCGGCAGCGCGCGCTAGCTCGTGGCTGACTCCGGGCTGGTCGCGCCGAAGTTCGTTTTCGAATGGAGCTGCGCGAGTTGACGGAAGCGGGCCTCCTCGGCTGGCGTCTTAAAGGCTCGCCTCGGGATGACGCTGCCCAAACGTCTCATCTGATGCCGTAGCAGATAGATGTCGCCAGCTTGACGGACATCCTCGAAGTATGTCCACCGTACTCGGGAGTCGCCATCGATAAAGGACCAGGAAACCTCGCTGCCCGTAAAGCAGTAGGTCTGCTGTGCGCGCAGACGTTCCTGCCGGCGGTACAGACGGCGGGGTCTCACAAGCAGCACCAGGGCGATAACGAGGCCCCAGGCGATGGCGATGACAAGCAAGGCTATGCCGAGGGCGTCGGCGCCATTCAGGAAGATCACAAGTCCCGCTATCGCGCTAACGATGGTCAGGGCGACGAATGCTTTGAACGGCCAGAGCGCCATGGACAGATGGAGAATCGCGGCTCGATACTCAGGCAGCGTGAGGCGAAAGTCGACGCAGAGTTCGGCGTCGGGGCCGGCCTGGCTCACCGATGCGCGGCCCCGACCAAGGCTACCGCGACTCCTGTTCGCGTAAACCGGGCTGCTGATAGATGCCCAGGACGTTGCCAGCCGGGTCACGGAACAGCGCGACGATCTCGCGGGCTTTCGGGTCGATTGGTTTCACGATCTGGCCACCCGCGGCGCGAATCGCGTCGACGGCTGCATTGGCGTCAGCGACCATGACATAGACGACCAAGCCGAACTCGGTGGTTGGCGGACGACCGGTCACCCAGGTCCCGCTGACTTCGTTGACCGTGTCGTCGAACGCCATCGCCCCATCGCCTCGCGTGCGGGTCTGCCAACCAAAGGCGCTCGTGTAAAAGTTCGCCGATGCCTGGACATCGGTGGCGGGAATCTCGACGTAGCAGATCTTGCCGGTTCGGTAGGTTGGCGTCGCCATCAGTTCACCCCTTCGCGTTTCTCGAGCCAATTCTGCCGGAAAGCGACGCGAGCTTGGCGCAATGAAGGCCGCGGACTACCGTAAGGGTGTGCG
Source organism: Candidatus Dormiibacterota bacterium (assembly GCA_030946755.1). Classification (GTDB taxonomy): domain Bacteria; phylum Chloroflexota; class Dormibacteria; order CF-121; family CF-121; genus JALYYC01. The sequence goes on from JALYYC010000170.1 coordinate 5,541, forward strand.
TCTCGCCACGTGGAACGTCAACTCGATCACGCCGAGGGTCCCGCGGCTCCTGCCCTGGCTGGATACGCGGCAACCCGACGTGGTGTGCCTCCAGGAGACCAAGCTCGCCGACCAGGCTTTCGACAAACTGCTCGCCCAGGAGTTGTCTGAGCGTGGCTACGCGACCGCCCGCAGTGGGGAGGCGCAATGGAACGGCGTGGCGATCCTCTCCCGGGCCGGGCTCGAGGACGTCGTGTCGGGCGTTCCTGGGGGGCCCGGCTTTCCCCACCAGGAGCCGCGGGCGATCGCCGCCACGTGTGGCGGTGTGCGAGTGCACTCCGTCTACGTGCCGAACGGCCGGGTGCCCGGCTCGGAGCACTTCGGCTACAAGCTCGAGTGGCTGGCGGCCCTCGACCGGATGCTGATCACCCATCCCGAGTCCACCGTGGTGTGCGGTGACATGAACATTGCGCCCACTGATGCCGACGTCTTCGATCCCGACGCTTACGCGGGCCAGACCCATGTGACGCCCGCCGAGCGCGCGGCGCTGGCGGCCCTCACCAGCCGTGGCCTGCACGATGTCGTGCGCGAGCACTGGCTCGACGCGCGGATCTTCACGTACTGGGACTACCGGGCCGGGATGTTCCACAAGGACATGGGGATGCGCATCGACCTCGTCCTCGCCAGCCCGCCGGTCGCGGCGCGGGTGCGGGCAGCCTGGGTCGACCGCCAGGCGCGCAAGGGAACCCTACCCAGCGACCACGCGCCGGTGATCGTCGACCTCGACGAGGCGCCCGACGGCAACATCGGACCGGTCGTGCCTCCCCCGTCGGCGTCTCCGATCGGTCGAGGCAAGGCAACGCTCCCCCAGGCGCGCAAGTAGCGTCGGCTCAGGCGCGCGAGTTGGGTTCCCCGACCGCGGCCTGCGTCTGCTCCGCCCAAGTCTGGGACCGCCGGGGCCCATTGATAAAGGGCAGCTGACGCGTAGATCGTTGACTTCAAGGGCGACGCCAGCGCTTGCTGTAGCCGGCCTCATGCGCCGGTCACCGTACCACACAGTAACGGCGCACGGGCTACGCAGTCAGCCGGGTGGAGCAGGACCCGCATGGACCGAGATGATGATGACCTCCGAGAAGGTATCTCCGGCGGCCCGAATGGCAAAGCACCCTGGGCCGCTGGTACTCAGATGTCCGAGCCACTCACGCGAACTCGATGATGGCTCAGCAGCCGCCAGTCGCATTTCGCCTCCCGCCAAATGGGTCGCCGAAACCACCTGGCGCGAGCGTTGCTGTTCCTTTACAGCAAGCCCAGCAACTGCCGTCTCGGACAGGTTTTCCTCAGCGAGCGTGATCGTGGACGCGCTATTACCGGCTAGCGCTGAGGCTCGTACCGACAGCGGCCCCCGGTAGCTGGCATCGACAAGGAGGATGGCGACCTGACCGCCGGCGTACCAATCGTTCTGACCTGAGAGATAGACTGGCCCAGATCCAACCCCATAATTTGGCGCCTGCGATGAGACTGGACAGGAGCCGCTTGCCGGCTGAAGGTATGTGGACGAGGCCAAGTTACCGCTGCAGGCGACCAGCGTCAGGACGGTCATCGCAATGAGAAGCTGCCGGCTCGCCGAGCGCATGATGTAAATCTACCCCACTCGAGCAAGATGGTAACGCGAGCGGGTCGCTCTGGGCGAGGCGCTCGAAATTGGTGCTCGACGCGCCGCCGCAGCGGTCTCCTCACCGTTAGGCTCAGCCGGCAGTTACTGGTTTGTCCCGTCGGTGCTGGCCGAGCTGACCTTGCCGGTTTGAGCGTCAACGACGACGTAGGCCTCCCAAAGAAGGAATCCGTTCTGAGGCGGAGCACGGAAGTGGAGTACCCAGACCGGACCGGCCGGGCACAACCACCCAGGAGCGGGGAACCCGAAGGTCGGGCACGCGCTCCGCGACTGGGTGGAGATTACGTTTCCACTGTCATCCGTGACGCGATCTCCGGACAGCACCCTCCTCGCGGATACCACGTGGAAGCCGCTGACACCGGACGTCGAGGAGAGCTGGGCCAGGGCGGCGGCACGAGCCTGACCCTCGCTGATCGGCGGTCGGGCAGCATCCAGAACGCGCACGGCCCCGAACACAATGACCAGGGTGAGCAGAATAGCCGCGACGAGACGAGGGGCCAGCGTCTTCATAGCCTGGTTGCCTTGATCTCCAGGACGCCGCATGGGTTGCGCACTACTGTAGGCGCGTGCCGGGCGGCGCGTTCGGAGCATGTTCGGTTTGGTAGCCCGTGGCGGACACTAATCGAACAATCGAATTGGAAGCGATGAAAATCCGCGACGTCGACCTCGCGATCAATAAGACTAGTAGCGGTGAATAGCAACCCTGAGCCGACTGCCCGGCGGAGTAAGGAGTTGGAGGGGATTTTGGGCGCCGTGCTCGACGAGATTGTCGGCCTGCCCGGGTTCACCAGCGCTGGTATCGGACTGACTTCAGTTGCTAAGGACCGTCCGGGGCTGTCGCCAGAGACCGTCCAGCCGGAGGATCTCGTGGTCACC
>JALYYC010000187.1 GCA_030946755.1 Candidatus Dormiibacterota bacterium
AGGACCTGCCCGCCGTGGGCCGCCCCGGCCACGCGCGCTCCGCGGTGTACGTCCAACCCGACATAGTCGTTGCCGACGACGGTCGCCTCGCCGGTGTGGACGCCCATTCGGACGCGGAGCTGAACGCCGGAGGGCCAGGGTTGATCCTTGAGGGCGCGTTGGCCCGCTTCCGCCGCGCAGACGGCGTCGACGGCACTGGCGAAGACGGCGAAGAAGGAGTCACCCTCGGTCCGCAGCTCGCGGCCGTGGTGGTCCGCGATAGCGGTCCTAAGCAGCTCGTTGTGCTGGGTATGCACGGCGGTGTATCCATCCCCGAGCTCCTGGATCAGGCGCGTCGATCCCTGGATGTCGGTGAAGAGAAACGTGACGGTGCCGGTCGGCAGATCGCTCATGACAGCGGCGCCGTTTCCTTGAGCACTGGCTCGAGGATAGCCTCGACCTCGCGCGTGTACGCATCCCCGTCGAAATGGAGGAGCGGGTGGGGGGCCAGCAGATGCTCGCTGATCCGGTTCTTGTGGCGCACGTAGACGGCGGGATAGGGATCGCCCTGTCCGTTGGATTCGAGCGTGATGGCGACCGCGTTCGGGCCGCTCGCGTCCACGAAATGCTGGAGGGGCACGATCCCCTCGTCGGTGATGCCAGTCCCATCCTGGAAGGCGATCACGCGCGTCAGGTAGGAACGCTGGTGCCAGACCTCCGGGCCACAGGTGGCCTCGTCCAGCAAGACCCGGACCACGTCTCTGGCGGCGACTCGGGGCGGTGCGGCCTCGACGCCGAATCGGGTCGTCGCCAGGTGGCGCGCCAGGACCCGGGCGTTATAGCGGTGGCCCTGGACGGCGCCGGAGTTGCTCGGGATGCCGTGCTTCTTCAATCCGGCGGATCCCTGGCTCAGCGTGCCCGCGAAGTAGAGCCCGGGGACGGACGCGCTCTCCCAGAACGGGGTTTGGGCCGGCAGGCGGCTTTGCCCGTAGGTCGTGACCCCAAGGGCCGGCAGGTCCCGAAGGGGCGCGGTGAAACCGGTGGCGGCGATCACATCGTCGGCCTCGATGCAGAGCTCGCGGCCGTCGTGAGCATTCCGGGTGCGGACGACCATGGCGCCGCCGCGCGCGGCGACCTCCTCGATGGCGGCGTCGAGGATGACAACCCCGCCGGCCAGCGCCGCGTCCTCGTAGGGCTGCACGTAGCGGGCGCGAACGCCCACCAGCGAGTGGGTGTTCACGGAGAGCCTGGTCGGGCTCGGCGATGCCAGCACGATCTGCCGCGCCCAGGGTAGGAGCCCGGTCGCGATCTCGAAGCCGGAGTTCTGCTTGCCGACGATGAAGACCCGCCGGTCCGCATAAGTCTCGACCGGCCGGAAGTCGCCGTAGTGCGCGACCTGCTCCAGGCCCGGGATCGGAGGCCGGTAGGGCTGGGCGACGCCAACCGCGAAGGTCACGGCGCCGGCGCGGTACTCACCGTCGGAGGTCGTCAGGACGAAGTCGGCGCCCTCGCGCCGGGTGGATTCCCAGCGGCAGCCATAGCGGACCTGGATGCCCGTCTGGCCGGCGAAGCGCGCCAGGCCCTGCTCCATCTCCGGGCGCGAGGGGAAGTAGGAGCTGCCGTCCATGATGCCGGCCATCAGGGACTGATGGTCGGGCTCATCCGCCAGCAGGCTGTTCCAGTCGAACCGCTCGTACGCGCGTGAGCCGCGGGGGACCAGGGTATGCGGCTTGGTCCAGCTCAGCATCCGCTGAAAGATCGGCCAGCGGCGGAACATCCCGCCGGGGGCCGGGTCCTCGGAAATTACGGCGTGGTCGATGCCGAGCCGGCGGAGACTGTAACTGAGCTGCAGGGCACCCGGGCCACTGCCGACGACGACGAGTCGATAAGGGCCCGGAGGAAAAGGTCGGTCGGCTAGCTCAGCCACTTGGTTGTATTCTTCAGCTTGCGTGCCTCACCCTGGAGGAACCGGAACATCACGCGCGGATGGCCTGTCAAAAAACTCTCGACCTGCGATGCCGGGAGCACCAGGCATCGCAAGGGTTGCGTCGCCACGATGTCGGCCACCGGCAACTCGCCCAGCAGACACGACACCTCCCCGAAGTAGTCACCAGCCCGAAGCGTGCTGCGATCGACGCCGTCCACGCGGATCGCGGCGGCACCCTCGAGAATGATGTAGAGCCCCGAGCCGCTCACGCCCTGGCGAAGGATGCGCTCGCCTTCCGCAAAGCGCGCCTCGTCGAAAATGTGGGCGATCTCTTCCAGCTGCGGGCTCGTCAGGTCGGCAAAGAGGGCAAAGGCGGCGATGGTGTTGACGACGTCATCAGCAACCGCCACTCGTCCGCCCTTAGGCGCTCTCGCCGACCGTAGCGGCGGGGGCGGGGGCGTCGACCTGCGCGGCGGATGGTGCATTCCTAATCCACAGGGCATTGACGAGGGCCCCGACCAGCAGCAGTCCGGCGCCGAGCAGCATGGCGAGGTGGAAGGAACTGCCTGAGGCATCTCGTACCAGGCTCGCGAGCCCTGGAATGCCGGAGGGATTAAGCGGGCTGACGAGCTTGCGGAATTGCGGCGAGGAAACATCCAGCCCGGCCCGCCGGCTGGCGATGTACGAATAGAAGGCGGAGGTGAGGAAGACAAAGATCAGGGCGCCGGCCAGCTGCGGTCCGACGCGCGAGATCGCATTGTTGATGGCGGATCCGAGGCCGGCGTTTCGTGATGGGATCGAAGCCATCAGCGCCGTGGTCAACGGCGCGACCAGCATGCAGAGGCCGAGGCCGAAGATGATGCTCCCAGGAAGCAGGTCGATGACGTACGAGAGGGTGGGGAGG
>JALYYC010000220.1 GCA_030946755.1 Candidatus Dormiibacterota bacterium
TGGGCCGTGAAGGACTCGAACCTTCGACCAACCGGTTATGAGCCGGCCGCTCTAACCACCTGAGCTAACGGCCCTTAAGACACACGTATTTTGCCTGCTGGACGTGCAGGCAGGTCGAACGGGTCAACACGCTCGCGAAAAACGTCGGCCGGCATCTGCGCAACCGGGTCCCCGACCTTGACCGGAAAGCCAATCTGGTTGACCAACGCGTCGACATCCTGCCCGGGCGCAACCTCGATCAGTTCGAGCCCCGCGTCGCCAAGTCGGAAAACCGCGCGCTCCGAGACGTATAGGACTTGCTGCCTGTTCTTGCGGGCTTGTTCGGCACTGAACGTCAGGTGGTCGACGGCCTGGACGAACTTTTCGTTCTTGCCCTCGACTGTGAAGCAGAAACACACGAGCCGCGCGCTCTGCGTGATGTCGATAAAGCCGCCGGCCCCGATCACGCGGCCGCCAAGGCGGCTGACGTTGACGTTCCCCTGTTTGTCGACCTGTCCGGCGCCCATGAACGTGGCGTCGAGGCCGCCGCCATTGTAAAAATCAAATTGGCTGGCATGCGGGATGATCGCTGTCGGATGGGCCGTGATGCCGAAATCCACGCCACCCGCCGGGACGCCGCCGTAGACGCCTGACTCGACGGTGAGCGTGATGGCGCTTGACAGGCCTGCTTCGGCGAGGGCCGGCCCCACCGTGTCGCCCGGGATGCCGGTACCGATGTTGACGACGTCTCCCCGATGCAGGAACCGGATCGCGCGGCGCCCGATCGCCAGCCTCGTGGAGTACGGCGCGCGCGGCAGCTCGGAACCGATGGCGGCCGAGACATAGACCTCGTCAAATAGTGTTCTGTCCGTCTGTCGGTGCTGACGCTCCGGCTCGGGCGCCTCGACAACAAGATCGACGAGCGCCCCCGGGACCGTTACCCGCCGCGGGGGAATCGTGCCGCGCGCGACCAGCTTTTTCGCCTGGCAGATCACGACGCCACCGGAGTTGTGCGCCGCCTGGGCGATGGCCAGCGCATCGAGCCAAACGGCTTCGTCCTCGTGCGAGCAATTGCCGTCTTGATCGACCGAACTGGCGCGGAAGATGCCAACGTCGATCGTGAAGCTCTTGTAGAGGATGAATTCCTGGCCGCCGATCGACTCGATCGCGACATAGTCCGGCGCATGGTCCCGGGCCGGTTGATTGACCTTGCCGCCATCGAGGCGCGGATCAACGAAAGTCCCGAGGCCAATTCTTGTGAGATTTCCCGGCCGGCCGGCCGCGATCGCCCGGTACAACGAGGCGATCTGTCCCTGCGGCAGGCAAACCGCCTCGGCTCGGCCATCGCCCAGGAATTTAGACATCCTTGGCATCAGGCCCCAGTGCGAGCCGACGATGCGCCTGGCCAGCCCTTCGACCGCGAAGTGCTCGAAGCCGGCTTTTCGATTCGACTGGCCCGCCGCATGGACAATGGTCAAGTCCCTGGGATGGCCGGTCGTCACAAACGTATTTTCGATCGCCTCATAGAGCGCCTCGGCGACACCCATCAGGGTGAAGCCATCGACGGCGACGGTCGCGCGATCCGGGATGGCGGCCACGGCGTCGGCCAGGCCGACCAGTCTCACAAGACGTAGCCGCCGCCGACGTTGATGACTTCCCCGGTGACATAACCGGCCTCATCGGAGGCCAGGAAGGCGACGACGGCAGCCACGTCCGCCGGCTGGCCCATGCGTCCCAGCGGTATCTTCGCCACCTGCTGCTCGCGGATCGCGTCCGGGATACCCCGGGTCATCGCCGTGTCGATGAACCCCGGGCAGATCGCATTCGCCGTCACCTGCGAGCGCGCCAGCTCTTTCGCCGCAGTCCGCGTCAGGCCGACGACGCCGGCCTTGGCCGCGGCATAGTTGGCCTGGCCAATATTGCCCATCCAGCTCGCAGACGCGATATTCACAATCCGGCCGGAGCCAGCCGTACGCATGACCCGGCTGGCGGCGCGGGTCATATAGAACACGCCACTGAGGTCGACGGCGAGTACCTGGGCCCATTGCTCGTCCGTCATCTTATGGAGCATGGCATCGCGGTTGATCCCCGCGTTGTTCACCAAAATGTCGAGGCGACCGTACTGCTGATGGACGCTCGTCACCAACGCGTCGCATTGACGCGAATCCGTAACGTCCAGAGCCTGGCTGATCGCGCCGTGTCCGCAGTCAGCGGCAACGCGCGCCGCATCAGTTTGATTGACGTCAGCGCAGACGACGCTGGCGCCGTCCTGCGCGAGGCGGCGGGCGATTCCCTCACCGATCCCGCGTCCGGCACCCGTTACGATCGCGATCCGGGATTCGAGTTTCAGCAAGCAAATACTACTGACCCGGTTAACGGCGGGGTAACAGGCGCCACACGAGGCCGCAGTCGAAACCGGTGCCGCAAGCCTGGCGCTTTACGTTAGCAGTAACACTGCCATGAACAGGCTCCCGACGATCGCCTGCGTAGGTGTCATCGGCGCGAGCGTCGCCGGCAGTTTTGTCATCGGCCCGATCGCGAAGGCCCGACATTCCACGCCGACGTCGGTGCTTGTTGCGTCATCGCTGCCGTCGACCGGTGCGCGCCGGACGCAATTTGCTGTTGCGCGGCAAGCCACACCCGCCGAGATCTACGTGCTCGAGCTCCCGCCGGCCCCGGCCCCGGCGCCCGCACCAACACCGGCCCCAGCGCCCGCCCCGCGGGTGCTGGTGGCCGCCCGGCCATGGACGCCTCCACCGGGCTACGCGACGATCAACGTGCCGATCTACCAGCAGGCGATGGTGCTCGACTGCGAGACCAGCGCGCTCCGTATGGGCCTCGCGACGTTTGGTCATTATTACAGCGACTCCGCCCTGTTCACCCAGGAAAACCCTGACACACGCTCGCCTGTCATGGCTCCAAATCACACCGTGGTGCGATGGGGCGATCCATATACCAATTTCGTCGGCCAGGTCAACGGAAGTGACAGCACCCCGACCGGCTACGGCGTCTACTGGCCGGTGATCCTGTCCATCGCGCATTCACACGGTGACCCTGGCGCGAGCGGGGGCGAAGGGCTATCGTCGTCGTCCGTGTATCACGCCCTCTTGACCGGGCATCCGGTCGAAGTTTGGGTCGAAACCAACTGGGCGCGGCCGGCCGTGCGCACCTGGACCGCGTGGGACGGACGGACGGTCAGATATTCGTTTGTTGAGCATGCAGTGACCCTCAGCGGCGTGTCCCAAACCCAGGTTCGCGTCAACGATCCGTTGCACGGCACGCAGTACTGGATCAGCAAGTCGCTCTTCGAGGCAAACTGGAGCGACTTCAACAACATGGCCGTGATCTTCTAACCAGGAGCCAGGTACTCCAGCGCGCGTTTGATGGCACCGTGCCGGCTCTCATGCAAGAGGGGCACCTCGCCTACGGAGAGAAGGCCCAGCCGGCGAACCAGATACGCCCACGCCGCGGTCGTCACGACCGTACCCAGAACGCACACCACGATCAGGACTCGCGATGGCAGCCTGGTAAACGCCACGGGCAACAGGACGAGGTAGGGTGACGCAGCCACGAGGCACCGGCCTGCGTAGTGCCAGGGAATCGCGAGGGTCTCTCTGGCGAAGGCTCGCCAGGCGGCGAACGACAGCACGACGGTGAGCGCCGTCGTCAGGCCCACCGCCGCGACGGCTCCCCACAGCCCAAAACGCTGGATCAACCACAGGTCGGCCAGGGCTGCGAATCCAAGTTGGGCGATGGTGACCAGCGCGTTCAGCCATGCCAGTTCCCTGACCCGTACCACGAGCCCCCATGGCGTGACCAGGAGGGCAGCAGTCAAGAAAATCAGCATGACCGGCGCAATCTGTTCAGCCGGGGGCAGGCGACCGCTGGTGTAAACGCGGATGACTGGCCCCAGCAACCCCGCGCCCGCGAATGCCAGCGGAAATGCGACAAGGAAGATGCCCTTGTAGAAGGCCATAACGGCGGCGCGAATTCGGGCGACTTCGCGGTGCGCCCCTTCAAGCGTACCCACGACCCATGCGCCCGTGAGCAGGCTCGGGATCAGCGAGACCAGTCGCTGCGGGATGTTATAGCCGGTGTCGTAGTAAGCCACTGCCGTCGAGCCGCTGAATCGGAGGAGAAAGATGTTTTCGAACTGGAACCCTACCGCAGAAGCGATCAACAGGCTTGGCAACCAGCCACTCGCATAGACAAGAAGCCGCCGCCAGCCGACCCGCTCCCCAGCGATGCCTTCGGCCCTGCGGATACGCCGGAGCAAAAGGAGGAAGTAGAAGATTGCGAGCGCCGACTGTCCGACGGCCCCGGCAATGAGGACCGACTCGAGATGCCCTCCGTTCCGCAGGAAGATTACGGCAAGGGCGAGCGTGAGCCCACCGGCGATGGGCGTCGCGATCGCCTGGCTCCGCATGTCGTAGACGGCGACGAGGGCAAACGACAGCACTCCGACGGCAATTCCGCCCAGCAGTAAGACCGTGCCGAGCGCCAGCAGGTCCCCCACGTGCGCATCGAGGACCGCGTCGATCGTCCGCCTGAGCATGAAGACGGCAACACTGCTGAAGGCCCAGACCCCGACCACGGCGATCGCACTCTTACGCAGGAGGTCCTGCGCAGCAGCCCGATCCTGACGGGCCACCACTTCGGGAAGGTAACGGAGAAGACCCTGGTCCTGGCCAAACGTCGCAAGGAGGGCGATGTACACGAGCACCCCCAGGACGAAGGTGTAGCGCCCGTATTGGTCAGCGGGGAGCTGACGGATCAGGAAGGCCCCCAGCGCAAGGGTCGCGACGGCGCTGGTAGCGCGCCAGGCAATCGTCCAACCGACCAGTGCGGTCGCCCGATCAGCCAGGCCGGATTTGACGCGGGCGGACGACTCCGAGTTAGCCATCGCTCGCGGGATTATAAGCACGATCGGGACGCAGGCACTAGAATGCCCCGCGATGTTCCTCTGGACGGATCTGCGGATGCTGATCGTCCATCCGTCCCGGGGACTGGCCGAGATCGCGGCCCGCCGCCGGGGCGATCAGGCGGCGCTGGCGCTCGGCCTCTCTCTCCTTCTGCCGGCGGTATTCGCCGAATTGGCCGCCTTCGCACCCTACCGGCCGCCCGCCAACCTCGGCTCGCTCCCGTCGCTGACGGCTCAGGGCGCGGACATCTATGCCCGCTGGGTCTACCTGCATCGCTTCTGGATTCCCATCGTTGAGGTCCTGATCGGGCTCCTGCTCTGGCTCGTTGCCGGGGTTCTGATCCATCTTGGGGCGCGCGCCCTCAAGGGCCAGGGTGACCTACCAGGCTATTTCAAGTTGATCGGGTTCGTCGCGCTCGTCGGGCTGGTGCCCGTGCCCGTGTCGGCGTTGGATGCGTTCGCGCGGCTCTCGTCGAATGCCCGAGCCGCGGCCGCGATCGGCTCGCTGGCCGGGCTTACCGGCGTCGCTGTTTTTCTCTGGCAGAACGGCTTACTCATCCTTGCCGCGCAGGCGCACTACGGGCTGTCAATGCCGCGAGCCATGACCGCCGTGGTCGGCCCGATCGGTTGCCTGGTCGTGCTGGGGATCGCCCTTCTGCTGCTCGTGGCAATTGCGGCCGTCCTTGGGCGGGGCACACCGTGACGGTCGACCGCTTTCCGGCCGGATTTCTTTGGGGGACGGCGACGGCCGCCCACCAGGTCGAAGGCGGCAACCATGGCAACGATTGGTGGGAGTGGGAGGCTCACCCCGGCCATATCAAGAATGGCGATCGCTCCGATCCCGCCTGCGACTCCTACCGGCGCTTCCGCGACGACTTCGCGCTCCTTGCCCGGCTCCATCAGAACGCGCACCGGCTCTCCCTCGAATGGAGCCGGATCGAGCCCGCCCCGGGTGCGTTTTCCGCCGAGGGGATCGATCACTACCGGCAGGTGCTGACGTCGATTCGCGACGCCGGTATGCGTCCGTTCGTCACCCTGCATCACTTTACGAATCCGACCTGGATCGCGCGCGCCGGCGGCTGGGAGACGCCTGGGACTGCCGATCGCTTCGCACAGTACGTCGATCGCGTGATGGTCGAGCTCGGCAGCCTGGCCGATGACTGGGTGACGATCAACGAGCCCACCGTGATCGCCTACCAGGGCTACATTCATGGCGAGTGGCCACCCGGGCAACGCAACTGGGGGGCGGCGATGCGCGTGCTCGTGACATTGCTGCGCGGGCACTGGCTCGCCTACGAGCGCATCAAGGCGCGGCAACCGGGCGCCCGCGTCGGCCTCGCCCACCATCTGCGCGTCTTCGATCCGGCGCGTCGGTTCCTGCCGCAGGACCGGATGATCGCGTGGACATTCCAGCGGGTCTTCAATGAGACCATCCTGCGCTCGCTGCGCGAGGGCCGGCTGGCGTTTCCACTCACCCGAGCGGGCCGAGCATCAGGTCCGACGCCGAGCCAGGACTTCATGGGGCTGAACTACTACACGCGCGAGCTCGTTCGGTTCAACCATCGCTATCGCGGCGAGCTCTTCGGCCAGCGGGTGATCCGGACGAACGTGCTCCGGTCCGACCTCGGTTGGGAGGTCTACCCGGAAGGGCTGTACCGGACGCTGATCTCCCTGCGGCGTGAGCGACTGCCGATTCTCGTGCTCGAGAATGGGATCGCCGACCGCACCGATGCAGTTCGGCCGGAGTTCCTTTCTGGGCACGCGGGCGCGATGCTACGCGCGCTAGGGGCGGGCGTGCCCCTCCGAGGATATTTTCACTGGACCTGCTTCGACAACTTCGAGTGGGCCGAGGGTTATTCGGCGAAGTTCGGGCTGTTTGCCAATGATCCCGCGACCCAGCAGCGACGCCTGCGGCGCAGTGCCGAGATCTATGCGGAGCTCTGCCGGACCGGCGTCGTCCCGGTCAGCGCCGCGCCGCCGCCGGAGCCGCCTGCTCCCGCGCCGCCTGGCGGACCGCCCGATCTGCGTTGATGCCCTGAGCACGCAGCGTCGGGTCCCCCACCAGGAATCGTTCCTCCATCATCGCCACGGTCTTGCCGTTGACTTCGAGTTCCGCCGCGAGCCGGTACAACCCGTCGGCGTGCAGCCGGACCAGTGGCTCAGCAACGACGCTCGCCGGGTCCAGTTGATCGGGAATCGCCACCCAATCCTGGCCTCGAAAGCGGCGGCGCGCAAACCATCCACGCATCGCGCGCCACCACCCTGCCTGCGGCCCCCGCTCGCGGTCTACCCGCCAGCGGAGTCGCGCCATCCCATGCTGCTCCGGATCATCGTTGACGATGACCAGGCGCAGTCGATAGGGCCGACCGCGGGCCAGCTGCGCCATGGCCCCACGCTCGGCGGTCTCCCCTTCCGGCAACTCCACGGTCAGCAGGAGGGGCGCGAAGGCATCCGCCACCGTCCGGTAGGCACGCTTTGGCCGCCGGGCATGGTCGACGATCGCCGGCGAGATGGCCGGAAAGGCGTCAACCAGTTGCGAGACGAGGACGCCGCCGCATGGGCCGAACTTCTGCCGGCGCAGGGTGAGCAGGCAGGCCCGTAAGAAGTTCGCCTGGAATTCCTGGCTGGCCCGGATGTACGCATCCCGACTTGGATAGCCGGACGGAGGGCCCAGACCGCTGTGGACCCACTCCTGCGGCCGGTAGCCCGCGTAGCGCCAGCCCTGGTCATCGTCGGCGACCGGCCAATGGCGGTTGAGGGAACGCCAGACGGGGGAGTTCGCGTTCGGCAGCGCCTGCGCCCCGATCTGGCTGACAAATTTCGGCCCATCGGCGCCCAGCTCCCAGGCCCGGGTGGAGGCCGCTGACAGGTGCGCATCGTCGTCACCGGAGGCCGCCACGGCGGGACGGGACGGATCGAGCTCCTTGATCAAGGCCAGGGCCTCCTCATCCACGTCGCGGTTCAGTTGTTCCGTATGGCGTTCTCCCAGCCAGGCGTGGCCGCGGCACCAGGCCGGCTCCGCATGGGCGGCGTAGGCCGCGACGCTCGGGTGGTTGAAGAGCAGGTGGACGGCTTCCTCGGTTTGGGCGAGCACCGCCTCGCGAAAGAAACTCACCGATCGGTGGTCGCCGCGGTGGACGTAGGAGGCGACCAGGGGCATGTCCTGCCAGATCAAGAGTCCAGTCCGATCGGCGGCCTCGTAGACAGCCGGGGGCTCCACGTGTCCCGGAAGCCGCAGCATGTCCATGTTGGCCTGTCGGGCCAGCTCGAGATCGCTCTTCGCGAGCCCGTCGGTGGTGGCGTCGAGAAAGAACTGGCTGAGGTAATTCGCTCCGCGCATGAACATCGGACGCCCGTTGACACGGAAGGTCCAGCCGTCGGCCCGGGTTTGCAGCGCCACGTCACGAATGCCGAACGTCTCCCTGAGAGACGCGCTACGACGCTCGTCCGCGCTCACCTCGATCTCGGCCCGGTACAGAGCGGGCTCGCCGTGGGCCCATGGCGACCACAAGCGCGGATGCGGCACGGCGAGTTCCACCACGACGTCCTGGACCTCGTGACCGGCGAGCCGCAGCGCCCGTCTCATCTCGAGCGGCGGGCCGCCCTCGAAGTTGTCCGGGCTCACCCGGATCGCCAGGTCGCCGGTCATGATGCGTCCGTCCAGATTTCGCAGGCGCGCGCGCAACACGAGCCTGGCCAGGTCACCGTCCGCGACGCGAGGCTCACAGTGAAGCCATTCGGCCACCACGTGGCCCACCTGCTCGAGCAGGACCGGCCGCCAGAGGCCCATGGGAACATGCCAGACGAACTGCTCCCCGAGCTGCCCGACCTCGTGGCTTGGATAGGGCTTTTCCTCCGAGTCGTTGAAAATGCCCATCACGTGGCGCTTGGCCGCCAGGTCGAGCTCCACGGGGGCCTCGATACACACGGCAAGAACGTTCTCGTCGAGCAGGAACGACGACACGTCGAAGGTGAAGGGCGCGAAGTAGCCATAGTGACTGCCCAGCAAGCGGCCGTTCAACCAGACGTTCGCGACCAGGAAGGCGCCCTCGAAGCGGAGCAGCGTCCGTTGCCGATGTTTGGGCCGGGGGAAACGCAGGCGGTACCAGATCGCCTCATTGCCGGCGGTCGCCCCGTGCAGCCGGGGTACCGCGACCGGCGCCCAGGGATCGTCGTCGAAATCAAGCCGGGCAAACCCGCTGTCTTCCCCCTCGCCGAGGGTGGCAATCGCCATCCGCCAGCCGGCACTGAGCTCCTGGCGGTTCAGCGACTGAACCGGGAACAGGGACAGGCAGTCGTTCAGGGCCATGCTCAGTGAAACCTTTCCGGCATCGTACCGTCTACGGCCCGCACGCGGTAAAACTCGGGAGATTTGTGAAAGGCGTCCGCATAGCCGATCTGGAGGTGCTGTTCCAGGTCGTCGATGGCAGCGGCCTCGACGATCACGATGACACAGCCGCCGAAACCGCCACCCATCATCCGCGCCCCGACAACATGCGGTGACTCGACGGCGAGGGAGACGAGCACATCCAGCTCTCGGCAGCTCACCTCAAAGTCGTCACGGAGGCTCGCATGCGAGGCGGCGAGGAGCGGCCCGAGTTGCTGGGTGTCTCGCCCCCGGAGGGCGCCGGCGGCGGCCAGCACGCGACGGTTCTCGGTAAGCACGTGTCGAGCGCGTCGCCGAAGCAACGGGTCATCGATCCGCTCGAGGTCGGTCTCCGCGGCATCCCGCAGGCTCTCAACCCCGAGCGCGGCGGCCGCACGGTCGCACTCGCGGCGCCGCTCGTTATAGGCGGACGACGCCAGGTCGTGCCGGACCTTGCTGTCGACCAGCAGAAAGGCGTGCCGGCCGTCCGGCAGGGGGATGTCGTCAGCCTGGAGGGTCCGGCAGTCGAGCAGGATGGCGTTGCCGGCACGGGCATAGAGCGCCGTGAACTGGTCCATGATGCCGGTGCGGGCGCCAACGAACGCGTTCTCGGCGCGCTGGCAGAGCCGTGCCAGGTCGGCCGGCGGCATCGAGCGGCCCACGGCCGCGAGATAGGCCACGGCAAATGCGACCTCCAACGCCGCCGATGAGCTCAAGCCAGATCCAGGCGGAAGATCCGACGTCACCAGGACATCGAACCCGGGCCTCGGTCCCGGACGGCCGTCCAGCTCGCGGGCGACGCCCACGATGTAATCGGGCCACGCCCCCTGCTTGCGGGTCGGGAGCTCCGGGAAGATCACCGGGGCCGGGAACCGCTCGCTACGTAGCACGACCTGGCTATCGCGGCGCTCTCGAAAGGCAACGCCGATAAATCGATCGATAGCGGCCGGCAATACCCAGCCGCCGTTGTAATCCGTGTGCTCCCCGATGATGTTCATCCGACCCGGCGCCGTAGCGACGGCCGCCGGCGGATAGCCATAGAGCTCGCGGAACAGCTGGCGCGCGCGCGCGTCGATCTGGTGGCCGGCGCTCATGCCAGCCGCGGGACCACGAGATCGAGGCATGCCTGCGGTGTGTCCGCGGTCAAGCCGCCGGC
>JALYYC010000233.1 GCA_030946755.1 Candidatus Dormiibacterota bacterium
CGCCGTACGTCCATGACGCCACCTCACCCGGCGGCGAGGCCATCCTGCTCGCGGACTGGCCGGCGGTCAATCGCTACATGCGTGAGATCTTCGGCGGGAATTTGCTGCCGTGATGCCCCGTCGATGGATTGGCGCCGGGGTCGCACTGACGATCTGCATATCGGCGTGTACGTCGAGCGGCGCACCGGTGGCGAAGGATCCGGGGAAGGTGGTGCCGGTAAAGCGCTTTGCCGTCCCCGGACGGCTTTACGCGACCCGGGGTCGGGCCTTGTACCGGTTTTCCGGCTACAACGTGACCCGGCTGTTGGCTGGCGCGCAGGTCAAGGATCCGGCGGTCACGCTCGATGGCGCCCGGCTGGCGTACGCGCGCATCCAGGGCCAGAGCTCGACGATCGAGGTGGGGGCGAGCGACGGCACCGGCGCGGCAGCGATCACCGCGGCCTCGGCACCGGAAGGTGCGCTGTGGGCCTTCGCCCCCGCGTTTTCGCTGGACGGCCGTCGCCTGGCCTACTTGACGGATCGCGGCAAGAAACCCTCGAGCCCGCAGGACCTGCAGCCAAATGACTTCGGCATCTGGCAGGCCGAACTGGTTTCCCACCGGTCGGCCCAGCTGGTGATTCCGACCGGATACACGGGCGGCGACAGCGACCCGACTTTCCGGCCGGGCGCCAGCGACCAGCTGGTCTACACGGCCTATGCCTATGACGGCTTCCCGCTCCAGACGGTGGCCCGGTTGACCTGGATGTCGACGCAGACCGGGCGCTCGATTTTTCTCTCGCCAACCCTGGCGCGCAATCTCGAACCGTCCCTTTCGCCCGATGGAAAATCCCTCGCGTTCATCCGGGGCGGTCCTGAAGGCGATGACCTGTACGTGGCGCCGCTCAGCGCGACCTACACCGCCGAGCCGCACCCGTATCCGACCGATACGGCGACGCTTCTCCAGGCCGGCATGGTGGCCCAGCCCGTCTGGGCGCCGGACGGAAGCGCCCTGGCGTTCTTGATGCTCGTCAACGGAAGCTTCGATCTGTACCTGTTGCCGATCAGCACCGAGGGATCGATTCGGGCGACCGGGCCATCGGTCGCCATTACGAAGGGGAGCTATTTCGACGCCGATTCGCGGCTGGCCTGGAGTCCCTGAGCGAGATGTGACACGGGCGCCGCGAGGCGCCCGTGCGTGGATTGCTCTTAGGCGCGGGTCGGCGTGGCGGTCGCGCGTGCGACCCGGGTTTCCTGCGGGCCACCGGCCTGCTCCCAGATCTTGGCCACCTGGTCGATCAGGTCGAGCCACTTCTGAGCCTCGGCCTTGTCCATCGACGCCTTGACCTTCGAGCCCTGGCTCACCGCCTGCTTCAGCGTGTCCTTGAGTTGGGGGAACTTCTGGTCGTGCTTTTCCGGCTTGTACCAGTCGCTCCAGAGCACGTCGAGATGATGCTTGGCCAGGTCCGCGCGCTGCTCCTTGATCTGGACGGCGCGTTGCCGGAAAATCTCGTCCTTCGAGTCCGCGTACTTCTCATCGATCTTGAAACACGACTCCGCTTCGATGCGGGCCTGCTCCGGATCGTAGATGCCACAGGGAAGGTCGCAATGCGCCTCGACGGCGCGCGATGGACGAATCCATTCCATCAAAATCATGGTGTCAAATCCTCCTTAAAGGGTGTAGCCGACTGCTCCTGAAATCAGTCTACCCGCTGCGCGTCAAAGGCGAGAGCATGCGACCGCTCTTGCGCGATGGCTCCTTGATCGCAGTGACGCCGGTCGATGCGGCCACTCCACTGCACGTGGGCGAGGTGGTCGTCGCGCGCCATCCGGATCGGCCCGAGATCACCATGGTGAAGCGGATTCTCATGATCGAGGCTGATGGCACGGTCTTCCTCGATGGGGACAACAGCACGGTCAGCACTGACTCGTGGCGCTTCGGTCCGGTTGCCCGAGACCTGATCCTGGCACGCGCCCGCTGGCGCTACTGGCCGCTGCCGATCAGGCGTCTTTCCCGCCGACCGCCGCCGCGGCCCGCTGGAGCCGCCTGAGCACCGGTTCCTTGCCCAGCCGGGCCATCGACTCAATCAGCGGAGGGGTCACGGTCCGACCGGTAATCGCGACCCGCAGCGTCATGAACAGATCCCGGGCAGGCCATCCGATCTGATCGGCGGTGGCGCGGAGCACCGGCTCCAGGCCCTCGACCGTCCAGTCCGCGAGTGGTTGGACCGCGGCACCCACCTGGGCCAGCGCCGCCGCGGTCTGGGTCGCGTCACGCCCTTTCGGCACCAGCGCCCTGGGCGCGCTCTCCGCCGGCTCCTCGAAGAAGAATTGGAGCATCTCGCTCGCCTCGTTGAGCGTGCGCAAGCGCTCCTGGACCAGCGGCACGAGCGGGACCAGCTGCTCGACGGAGATGCCAGGCATCCGCTCAGCGATCCGCCGAGCGAGGTCGTCGGCTGGGAGCCGGCGGATGAACTGTCCATTGAGCCAGTCGAGGCGCTCGAGGTTCGCCATCGCCGGGCT
>JALYYC010000004.1 GCA_030946755.1 Candidatus Dormiibacterota bacterium
GCCGTGATCGCACTGATGGCGGTGATCAGTGGGTTCAGCGGCAGGCAATGGGGCATCTCGTTAATTGCCTTCGGTATTTTTGTCATCGCCTGTCCGGGTTTCGTCCTGCTCGTTCGCCGTCTCATGCGCCAGCAGGACGCGGAGGCGCGCAGCCGCCGGCCCCGCGTGCTCCCGCTGGCTGGGGAATCGACGGACGACTAGTGGCAGCCCCCGCCGATGCCGACATCGCCGGTGCCGACCTGGGCTAGTTTCTTGATGCCGGTCAATGGGGTGTACAGGGATACCTTGCCGGCAGTGTCGCCCAACCACATGCCGTGGGCGTCGCTGACCGGGTGGACCACATTGCTCAGCTCTGGCACGGCCGATCCGGGCGCGACCGCCAGCTGGGAGCCGGCATCCTGACCGGTAACGGCAACGAGGCCGGCCGCGCCTCCCTTCCAGACCTGCAGGACGGGATGGCCGCCGGCGTCTGCCCCAGCCACGGTGAACTCGATATCGGTTCGTTTGTACCAGGAGACGGTGGCCCCCGAGCGTAAGTCCGTGTGCACCAGCCGGCTTCCCGGCCCGGGTCCATGACCCGTGAGTGGCTCACTGGTTCCCCAGGCGCCGCCTCCGCTGATGTACTGCACGGAGTTGGTGGTGATCTGTTTGACGGACCCCGTGGAGGGGGTGAGCAGCCATAAGCCGGCAGGCGCAGCCGGGCCGTTGGGCTGTTGCTCGAAGTAGACGCCCTCGGTTTCGTAGTCGATCGCGACCCACACGCTGTCGGGCGGTGGCGCTGCGGGCCTGAAGGCATGATCGGCGTTGTTCGCAAGATCGATGACGTGGATCGTCGTTCCGGTGGAGTCGGAATACGCATAGTGCTGCCCGTCGGGCGATATCAGGTCGCGGATGACCGGCACCCAGCGGGCGTAGGCCCTGTCATAGGCTTTCGACAGGGGCAGGGTGGAGCCGGCCGGAAGGTGGTCGGCTTTCGGATCGCGCTGATAGGTCCCCCCGGGGAACGTGACCCAACCAGCCTCAGCATCGAGCACGACCGGCAGCTTGCATGTCATCACCTGCGGGGTGGCGGCCGGGGCCGCGCCTGGACTTGCGCCCTGGCCGACGGGACTCGAGGAGTCGGTGGCAGCGGGCGAGGCCGTCCCCGAGGCCGTCGGGGAGTGCTTCGGGAAGCTGACCGAAGTCGGCTGCGATCCGCAACCGGCGAGAAGGAGGGCGACAGCCACGCCCTGGGAGAGGCCCTTCACGTCAAGCCGGCTTTGAAGGACTCGATGGTCTTACCGAGCCCGGCGTCGAGCGAGGTTCGCGGGTTCCAGCCGATCAGCTTGCGGGCACGGGTCAAATCGGGGCGGCGCTGGCGCGGATCGTCCTGTGGGAGGGGGCGGAACACGATCCCGGCGCTTGTCCCCGAGAGCACGCGAATCCGTTCGGCGAGCTCGTTCATCGTGACCTCCTCATCGGTGCCGAGGTTGATCGGTTCGACAAAGTTTCCCTTCAGGACCCGCACGACGCCCTCAACCAGGTCGTCGACGTAACAAAGACTCCGGGTTTGCGAGCCATCGCCATAGACGGTCAGGGGCTCGTTGCGGAGGGCTTGCAGCAGGAAGTTCGGGACCGCTCGACCATCGTCGATCCGCATCCGGGGCCCGTAGGTGTTGAAGATGCGGACGATGCGGGTTTCCATCCGATGCGCCCGGTGGTAGGCCATCGTGAAGGCCTCGGCGGCGCGCTTGCCTTCGTCATAGACGGCCCGGGGACCGATCGGATTGACATTGCCCCAGTAGCTCTCCGGCTGCGGGTGCACGAGTGGATCACCGTAGACCTCCGAGGTGGACGCGAGGAGGAACACGGCGCCCTTCGCCCGGGCGAGGCCCAGCATATGATGCGTGCCCAGGGTGCCGACCTTGAGGGTGGCGATCGGGTGGTCCGCATAGTCGACCGGGGATGCGGGTGACGCAAAGTGCAGGACGGCGTCGAGAGGACCGTCGAGGAAGAGCGGTTCGCTGACATTGTGCTGCAGGAACTCGAAGGCCTTGTTGTCTTTCAGGTGGGAGAGATTCGACGTTGAGCCGGTGACGAGGTTATCGACGCCGACGACGGACCAGCCGTCACGCAGCAGCCGGTCACACAGGTGTGAGCCCAGGAAACCGGCGCCCCCCGTGACCGCGGCGCGCATGGTTAGCTGCGGCCGACTCCGCGGTAAACGAAGCCGGCCTCGCGCATCACCTTCGGATCGTAGAGGTTACGGCCGTCGACGAGGACCGGGCGGCGCATCAGGCCCTTGATCCGGTTCATGTCGAGGGTGCGGAACTCGTCCCACTCCGTGACCAGCAGCAGCGCATCGGCTCCATCGGCCACCCCATAGGCGTCCCGGCAGTATTCAATGCCGGTTAATTGCTGCTTGAGGACCGGCATTGCCTTGGGGTCGTAGGCGCGGACCCGGGCGCCCTTTTGCAACAGGCTCTGGATGACATCGATCGAGGGGGCCTCGCGCACATCATCGGTATTCGGCTTGTAGGCGAGGCCCAGCACGCCGATCACCTGGTCGCGCAGGCCGCCGAGCACCTCGCGCAGCTTCTCGACGACCAGCGTTCGTTGATCGAGGTTGATCTCCATGACGGCGTCGAGGAGCTCGGGATGGTACCCCATCGCCTCCGCGATCCGGGCCAGGGCCTTGACGTCCTTCGGGAAGCAGGACCCGCCGTAGCCAATCCCGGCATCGAGGAAGAGCGGGCCGATGCGGCGGTCCATTCCCATGCCCTCCGAAACCACCTTGACGTCGGCGTCGACGCGCTCGCAAATCCTGGCAATCTCGTTGATGAAGGAGATCCGGGTGGCGAGGAAGGCGTTCGATGCGTACTTGATCATCTCGGCCGTGTGCAGGTCGGTGAAGAGAAACGTCGTGTCGAGTTTGGCGTAGAGGCCGGCGACCTGCCGGGCGGCGGTTTCATCGTGAGATCCGAAGACGAGACGGTCGGGATGCATGAAGTCGTGCAGCGCGGTTCCTTCGCGCAGGAACTCCGGATTGGAGACGACAAAGAACGGGATCTCGCCCTTCAGGTTCTCGCCCACGATGCGGGCGACGATGTTGCCGGTGCCGATGGGAACGGTGCTCTTGTTGACGATCGTCACGGTCTTCGTCATGGCCTCGGCGATGCCCTTCGCTGCCTGCTTGACGTAGACCAGATCGGCTTCACCGCGGCGCCGGGGCGGCGTCCCAACCGCGATAAAGACGAACTCGGCCTTCGGAATTGCCTCCGAGTAGTCCGAGGTGAAGCGAAGCCGGCTGGCCTTGACGCCGCTACCCATCAGTTCGGCAAGACCGGGTTCGAAGATGGTCGGCTGGCCCGACGCAAGGGTCGAGACCTTGGCGGTGTCGGTGTCCACCCCGGTGACGTC
The DNA here is from genome assembly GCA_030946755.1 of Candidatus Dormiibacterota bacterium. Taxonomy (GTDB): domain Bacteria; phylum Chloroflexota; class Dormibacteria; order CF-121; family CF-121; genus JALYYC01. Next base: position 3,400 of record JALYYC010000004.1, read on the forward strand.
GTGCCCGAGCTCGGCCAGGCAGACCGCTGTGGTCAAGCCGACATAGCCGGTCCCGATCACGGCCACGGAGCTCATGGCCAGAGTCTAGCGAAGGCCCCCGGCGCCCGATAGGCGAGAATGCAGGGGTGGGTGACGTGCGCCTCCGGCGCCTCCTGATCACGGGGGGAGCCGGCTTCATCGGGTCGGCCTTCGTCCGCCAACGGCTGGCCGCCGACCCTGAGGTCATGGTCACCGTCCTCGACAAACTGACCTACGCGGGTAGTGAGGAGAACCTGGGCGAGCTGAAGGGAGACCCGCGCCTGAAATTCGTGAAGGGTGACATCTGCGATCCGCAGATCGTTGATCAGGTGGCCAGAGACGTCGACGCGATCGTCAATTTCGCCGCGGAGTCACATGTCGACCGATCGTTGCTCAATGCCGGCGAGTTCGTACAGACGGATGTCTACGGCACGTACGTCCTGCTCGAGGCGGCGCGGAAGTACCGGCATCAGCGATTTCTCCAGGTCAGCACCGACGAGGTCTACGGCCATGTCAAGGATGGGCGGAGCAAAGAAACCGATCCGTTGAAGCCGCGGAGTCCGTACTCGGCCACGAAGGCCGGCGGCGAAATGCTGGTCAACGCCTACCACGTGAGCTTCGGTCTCCCCACCCTGATCACGCGTGGCTCCAACACATACGGGCCGTACCAGTTTCCGGAAAAGATCATCCCGCTCTTCATCACGAATGCGCTCCAGGACCTCGCGCTGCCGATCTACGGGGACGGCTCAGCCGTGCGTGACTACCTCTACGTCGACGACCATGTCAGCGGCATCGCGCGCGTGCTCTGGAAGGGCGAGCCTGGCAACGCCTACAACATCGGCACGGGCGGCGAGATCAGCGGGGTCGAGGTCGCGGACATGATCCTGCAGCTCTGTAAAAAGCCTCGCTCGCTCAAGCACTTCGTCAAAGATCGGGCCGGCCACGACTACCGCTACGCGCTGGATACCCGCCGGACCAAGCCGCTCGGCTGGGAAGCGCAGGTAAAGTTTGCCGACGGGATGCGGCAGACGGTTGCCTGGTACCAGAAGAACGATGCCTGGTGGCGGCACCGGAAAAGTGAGGATTTCTGGCAGTTCTACGGGCGCAACTACCAGGGCCTGCCCGAGAACGCCATTCCGACGACGTGAGGATCCTCCTGGCCGGGGCTGGTGGCCAGCTGGGTCAGGATCTCGAGCAGGTGCTCGCCGCGGAGGATCTGCACGCGGTGCGGCATCAGCAGCTGGATATCGCGGACCGGGCCGCCGTCTCCGCAATCATCCATGCGACGCGACCCGACTGGGTCGTGAATGCGGCTGCGTTCAACGACGTCGACGGCGCGGAAACGGCGCGCGCCCAGGCGTTCGCGGTCAATGCCGACGGTCCAGCCACGCTGGCGGAGGCTGCCCGGGCCGTCGGGGCGCGCCTGGTGCACGTCAGCACGGATTACGTCTTCGATGGCGCCAAGGGGTCGGCCTACACGGAGGACGACCCGGCCAACCCGCTGAGCGTGTATGGCGAATCGAAACGGGCCGGCGAGGTGCGGGTGCTCGAGTCAGGCGTGAAGGCCGCCGTCCTGCGAACGGCTTGGCTTTACGGCCGGCACGGAAAGAATTTCGTCAAGGCGATCCTGACCGGGGCGCAGTCGGGAAAGCCATTGCGTGTGGTGGCCGACCAGGTCGGGAGCCCGACATCGACGGCGGATCTCGCGATCGCGATCCGGGATCTGATACGGACCGAGCTGCAGGGCCTCTTTCACGTGGCGAACGCCGGTGCCTGTAGCCGGTTCGAGTTCGCCCGGACGATCGTTGGCGGACAGGTTGACGTCACCCCGACCAGCTCCACCGAGGCGCCCCGGCCCGCGCGCCGGCCCGCGAACAGCTCGCTGACGAGTGTGCGGTGGGAGGAAGCCGGCATGAGTCCGATGCGATCGTGGCAGGAGGCGCTGGCGGACTATCTACAGTCCGGCGGCTGAAGAGGCGCTAGAGGTTGAGCGAGGCGCCGGGGCTGGAGCCGCGCAGGGCTCGTTCCAGCAGGGCACGGTGGCCGGGCGACTCGAGGTTGATGGCATTGCCCTTGCTTCGCGCCGACGCGACGATCTCGAGCAGGACAATGACCCCGGCCGTGGCGCAGAAGGTCTTGAGCAACGCGCCCAGCCGCTGGTTGGTTAACTGCTCCGGACCAGGGTTGCGATAGCTCGCCATCTGGTGGCGGATGTTGGGCGACTCCCCGGTGAAGGTGGCGCCGGTCACGCCGTCTTCGCCCTGGACCCGAAAGCGGAAAACCCCGGCCTTGACTTCCTGTTTGCCGAACTTCAGCTTGCCGGTCCCGTCGAGGCCGATCTGCTGCGTTGGACCCCAGGCGATGGTGAATTGACTGATAGTCCTACTCTACGCCTCTTTTGATGCGAAAACCGTTCAGGCCGCCGCCTGCTTGAAGGGTCCGACGCGATTGGTGGCGATCAGTTGCTCGTAGGCGTGGACCAGGTGGGCGGCGTGGAAGGCCAGATCGTAGAGCCGGGCGGACCGGCGGGACTCCGTTCGCAGGTGTTGCACCAGCTCCGGAGACTGGCGCAGGCGTTCGATCGCCCTGGCGACCGCCCGATCGTCGCCGGGCTCGACCAGGAGGCCGTTGACCCCGTCGCGAACGACCTCAGGAATGCCTCCATTCCGGCTCGCGATGACGATCTTCCCGGCCTGGAACGCCCTGTGGATGGCCAGTGGAGCGTTCATCGGTGACCGCGCCGCTATGACGACGCAATCGGTCTCGACAAACGGTCGCGTTGATGCCGCCGGCTCCGCAGCCGACGAGCCGTCCCCCGACCCATAGGGCAGAACGAGATGCGTGGCCCGCGGAAAGAATCCCTGCTCGAGGTGGCGGTCGAGGACGTACTGGCTCGGACTGTGAACCAGGCCGATCGAGTCGGTGACGAGACGATTGATCGCGCTCACCGGGCGGCACCGGAGCCGGGGTGCACATCCCCGGCCATCCGGATGATGAACGTCGGCGGAGGCGCAGCGCAGTCGGTAATCGTGCAGCGTGAGCGCCACGGGCACTCGGTCAAATTGCCTCCCGTGGGCAGTGCGGAGCAGGCGGGCCAGCGTCAGGCCGGCCGCCTGGTTCAGATGCAGGACGTCGGGACGATCCCGGCGCAATCGATCGCGCAGGGCGGTCAGACTGGAGACGAAGGTGACCTGGTGGTCCTGCGCGAGGACGCCGGCCAGCTGGGAGAGGTAGGCCTCGACGTCTGGCGACCCCGCCGCGGTCGGATCGCGGTAGAGGCAGATCTTCATGCCGCTTCCTCGTGGTCACGGCGGACGAGCGATTGCAACGAGCCGAGCATGCGGGTGACGTAGGTTTCCCAGGAGTAGCCGGATGCAACCAGCCAGGCGGCCTTGCTCATGCGGGCCTGGGTTGTCTCGTCCCGGAGAAAGCCGCCGATCTGCTCGGCCATCCGCGCGACATTGAGTTCGCAAACGAGGCCGTTCTCACCGTGGCGCACGATCTCGACGGCGGCGTTGTCGGGGTGTTTGACGACAAGGGCCGGAACCCCGCAGGCGTTGGCTTCGAGCACGGCGACGCCGAAGCCCTCCCGGGTCGAGGGAAAGGTCAGCAGCCGGGCGGCGCGAACGCGATCGAGCGCCGCCTCCCGGGAGCCGGCTGATTCGAACGTGACGCGCTCCCCCAGTCCGAGCTCGGTGACCAGGGCCTGGAGGCGCTGGCGTTCGGGGCCGCTGCCCAGGATCGTCGCCGTCACGCCCGGCAGGGTGGCCAGCGCGCGGAGCAGCAC